>NZ_JBFAWC010000009.1:0-378809 GCF_040680155.1 Streptomyces sp. NPDC052114 | reverse complement strand
GTGGAGCGGACCGTGTCCTGGCTGTCCGGCTGCCGACGACTCCACCGCCGCTACGAACGCAAGCCCGAACACTTCCTCGCGTTCACCGCCATCGCCGCAACCCTCATATGCCACCGCAGACTCACCAACTGAAATGACGTCTTACGAGTTGGTGCGTGATAGCCGTTGAGGCGTGTTTGCTGTGCTCGCGGCTGTTTTCAGTTCATGGCGGTGCGGTCGGAGATGAGGGCAGCGATGGCTTGGTAGGTGTCAGGCAGACGGTCGCGGCGGTGGGTCCAACGCGTCAGCTGCTTCCAGCGTTTGTGGTCGGCGAGGGCGTGTTCGACGGTGATGCGGCATGAGGAGTGATCGTGCCTTTGGCGTGCTCGGGCTTCGACGAAGGGTGGTATCGCCCCCGGTCGTAGTTTGCGAGGTGGGGTGAGAGCCTGGCCCGGATGATCCCGTCCGAGGCCGAGGTATCCGTCGTCGAGGAAGACCTGGACGAGGTCGAAGTGGTCGAAACATCTACTGATCCCGGCCGCGCGGGCGGCGGTCATATCGTGCATCCGTCCTGGCCTGAGGGCATCAGTCCACAGGGTGCGGCCCTGGTGGTCGGCGATGACGGTGGCCTTCATCGTGTTCTGCTTCTTCTTGCCCGACACGAATGCCCGTCGTCCGCCCCGGCCCGCGGCAGGCCGGCGGACCTGGACTTCTGTGGCGTCCAAGCGCAACTGAACGCCCTCGGCCTGGGCGTAAGCGAACACGTCCTCCAGGGTGCGCAGGCGCAGGCCAGGACGGTTCGGGACGGCGAACCCGCGCTCGGCAAGCAGGCGGCGGACCTCCCCGACAGCCCGGGGCACGGTGGAGCGGTCCACGCCGTAGAGCAGAGCCAGAACCGAGTGCGGCAGGTCGTGGCGCAGGTGGATCAGCGTGGCCACCAGCCGGTCCACGAAGACCAGCCGGTGGCGGGCACCAGCACCCGGCGCACGCTTCCGCACGCCGCCTCTGGCCCGGAACCGACGCCCCTCGACACAGACCACCCACGGCCCGGCCATCTCCGCCACCAACGAGCCGAGATGAGCCCTCGAGACGCCCGTGAACAACGGATCCGTGAGTACCGAACGGTCAGCCACACCCCTCACCAACAGAGCATGCCCACCCGCTATCACGCACCAACTCGTTAGGCCCGCGCGATTCAACGCCTACCTGCCGCCGATTCGCGACGGCGCGGTGGCCGCGCCCCAAGCAGGGGGCGCCACAGTTCACCCGGCTCTGCCGACGTCGAGTACGACGAACAGGCCACCAAGAGCGGCATAGACAATCCAACAGCGCCCGCGGAGCACCGCGTCGACTACCATGCGGGCTCCACTGCCGGTCTGGACGCTCGCGACTGCATCGTCGATGAGCGCGAGCGCCTCCTCGTGCATGTCGTCCGGCATGGCGGTGAGTGTCTGGTCAGCAGCACCCGCGAGATCCACTCTGTACATAGCGCCCCTTTCGTGGTCCTACAGGTCAGCACGGTACGGCGATCGAGGGCTCCCCATCGGGGGCTGTGGATAACCCTCCCCTTGTGGTCAGCCGTGTTGTTTCTCCGGTACGACTGATCCACCCGCGCGAGTGACTCAGGGCCCCATTGCCCCCAACTGTCCTGTGGAGACGGCTATCACCGGTACATGATCAACACTTCCCTGCGTGTACTCGCCGCCGTCACGCTCCTCGCCCTGCCCGCTCTCGCCGCCGGGCCCGCCCACGCAGCGCCGCCCGCCCCCGCACCGCACCGCCTGGCCCTGACTGACGCCATCAAGGCCCTGCCGCTCGCCGCCGAGTCCAGGGAGGGCTACCAGCGCACTAGCTTCAAGCACTGGATCGATGAGGACCACGACCGGTGCAGCACCCGCGCCGAAGTGCTGATCGCCGAGTCCCGCACCGAGCCGGTCATCGAAGCCAGGTGCAAGGTCATCTCTGGGACGTGGTTCTCGTACTACGACGGGCAGACCGCCACCGACCCCAAGGGCCTCGACATCGACCACATGGTCCCGCTCGCCGAAGCCTGGGACAGCGGTGCCTCGCAGTGGAGCCCGGCGCGCCGGCAGGACTACGCCAATGACCTCGATGCCGAGCGGTCGCTCGTCGCGGTCACCGCGAAATCCAACCGGTCCAAGGCCGATCAAGACCCGGCCCAGTGGCTGCCGCCGCTCGCGGATGCCCGCTGCACCTATGCGGCCGACTGGACGGCGACCAAGCTCCGGTGGTCACTGACCGCCGACAAGACCGAGGTGACCAAGCTCCAGGAGCTTGCCGAGGGCTGCGGCCGCCAAGAAGTCGAGTACGTACCTGCGCCGGAGGACACCATCACGGTCTAGTGCCAGGTTGTCCGCGCGGTGCGTGCTGATTCTCTCCCCGGACCCGCGTGGCCTCCTGCGGCCATGCGGGTCCGGGGAGAGGACAAGGCGCTGGGCCTGGGCCGAGGAATGTAGCGGTTGCGGAAGGGACCAGGCTGTGCGGACGGTGTCGATGAGTGGCCGCGCGCTGTAGGGGGATATGCCGAGTTCTTGGCGTGTCTGGGCCAGGCGTTCAGGTTCGCCTCCCTCACCGCGCGATTCGGCGGCTGCTGTGGATGGGCCTGGCGCCGGCCGCAGTTCCCCGTCCGGTCTCGGCAGTTCAGGCCATTTGACCGTGCGGTTCCGATCCGTGACTCGGAAGACGAGTCTGTCTCAAGCCGGACCGGTGGACGTCAGTCGACGGGGTCCTCGGTCCATACGAGCGTCCCAGGGAAATCCGGGTCCCTGTCGGTCACCTCCCACTCCTCGTCGCCCGACAGCATTGCGATCCAGGGAGGTGGCGAGGCCAGCAGGTTCCCGACGAAGTCCAGGGCACTGGCAAAGGAGTGCCAGGGTGGATCATCTCTCCAGGCGAAGCACTGCTCGATGTCCCACCAGCCGAGGCGGCCGGTCCTGGTGTCGACCAGGAGCTGAGTCACACTCAACGCCGCGAACGGGACGAGGAAGGGCTTCTCTCCCTCGTCCAGGTTGGCGTCGTTGAGCGCCCCGAACTTCAACCAGATCGCACGATGTCGGAGGATCTCCTCGACACTCAGAAGCGTGTAGCCGGGCGGGAGAATGTCGGTCATGCCTGACCCGTCGTGCCGTAGCAGCGAGCGTTCGACATCCTTCGGTAGCGGGTCCCCGAGCGCTTCGTAGAGACGCTCCAGGTCTGCTGGAGTACAGGGACCTGGCAATGGGTCTTCTTCCGGGGCGTACCGGGCTATCCAGCGCTCGATCCTTTCCCAGGACTCCTCAACGGTCACAAGTCTCCTCCCGCCGGCCGAAAGGCCAAGGATCCCAACCCCTCATCGCCAAAGACACTCACCAGGGTTCAAGATGGGTTCTCAGTAGTTGCTTCTCTTCCTCGTCTTCCTTCGGTGGGTCGTCATCGTTGGTCGTGGGCGGTGAAAATAGCTAGCAGCGCCTGGAGTTCGAGGGCGCACGGAGTCGACGAGCCGGTGTACCACCTCGTCGAATGGCACCTGTGCCACAACTCTTGAAGCAGGCGTGAGCACGTTCGGCCTGTGCTTGTCCTGGGTGCCGGGCCGCACGCATGCCGAGCAGGTGCTGCCTGCCCGACACTAGACATTGCTGTTTGGGGTGGCCTACGTCAGCGCCCTGCTGGGGCAAACGACGGGCCTAACCCCTCACGTCGGCCCAGATCAGCGTTCCCGGGAGGTCGGTGTCCATATCGATGGCCCGCCACTCATCACCGTCACCCATGACCGCGGTCCACGGGGGCGGGGACGCCAGGGCGTTTCCCGTGACTTCGAGCACGGCCGAAAGGGATGCCCACCCCGTGCCTTCGAACCAGCGGTAGCCGGTCTCCTCGATGTCCCATGACCCGAGATGCCCCGTCTGGGTGTCGACGACGAGCTGTATCTCGCCCAGCGCGCCGATCGGCACGATCAAGCGGCTGTCGTCCGAGCCGTAGTGATCGTTCTTCAGCCTGTACTTGAGCGTTCCAAGATGATCGTCAGCGATTTGCCTGACGTGGTAGAGCGCGAACGTGGACGGGATGACATCGGTGAGCCCCGACCCGTTGTGCCGTAACAGCGATTGCTCAACATCCTCGGGCAGCCGCACGCCGAGCACGCTGTAGAGGCGGTCCAGCTCGGAGCGGGTGCACGGCCCCGGCAGAGGCTGTTCTTGCGCAGCGTGCTGGTTCAGCCAGCGTTCGATCTTCTCCCACGACTCATCGACCGACACTCGCGTCCTCCGCTCGCCGACAGGCCGACAGATGGTGCCGGTCCCGCCGTAGCGGGCGGGACCGGCACCACCTAGGAAATCATCAGATGCTTGCTACGGGCACGGGTCGGCAAGGTGTACGTGTCTGCTTCGGGTGTGTCTCGTACGTGACCTTGCTCCTGGTCCCGGTGAGGCTCTTGGCTGCCAGAGTGAAGGACGCGAAGTGGGGCCGGTAGATGGTGGGATCTCGGTAGTGGCGCCGCTAGAGGAGACGCTGTTGTCGAAGGTGTTCACGTTGTCGGACATGATCCAGGGGCTTCCTGATGCCAGGGACGGATGGACGTGAGCGTTGCAGGAGAAGCACCTGCCGTCTTCTTCCTTGCCCGCGGCCACACAGTCCGCGAAGGGCACGGGCCCTCTTGGGGGATCCGGAAGACCTCGTCGTTGCCATTGATGTGCCCGAAGGCTCCGAAGGGGTCGCAGCCGAACCGAGAGCGGACCCTTCCGCTGAACGCCTCCGTCCGCAACCGCCTCAAGCGCGGATCGCGAGGCGGACGGCTGCCCAAGTTCGACATGGAGGACTACAAGCAGCGGCACGCGGTCGAGTGCGGGATCAACCGCCTCAAGCGCCACCGGGCTGTAGCCGCGAGGCGCGACAAGCCCGCGGTCCGCTACGAGGCGACCGTGCTGGTCGCAGTCCTCAACGAGTGGCTGTGACCGGCACTTTCACAACAGGCCCTAGCTGACCACCGGGGTGAGCGGTTCGAGTGCCAATCGCAGTCAGTCCGGTCACGGAGCACAGTTCACCGCTGTCGGCGTCCCGTTGCGCCCTCCTCGCGGCGAGGAACCGCCGCGGAGAGGCGCGGTGGCCGGAGAGTGCGGTGCGTGCCTAGTAGGACTTTGTTAGGTGGCTGTTCGCGGTCCGGTTTTGGTTGTTCGCTGGGGTATGACTCCGGAGGAGCTTGCCGGGTGCCGTGACCGGCTGGAGGATTTTGCGGCGGAGGTGTTCGCGCCGCTGGTGCGGTCGGACCAGCGGGCCAAGGGCGGGCTGTATCTGCGGGGCCTGCTCCTGGACGGTCGGCGCAAGTCGATGCAGCCGATGGCCCGCCGGCTCGGCGTCGATCATCAACGGCTGCAGCAGTTCGTCACGTCATCGACCTGGCCCGTGGCCGCGGTTCAGCACCGGCTGGCCCACCGTGCGGTTGGGGCGGTGCGGCCGGAGGCATGGGTGGTGGACGACACCGGTATTCCCAAGGACGGTGACCTGTCGCCCGCGGTGGCCGCGCAGTACTGCCCGCCGCTGGGCAAGACCGCCAACTGTCAGGTGGCGGTGAGCGTGCACGCGGCCACCGACGTTGCGTCCTGCCCGCTGGCCTGGCGGCTGTTCCTGCCCGGGAGCTGGGACGGGCCTGATGCCGCCCGGCGGCGCCGGCACTGTCGCATCCCGACAGAGGTGCATCACCGGCCCAAGTGGCAGCTGGCGTTGGAGATGCTCGATGAGCTGGCCGGGTTCGGCCTGCGGCCCGCGGTGGTGGTCGCCGACGCCGGATACGGCAACAGCGCCTTCTTCCGCAGGGGGCTGGAAGAGCGGCAACTGGCCTATGTGCTGCAGGTCAAGGGTGAGTTGACGGCCTACCCAGCGGCCATCGAGCCGGTCACTCTGCCCTACGGCGGGCTGGGGCCACGACCGCTGCCCCGCTACCGGACCCGCCCGGTCAGCCTGCGCGAGCACGCGCGGGCCGCGGGCCGGGACCGGGCCGTCACCGTCGGCTGGCGACGGGGCTCGCGGGGCCGGATGCGGGCCCGGTTCGTGTTCCTGCGGGTCCGTCCGGCAGGTCGGCGCCCCCAACCCGCCGACGACGGCACCATCGGCCTGCGCTGGCTCATCGCCCAGTGGCCCAGGGATGCCGACGAGCCGGTCAGGTACTGGCTCTCCAACCTGCCCGCCGACCTGCCACCCCGTGTCCTGGTCCGGCTGGCCAAGACGCGCTGGCGCATCGAGCACGACTACCGCGAGCTGAAGACCGCCCTCGGTCTCGACCACTTCGAGGGCCGGTCCTGGGACGGCTGGCACCGCCACGTCACCCTGGTGACCGCGGCCCACCTCTCTTTGACCGAACAGCGCACCGACCCAAAAGCCCTGGCCGGGGCCTGACCCTCTATCAGGTCCTCGCACAACTCCAGCAGCTGCTGGCCACCTGGTCAGGGCACTGCCCGACCTGCCACCAACCCACACCCTGGCAGCCCTACGACACCACCTAACAAAGTCCTACTAGGCGAGGCGGGTCAGCAGGCGGGTTCGGGCGCGCAGGCGGGTGTCGGGGTCGTTGAAGGCGCTGCCGAAGGCGACCAGGAGGTGGTTGACCCGTTGGTCGGGGGTGGTGGTGCGGGGGGCGGCGGGGGCGGTCTGCTGGTGTCTCTCCCACAGGGGGCGGAAGTAGGCGGGTTCGCCGTCCAGGATGCGTACGAGGCGTTCGACGTCGATCCAGTCGGTGCTGTGGCTGCCCTCGAGCAGGGTGCTGATGGTGTGGGGGCTCAGGAGGCCGTTGCTGGCGGCGACGAGGTCGCGGAGTGTGGGGCGGCCGGCCAGTGAGTGCATGGTGCGCAGTGCGGTGTGGAGGTCGTTGTCGTCGGCGGGTGTGTTCTGCCGTACGTGTTCGCTGTTCCAGACCTCGCGCAGTACCTGGGCGTCGGCGCCGAGGGCGGAGCCGAGCTTTTCGGTGAGGCTCCAGGTGGGGAAGCGTTCGCCGCTCAGGACACGGCTGAGGTAGGAGGCGGAGCATTTGACGCGCAGGCCGAGCTGGCGCAGGGGGATGCCGCTGACGCGCTGGAGTTGGGAAAGGACGGGGGCGAGCCGGTTGGCGGAGCGCTGGCGGGGGAGTGCCGGGGTCTGGGGCACGGTGTCCTCCTCGTCGTCGGCCGCGGCGGGGGGTTCGGCCGCGGGCGGGACGGTGGGCGGGCAGTGGGTGATGTAGCGGGCGAGCTGCTGCTCGGCACGGCGTTCGTGGTAGACGCGGCGGGCCGTTTCGGGGCTCATGTGCAAGATGGTGCCGAGCAGTTTCCAGGGGGTGCCGGTGGCGCGGGCCCGGGTGATGAGGCCGGCGGTGACGGCTTCCATGCGTTCGCGTAACTGGTTGGCGATGTCGACCAGTTCCCAGGCCGCGACGTCGTCGCCGGCCAGCAGTCGGACCAGGTGGCGCATCTCCTCCTGGCCGTCCAGGACGAGTTCGCGCAGTTCCTCGTGCAGGTCGCTCAGGGGGTGGGGCGGGCCGTTGGCGGACGACTCCCCGCTCTTCTTGGCGCGCTCGCGCTTGCGGTAGTCGGCCTGGCGGCAGGCCTGGCCGCAGAAGCTGGCCCGGCGGCCGCGCTGTTTGATCTCGAAGGGGGTGCCGCAGTACTGGCACGTGGACCACGGCTGGCTGGTCCCGTTCACGGTGAGGGGTCCTTTGGTGAGCCCCGGGGCGGTGAGTCCCGCTCCCCGGGGAAAGCGAAAGGGGGTGGCGGGAATTTCGTCACTCCGGCGGTGGAGTCCAACCGTTTCGTCGGGAACCACGATGCCGGTGGGTGCCGGGGACGGCGTTCAGGCCGTCCCCGGCATTTCGGTCAGGCCGTGCGCGGCCCAGGGGTGACGTAATTCCATGCCAGGCGCCCGAGGAGAGCCAGAGCGGCAGTACCTGCGGACAGCACCCAGTCGGTCAGTCCCGTCGGAGTCGGCGACGAGATCATGACGATCGGAACCACCGGAATGGCGATGTACTCGATGTGAACTGTGCGTTCGTGACGTTGGGGAATTTCGTCACGCCTGTTAGAGTCGGCACTGCGGAACAGCCTCCCACGTGGGGGTTTTGGTCCGGCAGGGTCAGGGGAAGACCGCATTGGTGCTCCTTTTGATCTTGCATTTCAGTGGAACGGCGTGGGCCCCGGATACGGGTGGTCAGACCCCCGGGTCTCACGCTGTGCTGACCCTAGCTTTACGCAGTGTGGGCCGCCAAACGTTCGTGCGTTGAGCTTTTATCTACTCAAATGTGTCGCAATCGGTGCTCTCATATCGGACATTCGCCTTTAAAAATGGCGTGTTCGTTTATGCAGGGGTCATAGATTTCTGCGTAAAATCCCTAAACCCATCGCGGGTGCCATCCGGTCTGGTATGGCGGATATGGGCGCGGCATGCAGTGCCGCGCTGCTGAACACCGGGAATCCCCGCCCAGGCCCGTAATCTCCGGACACGGGTGGCCTCCTGCTGGGCACTGCGTGCCACGCAGCCCTTCCGTGAGGCAGTGACCGACGTCACGCACCGGCGTGCGTCCGTACCCCCGGGGCGTACAGAAGAGAGCCCCCCCGCCGCCACGGGCGCTGGTCCCGGGGTCTGGGCGCACGGACTGCCGGCCGGGGCGCCAGCAAGGGCCTCCAGCGGTCTCCGTCTCCGCCGTCACCGGATCCGAGCAAGGGCGTCAGGCGCTCCGCCGCATCAGAGCCTGTGCGATATCTCGCCGCTGTGCGCCCTGTTGATGCTGGAGTAGACATGGTCAACTAGCTCAGTGGGCCAGGTACTTACGACCTTCATCGCCGTGGCAGGAACGCTCCTCGGTTCTCTGCTGGGGTACCGGTTCCAGAAGCATGTGGCAGACCGGAGCGAACGCCGCAGTGCCGTCCTCGCCTTCACCGCCGCGACCAACGAATTCCTACGGAGCCAGCACGACTGGTGGCATCGCCAGCACGAGGAACAGGACGGCCCGGCGCACGTGGCCGCCAGAACGGAAGCCTTCCGGATCCGCGGACAGGTCTTCCAGGCTGTTCACCAGCTCCGCCTGCTCATGCCGGATAGCGACCTGCATGCACGGGCAGAGCAGACCATCGGGGTGATCGGCGCTCTTCACCGCGCAGCAGACCGTGAAGAACTGCGGATGAAGTCGGCCGAGGCACGGGCGACCCTCAACTCCTTCGTCGTGCACGCTTCAGCCCAGATCGGGTAGCCAGCCGTGCTGACGGCATTGTGTATCAGGGTGTCGTGAGTTCGTCGGGCCCGCGGCGGGCGGGGACGTAGTTTGCCCATGTCATGCCTGATGCCTTGGCATGTCGTTCGGCGCACTGAGCGGTGTAACCAACGGCCTGTGCTGCGATGGCAGGCGGCATCTCGGAGACGAGGGCTCGGAGTGCGGCGATGCGGCTGCCGACGAGGGGGATGCCACTGGTTCCGAGCGAGTTCATCAGGTAGGTCGAGTGGATATGCCGTCCAGGACAGCGACCGGGGAAGAGCCACGGACTGCTGTGGTTGGCCGCCATGTTGTAGGGGCCTCGGTTCTCGGCGTACTCGCGTAGCACCTGGCCGAAGGGCTCCGGGACTGGAACGGCGCCGTGATGGTCAAAGGTGATCTGTACTTCGGTGCCATCGAGGTCGATGTCGTCCATGGTCAAGGTGGCGATGCGGGTGAGGGGCTGGGCGAAGAGCATGAGCAGGATGACGGCCGTCCGGTCACGTAGGAAGCGGCATCGCTCGGGATCGAGGAGCTCGTGCAGGAGCTGGAGACGGTCGTGGTGAGTGAGGGTCTCGCGAGGCTGCTTCTTCGGATAGGGCAGCTGGAGGTGCCGTGGGAGGAGGCCGCCGGTGCGGGCCCAGACGATGAATGCCCGGCTGGACTGGCGCGAGGTGTTGCCGCTTGTGATCCAGAGGTCGAGGTGGGCCTGGGTGCAGTCCGCGAGGGCGGTGTGGTGTTCACGCAGCCAGGCAAGGAATCGGCTGGTGAACTTGGCCTGGAGGCGGTGTCCGGCGGTGTCCGGCGGTGACGCCGGGGGTGAGTCCTGTTTGTTCCGCGCGGTGGCGGAGTGTGCGCAGGCTGTGCCAGGTGGCGAACTGCTGGACGAGCTGCTGGTCTTCGACAGGCTCAACGTCGCTGAGGAACCGGCGGAGCCAGTTCTCAAAGAGGATCAGGTAGCGGTCTCGGTGGTCCAGGACCCCGTGCTGCATGAGCAGGTCACGCAGGTGCATGGCGGTCTGCGGGGACGGGTGGTCGTCCAGCGTTTCGTGGCTGAGTGGCAGGCGCCCGGTGGCGAGAGCTGTCAGTAGCGGAGCGACATGCTGGTTGCAGTAGAGCCAGACCAGGCCCGCGTCGGGATTGGGTTGTGCGGTGTATGCCCCGTGCAGGGGCGATGCGACCGGTGCCGTCGTCAAGGAGCTCGGTGAGCCGTTGGGTGAGGTGGCAGCGAGGGCAGATGACGCCGTCGGAACGGTGAGCCCACCAGCGATGGCGCTGCCCGTGGAAACGGCATCGGGGACAGGTGTGTTCGCTCATGGTCAGTCGGTGCGGCGGATGCGGGCCCGCTTGGGGCGGATGGTGGTGTTGAGGTCGATCACCGTGGGGCTGGCGCCAGCGGCTTTGCGGGCGGGGGTGGCTTCGGTGCGGAAGGCACAGAGGTTCTCGACCGTGCATTCCAGTGCGTCGGTGAGGGCGCCCAGGACAGTCAGGGAGATGCGGTCGGGGCGGGTGCTGGCCAGGCGGTAGATCTGTGAGGCGGACAGAGTGATGCCGCGGTCGGTCAGCAGTGGGATCAGGTCGGAGATGGTGTGCAGTCCGCGAGCGGCCATGATCTCCCGCAGCCGCCAGGAGTAAGTGATCGTCTGGCCGGTCACGAGCTCTCCTTGATGGGGGTGGTGATGCGGTCGAGGGCGGCGCGGATGGTCCGGGCCCGGTAGTCGGGCGAGACGTGGGTGTAGAGGGCGGTGGTCGAGGCATGCTCGTGACCGACCTGCTGCTGCACGAACAGGGCGTCGTAGCCAGCCTCGATCAAGTGGCTGACGTAGGACCTTCGCAGCGAGTGGAGGTCGAGCCCTTCGGCCAGGCCGAGCTCCTTGCGGCAGCGGGTGAAGGCGGTGGTGACCGTCGCGGCGGTGAGCTTGTCACCACGTTCGGAAGGCCAGAGGCAGGAGCTGCCAGGGCCCGCGATGGCGGGCTTGATCTCTTCGGTCCACTGCTGGAGGGCTTCGACGGCCCAGTCGAACAAGGGGACCGTCAGCACGGACCGGCGCTTGGGCGGAGAGCCCCGCATAGCCTTGCCGTAGCGGACCCGGATGATGCCGTAGGCGCCGAATTCACGGGCCTTGGGGTCGATGAGGTCGGTGACGTCGCCGTCGCACGACTGGTTGTGTCACTCTCCGGGGATGTCGATTCGACGTGAGTTCGGGAGTCGCTCGCCGCGTGACTGCGTGATCGATGTCAGCGAGTTTTGATGTCGCTCAGATGTGCATCGCGTAATCAGCTCCGCTGGCTCCCGCGACGGATCTGGTCGCGTGGCGGCTACATGGACGGGGTGCGCAGGAGTTCTTGAGTGAGATGGTGCAGGTGCATAGCGGTTTCCTGGTTGAACGACGCGCCTTTGAGGGGGAGTTGGCGCGTGTTGCGGTAGACGGCGAATCGGTCACCCTGCGGTTCGTCCAGGAGCTGAGCCATCGGGGTGACGGCCTTCGCGACGGAAGCAGCGAAGACGGCGAAGGATGCCTTGGCGAGGGTGCGTAGCGGTTGCGGTAGGTGGTTTGGCATACCAGTCGCCACAACGCCGGGGTTGTAGCCGATGTAGCGGATCCGGGTGTCAGCGTGCACGGCGGCGAAGGCGACGCCAAGAAGATCGTTGGCGCGGAAAGACTGCAAGGTGGCCTTGGTGCCGCCGTAGCGCCGTGCGAGTTGCAGGTCATCCCAGTGGATCCGGCCCAGGGGAATGCCCGGAGTTCCGACGTTCATGACGACTGGGCGCTGCGCGGCCTCCATCACCTCGCGCAGACCGTGGCTCAGGACGAATCGGCTCAGGTATGCGAGGGCGAAGCTGTGCTCAAACCCTTCATCGGTAACCGCGCGAGGGCCGAAAAGACGGTAACGCTGGGCGCATAGGACGAGCTTGTCCACCGAGGGGCAGGTGCTCTCGATTCTGGTGATGAGTTGCCTGGTCGCTGAGACCGACGTCAGGTCGGCCTGCAGGAAGGCGGCACGGTCAACGGCCGAGATGGTCGCCGCTTCCGCCAGAAGGGCCTCGCCCTTGGCGGGAGTGCTGCCGACGGCAAGCACGCGCGCTCCTTGCCGCAGGTAGTGCAGGGCGAGCCCTTTGCCGAGCCCGTCGGTGCCCCCGGTGATGACCACGGTCTGCATTCCTGGTTCCCCTCTCCCGCGGGTTGGGGCGGCCGATGGGCAGCCTGGCGCCACGGAATCACTATGCGGATATCTTGTATCCGCTTATGGGGACCGTATCATGGAACCGGATATGCTCTATCCGGTTCGTTCGGATCGGTGCGAGGAGTCGTTCATGGGCAGTCAGACGGAGGACGAGGAAGCAGCCGCGGCAGGCGGACGCCCACTGAGGCGGGACGCGGAGATCAATCGTCAACGCATCCTCCAGGCCGGGCGTGAGATTTTCGCCGCACGCGGCCTCCAGGCCACCCTCAATGATGTCGCGCATCATGCTGGGCTTGGAGTTGGCACCGTCTATCGGAAGTACCGCGACAAGCAGACACTCTCGGAGGCAGTCTTCGGCCAGGAGCTTGACGAGATTGCAGCGATGGCCCAGGAGGCCCGGGAAGAGGCAGATGCCTTCGACGCCTTGGCCAGCTTCCTTGAGAGAGCCCTGGCGAGGGCAGCAAAGAACCGTGGGCTGCGCGAACTGATGCGCCAGGGCGCCGTCGAGGCCGACGGCCTCGGTCGCGCGCGGCGGGAAATCACAGGCCACTGCAAGCACCTTGTGGAGAGGGCCAGTGTCGAAGGCACGTTGCGCGACGGCATCACAGAGGCCGACATCGCACCGATCGCCGCGATGATCGACGCTGTCTTGTCACTGCCCGGCGAACATCCGTCTGAGATGTGGCGACGCTATTTGGCGATTGTTCTCGACGGGCTCCGCGTCCACCCGGATCAGAGGCCCTTGCCCAGTCCTGGAGACGCGACCTGACCTTGACCAGCGCAGTCAGGACCGTCCTGGGATCCGGATGGCCGTCTGCTCAGCCGATGGCGGTCTGTTCAGCCAGGGCTTTGGTGTGGGCGAGGCGGTAGGAGTCAGTGCCGGTCTGGATGATCGCGCCGTTGAAGGTGAGCCGGTCGACGATGGCCGCGCAGAGCCGCGGATCGGTGAACGTCTTCGTCCACCCCGAGAACGACTCGTTGGAGGCGATCGCGACGCTGTTCTTCTCCTCGCGTTCAGTCAGAACCTGGAACAGCAACTCGGCGCCGTGCCGGTCGAGTTCCATGTGTTGGGTCGGGGACGAGACGCCGTGCACTGTTTCCAGTGCCGGTTTTCCCGTCCCCGCCCGCCGAACCGGACGTGCCCGTTGGCCGAGCATCCGGCTCTCCACGTGATCCGATGTGTCAGGCGAGGTATTCGCTGACCTGGCCGACGAAGGCCACATCGTCGTGGTTCGTCCGGCGGAAACGTGCTCCGTCGGGATCGACCTCGTCGATGTTGTAAGGCGTGCTGATCTGCGCTCCACGAAACGTGTATCGCTGGACCCGCATCTTCGCCGGGTTGTAGAGGACGATTCCGCCCTCCGTGATGCGATCCGCCCCGTAATAGCGGCGGCGCAACTGTTTCCAGGTCAGGTGGGGGTGCTTGTAGCGAATCCAGAGGATCAGCCTCCACCACGCGTACCAGCCGAGGTAGGAGAACGTTCTCTTCGATGCGCCGTAGCGGAAATAGGCCGCCCAGCCCCGAAGGACGGGGTTGACCGTCCGCAGCACCTCCTCCAACGAGAGCGATGTCGTACTTCGCCCCGTCAGTTTCTTGATCTTGTGCATCACCGACGCCAAGGCAGGCTTGGACGGAATAGTGAGCACGACGCGACGACCGTCGCCGAAGGGTCTTCGCTGGATGTGGAAGCCCAGGAAGACGAAGCCGTCATCGATATGGGTGATGTGGGTCTTCTCGACCGAGAGGGTCATCTTCAGCCTGCGGGCCAGCAGTTCACCGATCTCCGCCTTGAGCGTCTCGGCTTCGGACTTGATGCCGTACACCAGCACGACAAAGTCATCGGCGTATCGCACCAGGCGAAAGTTCGGCCGCCCCATGCGGCGTCGGTATTGCCGACGCCATGGTGGGGTCATCTCCTTGTCCCAGATCCGCGAGAAATGCCGGTCCAGGACCGAGAGATAGATGTTGGCCAGCAGAGGGGAGGCGACTCCTCCTTGCGGAGTGCCCGTGAGGGTCTCCGCGAATCCACCGTGCAGCTCGACAACTCCGGCCCGTAGAAACGCACTGACCAGCCGCAGGACCTTGCGGTCCTTGACGCGCTCGGCCACCAGGTCCATCAGGACGTGATGGTCGACGTTGTCGAAGCAAGCCTTGATGTCGCCCTCGATGACCCAGTCGTAGGTCGACGGCTTGCGAGTGAAGCGGTGGATTTCGGCGATGGCATCCTGGGCCCGACGTCCGGGCCGATACCCGTAGCTCGACGGGTAGAAATCAGCCTCGAAGATCGGCTCCAGGACCAGCTTGAGGGCCATCTGTGCGACGCGGTCCCGCAGGGTGGGGATGCCCAAGTAACGGACCTTGCCGTTCTTCTTGGGAATCGCCGCCTGCTTGACCGGAAGCGCAGTGAAGGACCCGTCCTTGAGTGAGGAGCGAAGCTCCTCCAGGAATGGAATCACTCCATGACGTTCCTCAATGTGGAAGCGGGTGACCGCATCCACACCTGCTGTCCTGGCGCCCCGGTTGCCTGCCACCCGTTCCCAGGCCACCACCAAAGTGGCCCGGTCACAGATCAAGTTGAATACATCATCGAACCGGCGATCCGGTTCGTTCCTTGCCCATCGGTGCAGCTTGATCTGATGATCGAGTACCCGTCGCGCGGCCGTCATACTGCCCGGCCATGTTGTCGACGGCGCGTCGTTATTCAACAACGTTCCTCCCCGACAGCAGTCCTGCTGCCATCACGCTGCCGCCCTTCCCCCTGTGACCGGCTTTCCCGGCCTCCGAGTACTACGGCGACTCCGCCACGATCTGGCGTCATCAGCGGGCATTGCGCCTGCCCGCCGCCCGGCCGGCTGCCGGACGGGAAGGGCGATGCCAGATCGCTTCCCACGTTCACTGAGGATCTCTGTGACGGCTTCGGTGCCCAGCTATACCCCGGCAGCATCGCCGCGGACCGCACATCGCAGTCTTGGTCCAGGCCTCCCGGCGCCCATAGGCTAAAGACGCCGAAAGAGGAGAGGCCATCGGATAGAGCACTCTCCAGCACTGCAAAGCGGCCCATCCACCAGGTTCGGCAGGCCGCTGACGACTCACGGGACGTCAACCACTGGTTCAGTTTCCTTGCACCCATTCCGTCTTCGCTTGCGGGCACGAACCGTCTGGTGGTGTCGGTCCGCCCCTACGTTGTCGAGGCTGCTTCCGGCCTCACCCCCAACCCGGGGTTCAGCCTGCCCCCAGCTTCAACCGGTCCCTGCGAGGACCGGCGGCGGGCCTCTCATCCCGCGAGATCCATCAGCGCCTCGTGGCGCACATCCGAGCTCGTCGATGCGTAAGAGATCGACGCGTCCGTAGCGGGCGATGGTCTTGGTCAGCTGCTTTTCGTCAGCGGCCTCGACCAGCTCGTTGACCAGCTTGGTGGCCAGCACGTAGCGGACGCGGAAGCCCTGCATGGCGGCCTCGGTGCCCAGCGCGATCAGCAGGTGGGATTTGCCGGTTCCGGAGTCGCCGATCAGGCAGAGCGGCTCGCCTTTCTTGACCCACTCGCAGGTCGCCAGGGTGTTGACGGTGGCGGCGTCGACGCTGGGGTTGGCGTCGAAGTCGAAGGCCCGCAGCGACTTCTCCCGTGGGAACGCGGCGGCCCGGATCCGGCGCTCGGAGCGGCGCCGGCCCCGGTCGTCGCACTCGGCCATCAACAACTCGGCCAGGAACGCCCGATACGACATCTGGTCGCGGGCCGCCGCGTCGGTCATGTCCTTGAACTGCTGGCGGATGGAGGGCAGCCGCAGCATGCGGCATGCCTGGTCGATGGAGGCGGTTGCGGCTTCTTCGGTCAGCCCGCGCTTGCGTGGACTCATGATCCTTCTTTCCTTCCGGCCGTGCGGCCGGGCCGTTTGAGGAGCTGGTCGTAGTGGGTCACCGACGGCAACGGCCGGTTGTCCGGCGGCAGATGGGACAGCCTCCAGTCCGCGAGAAACGTCACCGACGCGCTGTCCCCGTCCGCCTTGGCTCTGGTCGACGTCGCGCGCGTTGGGACGGGCTCGCTGTCGCTCTCGGCAACCTTGCGGGCCTCCAGAGCGACCGCGTCAGCGGTCAGAGCTCCGGCCCGGTAGGCGGCCGCGAGCCCGGCCACGACCTGCTCGTGGTCCATGTGCCGCGCCAGCAGCAGCACCTCAATCAGGGCCCGGGTGCCGGCGGCCTCGCCGTGCGCGGCCTTTGCCGCAGCCCACCATTTGTCGTGGACCGGCGTGAAACGGCCCGCGGAGCGGGCCTGCTCCAGCGCGGTCGAGCCGGGGAAGGCGCCCGGCTTACGCATCAACGCCTCCAGATAGTGATCCAGCAGCAGACACGAGCCGCCGACCTTGCCGAGGCGCTCGTGACGGGCGACCTCGGTGCGGCCGTCAATTACGATCAGCTCGTTGGCGTGCAGCAGCACCCGCAGCTGCCGTCCGGTGAACCGCACCGGCACCGAGTACACATTGCCACGCACCCCGATCTGGCTGAATCGGTTGACCCGCGGGGTCAGCCAGCGGCCCGTCTCGAACGCCTCGAGCGGCAGCGGCTTGAGCAGGCCCTGCTCTTGAGCGAAGTACTCGCCGATCGTGCGGGTGCGCGAGCGAATCCGGCGCCCGTCATCGGCCGCGTCCCACCCGTCGACCAGTTCGTTCAGCTCGGCGAGCGAGGTGACCTCGGGAACGGGGACGAAGTGGTTGCGGCGGAAGTAGCCGATTTGCCCCTCGACCCCGCCCTTCTCGTGGGCACCCTCGATGCCGGGCATGCAGTAGAACGGCTCGATGCCCCAGTGCGAGCGGAACGCCGTCCACCGCTCCGCCTCATGGCGGCCCCGGCCGCGGCCCATCCCCCGCTCGACCGCGGCCCGCAGGTTGTCGTAACGGATCCGGTGTCGTGGAACTCCGCCCAGCGTCCGGAACGCATGCACGTGCCCCTCGAAGAACGCCTCCTGGCCCGCGGTGGCGAACACCCGGTGCACCGACTTGCCGGAGAACGACAGCCGCAGCGAAAACAGATAGACCCGCGCGTCCTGGCCCGCCAGGCGGACATGGAACTCGCCGAAGTCGACCTCGGCCTCCGCACCGGGCAGATGCGTCTGCGGCACGAACACCGCCGCAGGCCCCAGCCCGGCTTCCCGCCGCACCTCCGCCCGGCGCCACTTCACATACCGACGCACCATCGGGTACGAGATGTCGAGCGCGGCGTGCTCGTCGACGAGCCGGTCGAAGATGCGCTGCACGGTGTGCTGCTGCTTGACCGGCGCGTCCAGGTCCGACCGCAGCATCTTGTCGATCAGATCCGTGTACGCATCCAGCCGTGACTCCCGCCGCCTCGGCGACTTGCGCGGCTCAGGCCACTGCCCGTCCAACGCACGCCGCACCGTGCGCCAGGTGACGTTGTACTTACGCTGCAGCGCCCGCTGTGAAAGCCCGTTCTGGCGATGGTCTCGGCGAATCGCAGCGTACAGATCGACCTTCGAATCCGACTTCCCCATCGGGCCTCCTGCGGCAAAGGCACACCCCACCGTCCCACCGCAAGCCCCTGGGTGACGTCAAAACAAGTAGACATCGCAAACTCGGTCAGGAGGTGACTCCCGCGGTCATGTCGAAACGACTCCCCACCTCGGATACAAAGCCACACGACTCCGAGACGCGGCTGGCCAACGTGTAGATGACTGACCGCCCTGTCCCGAGTGTCTGACTATCGGGCGGCCCTGGCCGTGTGGTGGCCGAGCAGTCGACCCCGTTCGCGCGCACGCGGCTGGGGAGAAGGGGCCGCTCCTCGACATCCCTCTCAGAAGCACGGTCTCCGGTCGGAACAAGCAACTTCGTCAGTCGAGCAGCGCTCGCAATCGGTCGGCCTGCCGCTCCGTGGTGCCAGCCGGATTTCTGACGTTCTCGTGGTCGAAGGCCAGGAGGAACAGCCAGACCAGGGCGATGAGCCGGCGGCAGTCCCGCAGCCGTGATTCCTCGGCCGCGGTCAGGTCGAAGTAGCCCAGGAACGTGGGGACATCGAGCGGGTGCTCCACCCAACTGCCTACATGTTCCGTGATCTCAGCAAGTTCGAAAGCCCGGTCACTGCGGCCCGAGTCCTCGAAGTCGACCACCTGGACCCTGGCGCCGTCCCAGAGATAGTTGGCGAGGTTGCCGTCTCCCGGTCCGAAGACCGGCGGCACTCTACGGCTTCATCAGTGCTCAGGCCCGACTGCGCCAACCATTGCAGCCCATCGTTCATGGCCAGCGCCACCGGGCCGCCGGCCCGAGGACGAACCGTCACGGCCCACTCCTGGAGCTGGGCGATGAGATCACCCTGCTGGCCGGGCCGGACGGGAACCTGCCGGAGTACGTCGTCGGGCACCGCGGCATGGAGTTCGTTCAGCGCGTCAGCCAGGGCTTTGATCTGCTCACCCTCCAGCGAGTACCCCCGCAGGGGAGCACCGGCAAGACGGGACATCACTACCGTCGGCTCCTGGGTCGCAAGATTCGCAGTGCCCGGGACGGGAGCCAGCCCGGGGGCATACGCAGCCAACAGCTTCAGAGCACGCCATTCACGTTGAGCACGCTCGCCATCCCCAAGCTGCAACCGCTTGATCACTTGGCTGGAAGCCAACTCAACCGCATGAGTTCCCCACCCGGCAGAGTCCATGAGCAGCGATCATGCCAGGCAGGGGCCGTGCCCGGGGCGCTAGACGGAACCGTCGGCGCAGGTCAGCGGCAGCATCGGGATTATCGTCGCGGAGCAGGCTCACCAGAGTGGCGTCCTTTTCCGCCAGAGAGATCGTGGTGACCCAGGCCTCGTACATGGTGCCGGTGGGTTTCGGGCCGGGACGCGGCAGCGGCGCGGACGCTGCGGTGATCAGGTCCGGGTCGATGTGCAGGAAGCTGGCGAGGTCGCCGAGCGAGTCAGGCAGAGCGGCAAGTCCGGCGGGGTTTCGCAGATGCCTGCGCGCACTGGACGTGCTTGAGCGGCGTCTGGAACCGTTCGTCCTAGGTTCCAGGGCCGGGTAGCGTCGTTGGGGCAGTGGCGCGAGTGAGTGGAGTAGCTGTATGGCGTTGGTGCATCGCGGGCAATTCCCGGTCCTGGTCGAGCGGTTCTTGCTCTGGCTGCAGGACGCCGACGAGGACGTGATCGACGACTGGCCTGACGAAGCGGAGGGGTTGGTGTCGGCGCAGCACGGGCGCGTGGACATCAGGTCGAAAGGCCATACGCACAAGGCTGCGGTCACGGTCGAGGTCTGGGATGCGCCGCCGGAGCCGGACCGTTCCGTTGCCTGGGAGGCGACGGGCGAGGCGGAGCTGGATTCCGCGTCGGGGCACCTGCAGTTCCACACGGCCGGCGGGCCGGACAAGAACGAGATCAGCCTGGGTGCTGCGGATCGTCGGTGGCGGCTGCGCGCCCATGTCGTGGGGCAGGAAGAGGTCGCGGCTCTCGCCGAGCAGGGCGTGCCCGATGGGGTGGAGCGTTTCCTGCTGCAGTTCTGGCCGGTGTGAGGGCTCCTGTGGGCGGGTGCCGCCCACAGGAGGTGGCGGTCAGGACACCTTGATCTGGAATCCGTCGTCGGGGCCGTCGATGATGCGGTTCTTGGCGTAGAAGCTGCTCATGATCCTGCCGCCGGCTTCGTTGTCGGCGTTGGGGATGGGCCGGGCGGAGAAGTTCTTCTTGGGCGCCTTGCCCTGCGGGTCGTACTTCTTCAGTGCCTGCGCGGCGCCTTCGTAGGTGGTGGAGAAGGGGAACTCATCGCACTGCTTGGTCCGGTTCTCCGCGTAGCCGGGCCCCCACTTGGCCTTGCACGCCTTGATCGCCTCATCCCGGTTGTCCTCGCGGCGTTTATCGTCGTGATACAGGCGGGTGAGGGGCTCCTTGGCGGTGCGGCCGGGGATGTCCTTCTTGGTATTGGCCGGCTCGGTCGTCGTCGGCTTGGTGTAGGCATCCTTGATGTGCTGTGCCGCGAGCCTCTCCTTGGCGCCGGCCTTGGTGCTGAACGGCATCGCCACCGCATAGCTGAACGTGGCCCCGCCATCGGCCCTGGCCCCGGCCAGGTACTTCGCCTTGTCCCAGCGCGGCGCCAGGAAGAACGGCGCGCCCTTCAGGGGCCCGGTCATCTTCCAGCCGCCGGTCACCTTCAAGGAGAGCTCGGGCTGGAAGATGGTGAAGAGCCCGTCATCGGGGCCCGAGCCCGTACCGGACTTGCCGGTCAGGTTGTGGGAGAAGCCGGGATCGGGCTGCGCGGCAAGCGTCGCCCAGCTCTGTCCGGTGGGCAGGTCGCCGCCCTGGCTGATCCGTGCACTGGCCGGCCACGTCTGGGGCAGGATCACCTTCGGCGTGAGGATCAACCCGGGTGCCCCGGTGGTGCCGGTGGTCTCGAACCGGTAGTGGTGGCGTACGTTCACGGTCCGGCTGCCCTTGGCGATGGTGCCCACGGCCATGAAGTTGATCCGGCTCTGACCGGAGGGCCGGTTCTGGACGAACCAGGCCTGGTTGAACGAGGCGCCCGAGCAGACCGCGAACCGAGACTTGATGTAGAACTTCTTGCTTGAGCCCAGGCCCTTGGCGCATTCCTTGGCAGTCATGGTCCGCGACGGGTCCGGGTAGGGGGACACCGCCGCCCGCTGGGCCAGGCTGCTGGACGTGGCCGGCGGCGCGGTTGCGGACGGAGCACTCGACTTCGGTGCCCACCGCCCGGCGGGACCGAGTGTTTCCGGAGCTGCCTGAGGCTGCGTCAGGTCCGCCGCGCTCTCTGCGGCGGTGCGTGTCGTCGAGCTGCTGTCGGTGAAGCCCTCGAGCGTCGGCCACGGGGCGCCGAGGGGGCCGATGGTGGAGACGACCTCCAACTTCCCGTCAGGCTCGTCGAGCGCCTGCGAGGAGGCCGGAAGTGCCACAGACATCACAACGGCAGCGATGGACGCCGCGGTCCAGCGTCTGCGGAACCGTGGTGTGCGAGTTGATCTCAGCATCTGTTCTCACAAGGTTGTGGCCGGCCTGTCACCGGCCGTGTTCGAAGACGGGCACCACATGATCATTTGGGTAAATGCAGCGTCAATGAACTTTCAGGACAGACACGTTGCAACCGATGGCCGATGGTGTCGGTGAGCTGGGGGAGTACCTGAAGCAGGCTCTGGCGTGGGAGCACCGAACGACCGCGTGCGGAGAGACGTTCGGTGCGATGGATCGTCAGCACGGATCGGATGTGTCGGGCGAGGAGACCTGAGCTTCGCTCAAAGACCGGCTGCTTCCGCGCCAAGGGGTAGTCCGTGGGTTGCAGAAGGCGCGGTGCCATCAATTGCGGCAGGTGGGTCGCCTATGCCCAGAGGCGTGCGAGGCGGGAGCGGAACGCGCCCGCCCGGGCAACGGACGTCGTCCTCGATGCGGCCCTGGTCGATGCGGATGCCGGTTCCCTGGTGCACGCAGGGAATCGGGTGCGATCGGTCAGGTGAGGGTGGTGGAACCGCTTGTCGCGTCACGGCCTGAACTGGTCGGGATTGGCGACGTGCCAGTCTGCTTGCCACTGCTCTGGAGGGTCATTCGGTAGCTGCTTGTCCTCCAGCCACTGATACAGATCGGCGTAAGTTCACCGAGGACATTGCCGCGCAGGGCTTCTGTTTCGCAGTAGGGGTGAATGAGGGGCACGAGGAGCACAGCGAGGCGAGACAGTTCCGCGCCGACGAATTCCGCGCCCCCCAACATGGGGCCGCGGAGCCGCAGCCAGCCCAGGTGAGTCTCGCCGTTCCTGCCCTCCACGACCAAGGTGAACTGCTGCTGCGTGATGGGCACGTCCTTCATCGGACGCCTGACAGCACGTCAGAGTCTCGATGCACCCTGAACTGATGGGGTCTTGAAAGCGCCCTACGACACGGGAGGGGTTTTACGCTGGCTGTCTGACACACAGGCCGGTCACCTTGGGGGTTGGGGTAGGTGCGCCACGTACCGCCGCGGCAGGGCTCGCGAGGGCCGAAGCGGGAGCACGGCAGACGTCCCTTGGAGCAGCGGCGGTGGTGGATCTTCGGCACGGTCGTGGTCCTGCCCACTCTCTACTTCGCCGGGCAGTACCTCTTCGCCCCGGGCAGCGAGGTCCGTGCCCAGCATGCGGTGGAGGAAGACCAGGAGCGGGAACTGGCCGGGAAGCCCGCGCTGCTCGCCTCCTCGAAGCAGATATGGGACTCAGGCCCGGACGGCTGGTCGTGGGTGTTCGACCATCCCGTCAGCGAAGCTGACCTCCGCGGGGTAGGAGACATACTCGCCGGCCGGACCGGCCTACCGATCGGGGAGTCCGAGGCCGCGGCCAGGGCCATGCGCAAGGTGGGCGGCTGGCGCATCGGTTCCTTCTGCGTCAACGGGGGGAAGAACAAGAAGCTCGACTGCCGCGAAGTGAGCCGCCACAAGGTCACCCTCACCGGCAACCGCACGGAGAAGGTCCTCATCACGGGCATCCGCGCGCGCGTTCTCTCCGAACGCAGGGCGCCGCACGGAGCCTTCGCCCATTCCCCGCCGCAGGGCGGCGGTGCTGTGGAGCAGGCGTACATCGACCTGGACTCGGCAGACAAGGAAGCGGTCGCGGTCAGCGACAGCAGTTCCAACAAGTGGCGCCCTTACACCGATGTCGAGACCAGGTGGGTGGAGAAGGGCGAGCCCCTGGTGTTCGAGTTCGTCTCCGGTACCCGCCGGGACGTGGACTACCGCTGGCGGCTGGAACTGACGGTCTCCTACGACGGGCGCACCGAGACCGTCACCGTCCCCGCCAAGGACCACGCTCCCTTCCGGACGGTCGGCTGGGGCCTGGAGCGTGCGTACAGCAAGCGTCTGGTTTTCGACCCCTACGTCCGTACCCTCGGTGTCTCCCGCAGTCGCCCCGGTGTCTACAGCGAACTCGCTCCGGATGAGGACCTTCCCGGCTGAAGGCTGCGGCAGGGGACGAGAACGCACGCCCCGAGAAGCGTTGCCTAACGCCCGTAGGAGCGGCGGCACAGGGTGGCCCAGGCCGGGTTGATGTCGATTCGGTCGGCCGCGTGGCACAGGTCGCGCATGTCGTAGGTGCGCCCGCCTGCTACGGGCTGGCGGGCAGGGGCCGGTCGCTGCTGTGGGGCGCCCGGGCCGCGGTGTCGTGGCAGCGCGCCGCGGGAGGAGCCGGTCGCTGAACGACGGACTGCGGCCGGGCTGGCTCTGGCTTTCGGGCAGCAGGTGGTGTGCTGCGCGCCGGTGCCTGAGGAGCGGCAGCTCGCAGGGGTGCGGGATGCCGGGCTTCACGGCGGATCTCAACGAGGGCCTCGCGCGCGGGTGGTTCCACGGGGCGCGGTGGCGCGCTGGGCGTGACGGAGCGGGGTACGGGGGAGGGGCGTTGGGCTGTGGACGGCGGCGGGACGGCCATGCAACCGCAGAGGGTCAGTAGGGCGAGGTCCAAGGGCAGGGCGCGGAGACAGCGGGGCATGGGTCCACGGTGCCGTATCCGGCGGCGGGCTGGGCACACGAGCACGCCACCGGTCCGGGTGATCAGTTCATGGGCCCGTGTCTGCGCGCGTACCGGGCCGTTGCCCGGGGCAGCACATGATGTCGGCAGTTCGTACGACGGGCCCGGACACCGGGGCGTGCCTGTGGAGCCGATCCCGGCGGGCGGCACCGGATGCGCACGGTGTGGGATTGCCCCGAGGCCGCCCTGTCCAACTGGTCGCTCAGTGGTTGGAGTAGGGGAGCTGGAGGAGGCTGGCGGCGGCGTGGTGGTAGCCCGCGGCCGGGTCAGTCGGCGCGTACGGTGGCTGAGGGCCGGCGCTGGTGAACCCGTGCAGCTCTGGTCCGGTGACCCATCCGGCGATGGGCAGGCCGGTGGCCGCCATGTCGGCTGCGACGGCGTGAGCGAAGGCCGGGTCGGGGGCGATGGGGTCGCTTTTGGAGGCGCAGACCATGCCGACCACCGGGGAGCGCAGCGCGAGGCCGGTGATGTGGCGCAGTTGGCGGTCGCGCAGGATGGCCGCGCTCTGCTGCGGGGTCAGCGCGCGCTGGGTGCTCTGTGTCCCGTCGGCGGTGAGTACGAGCTGCGATTCGGTGCGCGGCAGGTCGGTGTAGGCGACCAGGACGAAGGCCTCGGCCGCAGGCAAGCACATGGGGAACTCACCCTCGTCGCACAAGATGATGATGTCGAAGTAAGGGCGCATCTCCTCGACGGCCTGGCGCAGTGGTTCGTAGCTCTCCCTGTATGTCTGGGCCGTGAAGAGCGGCCCGCCCACATCCGAGGTCCACGGACACCGGTACTCCACCAGCCGTCCGGGGCCGGTGGGATGTGCCCAGAGCACGGTGGCGCGCGGCCCGTGCTCGACGGGCGGCTCCTCAAGGCTCATCTTGCCGTTCTTCCTGACGAAGTTCAGCGTCGGCCAGGTCTCTTCTGGTTGGCGCAATAGCAGAACTTCCAGCCCCTGGTCGGCCCAAGCGGCGGCCAGCGGCTGTGCCACCGTGAGGGGACAGCGCTGGTAGCGGGCCAGGAACTGCACGACTTGGGGCAGGCGCCGCTGCCGGGAGTCCGTTCGGCCGGTCCCGGATGCCTGCTGGTAGGTGACGCCGGTGCGTGTACTGCGCGTGCGGGTACGGGACTTGCGGGAGTTGGAGCCGCTCTTCACCATCTGATCGTCGTCCAGCCTCGGGGCCCCACGCCATGCCCCGACGGAGTTGACCACAGAGGTGGGCATGGTGAGCATCGGGAGCACGGAGCCCCTGCCACCCGCGGTGGAGGTGCCTTCCTCGGCGCCATGGTCACCCGTGCGGTGGCGTGGGACCCGCGGTGACGGTGCCGAGCGGCGTACGTGTCTGGCCGAGGTGGACTGTAGGGCGCCGAACCAGCACGCAAAGGCAATGACCCCATAGTGGGCGTGTCCCGATGGCCGCAGAAGGAGGCCCCAGCCGTCATTGTGGTCAACTCGTCACTTCCCGCGGGCGTGGCACGCACTAGGCGCTACTGCGCGTGCTCTTCCTCAGGCGCGGCTTCTTCGGCGCAGCCTTCTTGGCCGATGTCTTCGCGTTCTTCCTCTCTGCGGCGGGGGCGAGTTGACGGATGGCGGCATCCTCGCAGGCATCGGTGTGCTGTAGGCCGCGGCAGGCGGCGGTCAGGGCGCCGGTGACCGCCACGGCGGGGGCACGTGGAGCCCGGGTGGCAGGGGCTGCCCGGGCGGGGGCATCAGGTCGACCGGCGCCGGGCCCCGCGCCGAGGCGAGGTCGACGAGGCCGCCGCGGAACTCCGCGGCGGAGAAGTCGACCGTGCCGCCGGAGAACGCTGTGGCGGTGAAGTCGACCGTGCCGCCGGAGAACTCCACGTCGTCGAAGTAGACCTCGGCGCCGGAGAACCGCGCGCTGTTGAAGTCGACCCAGCGGCCAGCGAACGTCGCGCCGGAGAAGTCGACCGTGCCGCCGGAGAACTCCGTGCCGGAGAAGGCGACCCGGCTGCCGGAGAACGCCGCGTCGACGAAGTTGACCGTGGCGCCGGAGAACCGCGCGAAGGAGAAGTTGACCGTGGCGCCGGAGAACTGCGCGCGGACGAAATTGACCCCACCGTCGGAGAACCGCGCGCCAACGAAGTCGACCCGGCCGCCGGAAAACCGCGCGCCGGAGAAGTAAACCCGGCCGCCGGAAAACTCCGCCTCGGAGAAGGCGACCCGGCCGCCGGAGAACACCGCTCCGGAGAAGTCGACCGTGCCGCCAGCGAACGTCGCGCCGGAGAAGTCGACCGTGCCGCCGGCGGTGAACACCGCGCCGGAGAAGTTCCCGCCGTCGAAGACGACTCCGGTGAAGTCGAAGTGGTGACCGCGCCAGGAGACGTGTGTCTCCTCGGGGCCGGCCGCGGTGCGGTCCCGGATGAGGCGGATGACGGTGTGCCGCACCTCGCGCAGCGCCAGGTAGGCGTGCCGGGCGGCGGTGTCGTCCGGCGGGAGGTCGGCCTCGGCGGTGTAGGGCAGCCGCAGGTACGCGCACAGCACGTCGATGCACGTCTGGCGGAGCAGGGTGGTGGGGGCGTCGTCGGCGAGCCCGGCCAGCGCGTGCACCCCGCCCAGGCGGACCGCGGCGGACTCCTCGCCGAGCTGGGACACGGCGGTGGTGAACCGTTCGGTGTGCAGCCGGGTCGCCTCGCGCAGCGCGCCGTCCTCGTCCACCCGCTGGCGCCGGTAGGCCACCACCAGGGCGACCAGTGCGCCCGCCCCGGCCACCACCCCGAAGGAGAGTTTCACCAGGTCGAAGAGCGTCTTGGCGTCGAGGCGCCGCTGCGTTTTCAGGCCGTGGGCGCCCAGCAGGTCCCACCCGGCCACGAACACTCCGGCCGCGATGGCGACCGCAGCGGCGAAGGTCGAGGCGAGCACGAGGCCCACTGGCCACAGGCGCAGGCGGCGCCGGTCGGTCCGGCGCCGGAACAGAGAGGAGGTCACATGTACCCAAGACCCTGCCCGGCAGTGCAGCGGTTGCGCCGGTTCCCGTCAGGCTGGCGTCATGGCTTTGGATCATCCTGTGGTCGTGTATCCGCCCGATGAGGATGGCGGGCGTCGTGTGCGGGTCGACGGGCAGATTTCCGGCAGGGCATACAGCCTCCGGGACGTGGCCGCGTTTTTGCAGGAGGCCGGCCTCCAGGACTACGACGAGATGGACGTAGTCCGCTCCACGCTGATCGAGTGACGCGGCGGCGGCCCTGAGGACTGGACGCACTGAGATGACCAACAAGCCCCTCCCTCCTTCGGCGCATCGCCGATGGAGAAGAAGAGAGGGCACCGGACCTCGCGTCGTCCTTGTGGAAGGAGGCCCGCCCTCTGTGCGCTGACGAGACTTCATCGGCCAGCAGGAACGGGCCTGTAACGCTGCTGCGTCACCTGGATGTCAGTGCCGTCGGGCAGGCTTGCCTCTCGACCGGCTTGTCGCCTCCGTTTCGTCCTCCTCCTGGCGGTCGAAGGACGAGACGGAGGACGCGTACGTCAGAACCGCATCGTGAGCCAGGCGAGGACTGCTCCGGCGAAGTACTGGCCGAAGGTCTTACCGAACCCGCTGAGCACGCCCAGAGCTACAGCTCCGATGACGCTGCTCAGGATGCGGTGATGGGTGACGAAGCCGCGTACGGCCCCCCACAGCGCTGTGCCACGGGCGGCGCCGGAGACCCAGCACCGGACAAGGAAAGCACGGAGGGCCTCCCACCACGACTTCCAACGGGGGATGCGGGTCGACGACAGGTCGAACCGCCCCGTAACCTCGGGGTTGGAACTGATGGTTCTTCTCCAATCATGAAGTGCGTGACGTGCTTCGAGACCAGGTGCAAGACCCGTCGGACTGCTGTGTGGCCCCCCGTTGGCGCGGGGGGCCACAGTCGTTTCACCTCCAGATAGCTCGACCGGACCGGACTGCTGCGCGCCGGGAACCCGTTGGCGCGGTGCTCCACCCAAGACCGTTCCTGTCCTTGGCGGGGCCGCTCCGCGGCGCGTTAGGAGTTTATGGGTGGCCACTGACAATCGGTTTGTGTACAAAAACGTCGCGAGACATCAAGCGCCGTGAAGACGGGGGACCTTGAACATGCCTGCTCGGCCGCGTATCCCGAACCCGCAAGACGGCGATCTCCAGGCGTTCGCGTTCGATCTGCGCGAACTCGGTGTAGGGAAGGTCGGAGTCAGCTGGATCGCCACCCACTGGGAGACCAGCCCTTCACGCGCAGCTCTCTACGCGGCACTGTCCGGCAAGCGACTGCCGGAGCCCGACACGGTCAGCACGCTGCTGCGCTGGTGGGCCGGGAGCCCCGATGCGGAACGAGCCCAGGACTCTCTGCGCGGGGATCCGATCTGGGGCTGGATCGAACGCCTCCCTGCAGAGCATGAAGCCCGTGATCAAGCGCAGGAGTGGAAAGCCCGATATCTGGCTCTCGCCCGCCGTGAAGGGCGCCGGCGTTGGCAGCCAAGGCCCGACGCCCTTCCCGTGCAGATCGATGTCCCCCGCGAACAGCATCTCTTCATCGCCCAGCTCGAAGCCCTCCTCGCGAAGACGGGATTGGAAGACAGCCTCTGGTTGATCTTCGGAACAGACACCCTGCGGATCGACCGCTACCTCCAGGGGCAGGTGATCCCGAACGACACCTGGTGCTCCCGCATCGTCTGGACATTGGTGATGTTCATCGACGGGCTGGACGTGGAAACCGAGAGCGACCGGCTGCGGAGGGCTGCCGCCCTTGCCCGAGCCGCACGGGTCCGGGACCGGCGAATCGCCCGCAAAACCTCGCCTGCGCGCCTGACTCCGCGTTCTGCCGCGGCCCCGAAGAGAGGCGCCCGTTGACCTGCGTCCGCAACAGCACGGAAGGGAGTCGGTGACTTCTGTTCCGTCGAAGGTGCCGTCCGGCGTCGAGGATGACGAGGCTCTCGATCTCGTAGGCAACCTCTGTCGTGGGTTGCCGCGGCGAGCGCAGCCCACGAGGTAGCGGCTTGTGAGTGTCGGCCGCCTGGGGGAGTTTTACGGCCGTAAAACTCCCCCAGGCACGCCTGATCGCATGAAGAGCCAGGGCGCGGTCCGTCGGTCTACTGGCTGCCTGCGGCCAGGACGGCGGCGAGGATGGTGGCGATCGTGTCCATGGCCGTGGGGCCGGTTGTGATGGCGGGGCGGAGGGCCGGGTAGCGGTGCACGGAGTAGACGGCTCCGCCAACGATCGATGAGGCGATCACCAACAGCAGCAGGAAGACGAGCAGAGCGAGCGTGGACATCGGGTTTCCCCCTCGGGATCAGGCACACGGAACGGTTCCGTGCGCGGGATAGGGCGGGTTGAGGAGCACTTCTTCGGACGGCGTCAGGTTCATGGAGGCGGGGGCTAGCGGCGCAACCGGCCCCATGACAGGGCTGAAGCCCTCGATGGCAAGGGAGTTGCCGGGAAGGCGTGGCGCGCTCTGAATCTCCACCGGCCGGAAGCGGCATTCAATGAGCTCGGTTATTGAATGGGCAGACGTGGTGCTGTATGCCGCACTCCTGCACTCGCGCGCCGCCCCCAGCCGTCCTGCCGGCCGGGTCCCGTCAGACCGCCACAAGGCCCCTCTCACCGAGGAACCGGAGAGGCCCTCCCCCACCCCGGCGCTCCCCCTTACGACCTCGTACAACTGGAACAGAGCGTGTCGAACGCTCGGATCGCCGTACCGGGCACACCGTGGACCACCCCACCCCAAGCCGCGCAAGGCACCACCACCCGAGGGCAGACGTGCGTGAGCTGGCCGAGGGCTCTACGCACGCCCCCCCCCGCGCGAGGCACGCGTAGAGCACCTCGTCACACCTGCGCTCGTAGAGCAGCTCACCACCCCTGAACGTTCAGGTGTGCTCGGCGAGGGCGCCGCAGGTGCTCCGGCACGCCCGCCATGTGCCCGCCACGGTCACCCGCTCCGTGGCGGGCACATGGCGCGCTGCACTGCGCCCGCGCTGACCGGGCAGAAAGGGCTGGCGGACCCTCGCCCTGCGCTTCCTGCAGGGACTGTCGGTCGGCGAGACCGCCCGCATCATGGGCAAGAGCGAGGGCGCGTTCAAGACACTGCAGCACCGTGCAGTACGCGCACTGGCCAAGGCCCTGCCCACTTTCGAACCGCCCGCCCCGCGGGAACGTGCGGACCAACAGCCCGCGCGGGACGATCCGTTGGTCTCCCGCGCCCTGCCCGAGGTGGCCGTCGAATGCACCAAGCTCGAGCGGCCCACCGCCACTGCACGTCGACGCATACGGTCCGCCCTGCAACGCCAGCCGGCACTGTCCGCGCGATGACGGGTCGGCGCACTGCCGGCAGGACCGGTGCCGCATTCACCGCGCCCTCTTTCCGCACACCGGCCGATCCCGCCGTGACAGCCCCCGCGCTATCGCAGCGGAACTCCGCACAACTGCAGCTTCGCCCCTGGCGACAGCGGCAGGGCCACATCCTGATGTGCCGCCGACATATTCCAAACAGCCGCCAAAGTGATTCTTCCACCAGTATCCTCCGACTCCAGCAGAAGAAATGGGGGAGAAGTTGTACCTGGGGAGAATCAGGGCCAAGGGGTTCAAGTCGCTGCTGGACATGGATGTTCCGCTGCGACAGGGCGTCTCCGTGGTCGTGGGGGAGAACAACGCCGGCAAATCGAACTTCGTCGACGCGTTGCGCCTGCTGACAGATCCGCTGGATGGGCGGCGCACCCGCTGGTGGGATCCGGATGATGTGCATCCCTGGGCGGAGGGCGCCAGCGCTCAACTGTCCGCAGTGTACGCGGGACTTGAGGACGTCGAAGCAGCAACTCATCTGCAGGCGCTCGTTCCGCAGAGAGACGAGCCGGGCCTGGGGGAGGGGCTGCGCGCCCGCTACAGCGTCGCTTTCACACGCCCTGCGCAGGGAGAACGAGCCCAGCGCCCCGTCTGGTCGGCCGGCCGGATGCTGGACGATCCCGAGCCTGAAGCGCGCCGTACGGTCCGGCACGTGTACCTGCCGCCGATGCGCAATGCCCAGCAGGAGCTTGCGTCCAGCTCCGGAAACAGGCTGCGGCTGATCCTCGCCGCGGAGCTGGGCGGCGAGGAGGCGGTCAAGGCCTTCGAGGAGGAACAGGCCCAGCACTTCCGGAACCTGGAGGAGCACGACAAGATCCAGAAGGTACGCGGGCGGATCAACGACCCGCTGGCCCAGCTGACGGCCGGAGCACATCCCCAGCACATGGGACTGTCGTTCGCCGATCCGACTCTGGTGTCCATCGCCCGGGCCCTGCGGACCCGCATGAGCGATGAAGGCCTCCACATCGAGGACATCGCACGCTCCGGACTCGGCTACGCCAACCTCTTGTACATAGCCACCGTCCTGGCCGAACTCGAGGCCGCCCGCGGCGCAGACCTCACCCTCTTCCTGGTCGAGGAGCCCGAGGCCCACCTGCATCCGCAGCTGCAGAACCTGCTGCTGGACCACCTCAAGGCCAGAGCCCTGCAGTCGCAGAAGAACACCCCCGAGATCGAAGGCGCGCCGCTCGGCCGCATCCAGGTGATCATCACGACCCACTCGCCGGTCCTCGCCGCCGCGACCACGGTCGAGGACCTGGTGGTCCTCAAACGGCGCCGCACCGCCACCCCGGCGGCGTTCGCGGGTACAGAGCCGGCCACCGACGAGGCGACCGGCCAGGACGAGCCGGCGGACTCCGTCTCGCTGACTGTGGCCAAGCCGACGTTCGCCTTCACCACCGCAGCCGTGCCCATCGCCTCCATCCCCTTCACCGAGCACGAGCCCGCCAAGCTCGACCGCTACCTGGACATCACCAAGAGCGCCATGCTGTTCGGCACCCGTGTGATCCTCGTCGAGGGCCTGGCCGAAGCGCTGCTGCTGCCCGCCTTCGCCCGCCTGGTCCTGGACGCCATCCCCGACGACACGGACCGCGCCCGCGCCCATGCCGTCTTCCGAGGCAGCTGCATCGTGGCCGTCGACGGCGTGGACTTCACCCCCTACCTGCGTGCGCTGCTCGCTGACGTCCACGGAGCACGCGTCGCCGACAAGGTGGTCGTCATCACCGACCAGGACCCGCGAGCGACGCAGGACGACGACGAGACCACCCCTGCGGCCGCCCCGGATGACAACCCCGCCCAAGCCGCCCCGGCACCAGAAGAAGACGGCCAGGACGACCCCGAAGAGGTCGGCTTCAACCGGGCTGTCTTTCTCCGCAGGCACCTGCAGGACTGGAAGGTACCCGAGAGCACCTTCCACATCGCCGAGAGCAGACCCACCCTCGAACCGGAACTGATGCAGCCGGCCAACCGCCAGCTGCTCGCTGACGTCTTCTTCGACCTGCGCCCCCGCTCGGCACGTCGCTGGCAGCCCATCGACGAAGCACCGACCCCCGAAAAGAGAGCAGCTGCCTTCGGCGCCCTGTTCAGCACGGGCAACAACAAGCTCCCCAAGGGAGACTTCGCCTACCGACTCGCGGACCGGCTGACCAGAGCACCCGGCGGCTTCGTGGTACCTGAACACATCGCCGCCGCCATCCGGTGGATCGCAGCAGCACCCGGCGAGGACGCATGAACCCCATCGACGCCCGCCGGGCCCAGGCCGAAGAGCGCCAACAGCAAGCCGCGCACGCGCAAGCCCCCCTGTTCCTGCGCGCCTGCCCCGGCGCAGGCAAAACCCGCGTCCTGGTCGACCGCCACTGCCGCACACCGCCTGGCCCCGTACGGTCCGGCAGAGCACTGCTGTCCTTCACCAACGTCGCCGCCGACGAACTGCGCGACCGCTGCGCGGGCAACCGCCCCGACCTCATCTCCTTCCCCCACTTCATCGGCACCTTCGACAGCTTCCTCTGGCGCTACCTGGTCCGGCCGTTCCTGCCCGCCACCCCCGCTTGGCAGCACATCCGGTCCTGGGACCAGGTCCGCGCCGCCATCGTCGGCCCCCGCAAGATCCCGCTGTCCGAGTTCCGCTTCACCTACAACCCCGACACCCGCCACACACAGGTCGAATGGCCGACACCGGACAAAGCAAGGACCCTGGCCAACTCCACCTATACAGAAGCGGACTACGTCCGCTTCGCCAGACAGCGGCGCGACGTGCTGTGGCAGACCCGCGGCTACATGACCGGGCACGAGACCCGCGTCGCAGCCCTCGACCACGTCCGCAACCCGACCATCACCAAACTGCTGCGCGACCGCTTCACCGAGATCGTCGTCGACGAAGCCCAGGACTGTTCCACACTCGACCTTGCGATCCTGAAGCACCTCCACCAGGCCGGCCTGCCGTTGGTGATCGTCGCCGACACCGATCAGGGCATCTACGAATGGAACGACGCCCGGCCACAGGAACTGCTCACCTTCACAGTGCACTTGGCGAACCACCTGGAGCTCAACGGCAACTGGCGCAGCAGCCCGCCCGTCTGCCAGCTGGCCGCCACCCTTCGCCCCGCCACGCGCAGCCTCGCCGACGATCCGGTAGGCAAGCACCACGACACGCAAACCCCCGTGCTGCTCCTGCCCTACGGCCGACATCGCAAGAAGGCCTCAGGCCTCACCGACATCGCCGACGCCAGCGACGTCCTTGTTCGGCACGCCGAACGCAAGGGAATCACAGCCGACAACTGCATGGCCCTGGCCTACAACAACAACGCCATTCCCAAGGCGCACTCCCGCCCGGCACTGCACCCTCCCAAGGGAGCCGGCAGCGGTATCAAGCTCGCCTGGGCGGCTGCCGTGTTCGCCGCAACCGAGACACCTCCCGCCGCCCGCCAGCATGCCCTGACCATCGCCAGCACGCTGCTCAGCGACTACTGGCACCCCGACGCCGAAGGAAGCCTCACCGAGATCCTGGCAGCACACGCCATTGAGCCCGCGCTCCTGAGCCGTCGCGCCGCACGGTTCCTGGCCGCACTGCCGCCCGTCGACCAGACCCCGGCCCGCGTCTGGCGCAGCGAAGCCCTCGCCGTACTCAAAGCCCAAAGCCCGCCCTCCGGAACTGCTCCCGCCCGCCCGAAGGCCCTGAAGCTGGCCAACAAAGAGCTGGACGAACCCATCGCGGCACTGGCTCACGTACCGCACGGCGACCACGAGGACGCGCCCGCCGCGGCCATGCGCGGATCCAGCATTCACCGGGCCAAGGGCAAGGAAGCCGATGCCGTCCTCGTCCACCTGCCCACATCGCAAGCCGTGTCCGAGCTCTTGCAGGCCTGGGCCGACCCACAACTGCACACGGGGAACTCCGAGCTGCTGCGGACCTACTACGTTGCCCTCACACGCGCACGCCGCCTCCTGGCACTCACCTATCCCTACTCCAAGCACCAGGACGTCCTCGCACACCTGGACGCGATGGAGATCGAGTACCGGAGCGAGACCGGACCACTCACCGTCTGACACCGACCCGCACCCCCGGGCGTACAGCCCGCACGCCGGGGGTACGGCGGCTCTGCCTCAGGGGGCTGAACCGCCAGTCGCGGATCGGGCGGGATGACCTCACCGACCAGCCCGCGGGCTGCTGCCTCCTGGTTGGCCCAGGTGATGAAGTCCTCCACCCGGACGCCCAGGCTGTGCACGGTGAGCGAGCCGGTGCCGGCGCGGGTGCCGAGCAGATCGTGGGCGTGGTGATCGAATAGCAACTGCCGCTGAGGCACCATGCGTTCCAGAACCCGGATGGCGTTCACTACGGGGGCGATGGCCACCCAGGGGACGTCGCGGATCTCGCCTTCGGAGTGGTGGTTGCCGTCCTTGTCGCGAGCCGTCTTGTACACCGTGCTCGTGATTAAGTGCCGCCCGGTGCGCCCCGCACTGTCCGGCTTGGGGTCGGGGCAGCAGCCGCTGCGCAGTCCGGCCACCTCGCCGGGGCGCATTCTGGTCAGATAGGCGATGACGATGAAGCACGCCGTGCCCAACTGGCGCATCAGGGAACCTGCTTCGGTGTAGTCGACGGCTTCTCTCTACACGGCGCGCTGCCGAGTTGGCCGGTGACCGGGACACGCAGCGGGCACGGGCCGGGACGCTCCAGGGCGGCCTGCCGCCACCCGTGATCGCGGGTGGCGTTGTAGACCTGATTCAGGGAGGCGCCGGTGAGGGCCGCGATATAGGCACCCGCGATCGTGGTTCGGCCCGGCCACCCGGTGGTCGGAATCGGCAGTTGGCCGGCGTCGATGCGGTCCATGAAGGCCCGAAGAGCAGCGCGTGAGGCGGGCGTGGCGATGTTCGCGGCGGCCGTCGCACGCAGCCTGTTGTGTTCGGCTCAGGCGGTCAGGATGTCGTCGCTGAACTCCTCGACCGTGCGGATCGCCCACACGAGCAGCGGGCTCATGGTCTGCTCACTGATCGCCTCGGTGGCGTTCTCGCCGCCGGGCGTCGACGACGGCAGGAAATCGTCCACCCCCTCCGTCTCCCACGGCGGGCAGGCGATGCCGCTGGGACGGCCGCAGATCTGATCGAAGACCCACAGCCGGGTCAGCGACGACAGCATGCTGTGCACGGTGATGCGGGCCGCCCCGCTGTCGCGCACGTGCCGGCCGTAATCGCCCAGTACCTGGGTGGTGCAGGCGCTCGGCGTGGTGATGCCCCGGCCGGTGAGCCACGCGGCCAGCCGGCACCAGGTGTTGATCGTCTGGTAGAGCGCCTTGGGCGCCTGGCGGGAGCGCCAGGTGGGATGGCGCTCCCGCAGGAACACCGCGGGCAGCTCGCCGTTGATCATCGTCCAGGCGGCCAGCCGCAGCTCCTCGCGGAACATATCGGGGAACGTCGGCCAGTGGATGGTGGTCTGTGTGACCCCAGGGTTGGCGTTCATGGGGATCAGCGGCCAGGCTGGCGCCGCGTAGTGCGCGATGGGGCCGCAGTAGCCGTCGACGATCCGGTGGGCGGGATGACGGGGGTGTCGGGGCCGGGAAGAACAAGGGCCGGAGCAGGAGTTGGTGTGGCCGTCACGGATCGAGGTCTCCGTTGAGCAGCAGGGCGATGAGGTGGCGGTCGGTGTCGCTCACGTCGGTCAGGGCGCGGGTCCACTCCGCGGTGCCGAGCTGGCCCTTGAGGTGTTCCAGGCGGGCGTGCCCCTCCTCCCAGTGGTGCTGCCACTCGCCGGGCTCGAGGGCGGTGCGCAGTTTGTCGAGCGCGTGGTGCAGGTGGGCCAGGCGGCTGTAATGGGCGGGGTGGATTCGGGCGTTGGGGCAGGCCAGGCACATCAGGAAGGAGGCCGAGCAGCCTCCGTCGGGGCCGGGATAGGGGCTGTTGCCGACGTCATGGCAGTTGGCGGTGGCGGTCGGCTGGTCGGCCGGATCGCCTTGCGCGCGCAGTTCGGCGGCGAACACGGTCGCGTGGGCCGTGGCCACCACGGTTTCGGCGGCCTCGGCGATGACCGGGATCGCTTGCTGGCGGACCTGGGGGTCGGCTAGCGCGTAGACGCGGTCGTGGGTGGCCTGGCTGTTTTGTCCGGGCGCGCGCCGGTGCAGCGTGTTCACCGTCCGCCGCCCCCGGCGAAAGGGCGAGGAAGTAAAGCCCTGTTGGCTCGCCCAGCGATGGGCCGACAGGCCGGAGATCCCGAACCCGAACACTGCGATCCCCGACCTTTCGCCCGCCTCGTGCTGCGGGCGGTCGTCCAGTGGGGCCTTGCCGGAGCGCCAGATCAGCAAGCGGTCCGTGCCAGGGCGCAGCGCGTGCACGGCCGTGCGGGCGAACACGGTGGCCTCCAGCGCTTGCGTGATGAGCCGCCCGGGAGAGGCGGCCCCGTCGTCGGTGAGGTTGCGGGTCTCGAAGTACCGGCCGACGCCCCGCTTGTGCTTCTCCAGCTCGACCCGGTAGATCCGAAGGCCGTCACGGCCGGCGTCCGGGGCTGCTCGCGGCACCTTTAACCGATTGATCACCGACAGGTTCCAGCCGTGCTCGGCCAGCAGCACCCCCAGCGCGACCGTCTCCATCCGGGTCAGAAACAGCCTCTGCCATGTGTGCTCGGGCTTCTGCCCGCCCAACACCCGCGCATAGCGGGCGAGCACCCGGCCGCGCTGGCCAGCCCGGGTATCGCGAGGCACCTCACCGGTGTGGGCCAGACAGCCCAGCGCCTCACCCAGCAGCCATGCCTCGCTGCCACGAGCGAGCACCCCCGAGTGCCACTGGGCGAGGTGGCGGGTGTTATCCGTGATCCGCAGATGCGCCGCACGGAACATCCGCCGTGCTGCGATGACGATCGCGGCGAGCTCCGCACCCTGGAAGGACACCTCCTTAGCCGAGGGGCACAGGACACGGCGAGCGAGCGCTTCCCGCGCCGCCGCGGACAGCCGCGCATCGTCCAGCAACAGCCCCCGCACAGTGGTGATCTGGCGGTAGCCGAGCCGGGTGTTCGGCTAGCTGAACCGCCACTGCGTCCACACCCCCGCGGTCAGTTCGTCGAGGTTGCCAACCGGGGTGTCCAGCCCGGCCAAGTACGCGGTGAACGCCTGCAAGGGACGCCAGAAGTACCTACTGCTGTGGTGCGAGGTCCACCGGCTCGGCACACACCGCGCGGCGAACAGGCGGGCCAGCGAGCGGCGCAGGGCCTCTGAGCCCGGCAGCGTACGGAAGTCGTAGGCCGCGACCGCTCCCGTTCGGTCACGGTGCTCGACGACGAGACCGTTGCCCACCACAACCGGCGCCCTGCACAACGGCGTTGTCGGTAGCGGCGCCGTGCGCCCGCGCCGGCTCATCGATCCGCCCGCTCGGTAACCTGCAGCTTGGCGTCGATGTCCTGGATGCCCTCGGCTTCCCGGGCCAGACACGCGAACACCTCATCCATCTCCCGCGCAAGTTGTTCCCCTTCACCGAACACGGGCGCGGTGGTCAGCAGCGATCGCAGCTGCAGGTCGGCGACCGGAGCCAGATACCGCTTCCGGGTCGTCTCCAAGAACGCATGACCCAAAAGGTCCTGCACCATCCGCCACGGATGCCCCGTACAGCAGCCGGAAGTCCCGCCGTTCCTCGGGACTCAGCCCGAACCGCTGGTCCATCAGATGGTGCAAGATCACCAGCATGTAGAGGGCGAAGCTGTGCCGGCAGGAATGCGGCGTCGCATACAGTGCCCGGCCGTGGTGCGGGTCCAGCCGGCGCTCCAGTTCCGGATCGAGCACCGCCCGGCACCGCTGGTTCGCCGCCGTGAAGACGTTGTTCCACGAATGCGGCTGGAACGGCAGGCCCATCTCGTTCAGCCACAGCCACAGCCACAACGGCTCCACTCCGGCCGGGCCCTCGGTGTACCACGTCATTCGTTCGTCCGAGGTGGCCTCGGGCAGTGCGATACGGCCCGTCACACCCTGGCGGTCGCGCCAGTACACCGTGGGCTTCGGGCCCCGGCTCACCCGTGTGATCAGCCGCATGTCCCGCACACCGTCGTACATGCCCCGTGCCTGGGCCGTGCGGATGGCGTCGGCGCGCGAGGACTCGACGTAGCTTTCGATATCGCCCACCACCTGGGCCTCGACGTAGTAGGTACGGGCCTTCTTGGATCGCGTGACCGCCGCCGCGAGGCGCCCTGTGTAGTAACGGCCGCCCTCCAGGCGCAGTGACGGCACCTCGAACGTCAACAGCGACGCCCCCTCCAGCCGCCGCACACCCGACGAGGTCAACAAGCGCACAAACGCAACGTTGCGACCCTCCAGCCGGCCCACCCAGCCGGGCGAAGGCAGCCCGTCAGCGCCGTAGCCGCGCAGCCCGACGTCCACCCACAGACGGAACGTCCGCGGTGTCAGCCAGTGGACGTTGCTGCCCCTGGCGTCCTTCGCCTTCCCGTCCGGCACCTCGACGACCTGCCCGTGTCGGCCCACCATCCGATGCACCGGCACCGGATTACGCGGCAAGAACTCATTGCCCGGCTTCATCGCCCACGTGTACAGGTTCATCAGCGCAGCCAGTTCGCGGTTCCACTTGTTCCCGCCCACCCGTACCGGGTTCTCGGGTGACATCTGGCGCCAGTACTGGAAGTCGTCGACATCGGACTCGACCGCCTGCGTCCAGACCTTTCCGCGCTGCCGCAGGAAGTTGAGGAACAGGCAGATGTCCGTGATGTAGTTCCGCTTCGTCTCCTTCGTATAGCCGCGGAACGGGCTGCTGCCCGTGTACAGGCTGAGGAGTTCGTCGATGCGGTAGTCCGGCGCCAGCAGAATCGGGTCACCCGTGCGGATCCCGGTTGACGCTTCGCGCTCCGCCAGGTCCGTCCATCCCGCCAGAACAGGTACCCGTCGTGGGGTGATCGGCGCGGGCTTGGGGACCCAGAAAGCACGCCACTTGCTCATCGCGCCACCCTGTCAGATCGGCTACAACACGCCGACTCAATAGGGATGGTCCGGTACTTCTCCCACTCGCCCTGTTCCTCCAGGAACTTGTCCAGCAACGCCTCGTGGTCGCCGGGGTCGGCTGCGTACACCGGCACCAACTCCGTCTTCGCCGCGGGCGGTTTCGCTGGCGTCTGAGGGGTGCTGGCCGCGCCTGACGCCGACATGCCGCTGATGGCTTGGGCGGCTTGCTGTTCCGTTGCGGTGGGCGGTGGGCGGTGGGCGGTGGGCGGTGGGCGGTGGGCGGTGGCGGGCCCGGCCGGACGGCATCGCCGTACAGGCGCTCGAAATCGGCGATGGCTCCGTTGGGGGTGTCGTACGAGCTGCTCACGACCCGCAGGTGGTCTTCGCCGTGGAGGTGAACGCTGTCGGCGTGCTGGTAGGTGCCCACAGCGACGGTGGTGTGGCCGTCGTGAGCGTGGAGGTGGATGGTGAGGAGGCCGGAGTTGATGTCGTCGTGGATCTTCTGGGCGTTGGCGGAGACGAGTCGGATTTCGTCGCGGTCGAGCCAGGTCATGGGGTGGTTGGCCCAGGTCCATTCGGTGTCGATCTCCTCCTGCAGCTGGGCGGTGACGTCCACGGGGATGCCGGCGTCGCGCAGAAGGTTGGCGGTGATGTTGGCGTAGTAGGGCTCCTCGTGGTCGATCCGGACGAGAAGCATCGTGCCGTCGCCGATCGGCCGGAAGCCCTCCGAGGAGAGGGTGGCGCGGGCGGTGTGCTGTGTGCTGCCGGTGAGGGTGGCGACGACGGCGCTGGGGTGCTGGGGGTGCAGGGTGAGGCGGACGTGGGCGTCGGGTGTGGGGTCGGGCATAGGGGGCTCGTTTCGCGGGTCCGGGCCGATGCGGAGGTCGGCCCGGACCGGGGTCTAGCGGCTGGCTCGGAGGGGTGGGGCGGTTCGAGGTGGCGGCCCGGCGCGAGGGGCAGCCGGGGTTCGGGCCGGGCGGGCGGTGCGCGGTGTGGCCGGGCCGGTGGCCTGTTGCCAGCGGGAGCGCACGGCGGTGAGGTCGGCCAGTGCCCGCCGGCCTCCGGTGATCAACTGGTGGGGGCTGTTGGCCGGGTCGTCGGTGAAGGCGGCGATGCGGACGGCGATGGTGTGCGCGCGGGCGAGCAGGGCGCGCTGCAGGACCTTCTCGCCCCAGTGCTCGGGGGAGCCGACCGGGGTGGAGAGCAGGGCTAGCAGCTCCGCGGGCGCGATGGTGTGGGTGAGGAGGCCGCGGTGCTGGGCTTCCCAGAGCACGGTGATCGGGTCGATGGCATCGCCGCGATGCGTGAGCGCGGTGAGGCATTGCCACAGCGTGGCGTGCAGGGGGAGCGCGAAGTCCTCGGGCACGAGCCAGAGCATCTGGCTGGTCTCGGTGGGGTGCGCGGTCGCGGTGGCGATCAGGAAGCGCTCCTCGTCGAGGGCTTCCTCGCTGGTGTCCCTGGCGGATGCCGCTGGCAGCGAGGTGCGCGGCAGGGAGCCGGGGTGCGGGGCGAAGCGGCCGGAGAGGCCGTCCAGGAACCGGGCGAGGGTGTCGGCCTGCTGGAGGGTGGCCTTCGCGCGGTGGGGCAGGGTGGTGTCCACCGCGGTCTGGGCCAGGCGGTCGGCGTGGAGGCGCAGGCTGCGGCGGGCATGGTCGGCGCTGATCATCCGGGCGTACGTGGCCGCGTGCTTGGGCCAGGGGCAGACCTGGATGAGGGTGTGCAGGTAGGAGGCGGTTAGCCCGGGGGCGTGGGGGCGGGCGGTGTCCAGGACGGTGTTCAGCCAGGCTGGGCTGGTGCGGTGCTGCTCGGCCTCGGGAGCCGGTGCCGCGCGCATGGCGCGGTACAGCTCGCCGTGGGCGTGGTTGGAGAAGTGGTCCGGCTCCAGGGGGCCGATCTCGTCGAGCCGGTGAGGGTCTAGCAGGAGGGCGCCGAGCAGGGATTGTTCGGCGTAGTGCACGGGCGGTGGCGGTGGAAGGTCGTCCAGGTCGTCGTCTTCGGTGGGGGTGGGGTGGGGCATTAGGCGGCCAGGGTGAAGTCGTCGGGGGTGAGGGTCTTGCCGAGGTGGGGGGCCAGCAGGTGGGCGGCGAGCCGGGGCGGGACGGCGTTGCCGACCTGGCTGAAGATCTGGCCCTTGTTGCCCTGCCAGGGGTAGTCGGAGGGGAAGGTCTGCAGGATCCCGGCCTCGGCGGCGGTGATCCGGATCGGATCCGGGGCCGGGGCGGTGCCGGGTGGCGTGGAGGCGGTCGGCTCGGCCTGCCACACGCACTCGTTGGCCCGGTGGCCGAAGAACAGCGTCCCGGCCGGCTGGTCGAGGGTGCAGGTGGTGGCGTTGGCCTGGCTGTTGTTGCGTAGAGTCCACTGCCACGCCGCCTGCGCCGTGCCCGCGGCGGGGTGCTTCGCGCGGGCAGTCGTCCCCGCCGGGCAATGAGGCGAAGGCTTGGCGGAGTTGGCGGGCGGGTGCGGCTTCCAGGTGCCGCGATCGCGGGCGTCACTGAGGGTTTTGCGGGAGCCGCTCGGGAACGGCTCGGGTCCGCCGCCGGGTCCGCCTCCGGCGCACACGGTCGGCACGGGACGGTCGGTGGCGCCCCAGCCGAGTGCCTCGGCCATGGACACCCACCGGGCGCGGCCCGGTCCGAACAGCGAGTCGGGCTCGGCGAGTTTGGCGTGTGTGGGCGGTGGTGGATCGGCGGTCCGGGTGCACGAGGCGAGCAGGATCGCCCGCCTCCGGGTCTGGGGGACGCCGTAGTCGGCCGCGTTCAAGATCCCGGTCCAGACCGAGTACCCCCAGGTGCGGAGGATCGCGGCGTACTGGCGCCACAGGGGCAGCACGTCGGGGACCTCTTCCATCGCGACCCACTCCGGCTGGCCGTGCTGGTGCAGCGCGTGCAGGTAGCGCATGGGTTCGGCGGCGAGCAGGGAACGTTCGTCACGGCAGGCGGCGAGCAGCTTGGCGCGGGTGTCCAGGCCCTGGGCGAGGTCGGCGACGGCTTGGTGGACCAGGGGCTGGTCGACCAGGCCGAGGCGCTTGCCGGCCATCGACCATGCCTGGCACGGCGGGCTCGCGATCAGCCCGGTGATCCTGCCGAGGAACGGCCACAGGGGGTACGCGGCGACGTCGGTGCGGATCGTCAACTGCCCCGCCGCCGCGCGGGTCTTGCATGCCCACTCGTCCCATTCCAGGCCCACGTCCCGTACGCCCAGCACGGTCAGAGCCTGGCTCCAACCCCCCGGACCGGCGAACAAATCAAGTATCAAGAGGCTAGCCCGAAGTCGTCCTGGACCGGCTCGACTTCACCGCGGCAGGCCCATGGCGAGCAGCCGTCGATAACGCCGTCTTCCAGTTCCTGTGCGTCTGCTTCGCTGTCGCCGAGTTCCTGCTGCAGGGCGGCCCATTCGGCGGCGGTGACGTGGTCGATCGGCGCCTGGTCCAGAGGTACGCGCGAGCGGTGGAGAAACGCCTCGCCGAGCAGCCGGTTGCCGGTGGCGTTGGCGCGTGCATTTCCCTTCCGGATGGCCGCGTCGAAGGCCACCACGTCCTCCCACTCCTGCGGCGAGGAGTCCCGGATGGATCTCCACTGCGCGTTTCCGTGGAAAGGGCATCCAAGGCAGCTAGATTTTGGTGTGTCGGCCAGTCCGAGGGACGTCAAGTACCTGACACAGTCGGCTCGTGACCAGTTAATATCGATGAGTGGGTGCCGATTGCGCATGTATTTTACGTCAGAGTCCTTGGCCCGGTGGAATTCATCGGTTGAAATGCCGACCCACTGCTCCACGAAGACGTCTCTCGGGATGCGTGCCGGATAGGGGTATCCGAGGAGTTCGCGCACCTGCTTCTTCAATGGCTTAATTTTGTACTCGCCAGTACATTGACGCCTGGTCATCCCAGGCTTGCCATCCTTATTCAGGATATACAAAGGCATTGAAGCGAATCTGTGATGAGGGTCAAGCGCGTCCTTGCGAATGTTTCCGGAGGAGACACGAAGGATGGGTATACCTGCCGGTTCGGCTATGTCCCGCTCCAGTCGGTCGAGATGCCGATAAACGGCCTGCGGCTCCCACCCGGTATCAGCAAATATCGCGTAATCGACCTTGGGGAGAACGCCCTTGGCGGACAGGGCGAGCATGGCGCTGGATTGAACTCCAGCGCCTAGAGAAATGCACTTGAAGGCGGGGGATTTGGAATCGGAAATGGTGCGTCCTTGAGGAATGATGCCGGGAAAGGGAGGAAGGTCAGCGCCGTGGGGATGCCGGAGACGGCGCGGCGGGCGGCGTGAGGGCGGGCGTTGCCGCCAGGGCGGTGCGGGGAGGCGCGGGGATCCGGCTGGTGCCGTCGGCGAGTTCGTGTACCGCGGTGGCGGCGCTGCCCAGTTGGGCGTGGACGTCGCGGGGCAGCTGCCGCCAGTGGGACCAGTGCCGGGCCCAGTCGAGGACGTCGCCCGCACTGTGCAGCTGGTCGGCTGTGGTGCGTGGGGACCGGCTCAGCTCCTCCCGCGGGCCCGACCGCGCCGTGGCTGCGGCTTCCAGGCCGTGAAGCCGGGCGTGCAGCAGTGAGCCGAAGGCTGTCGCGGTTGCCTCCCGCGCGGTGTAGCGCCCGCCGGTGCGCGGGTGCGGACGGAAGCCGAGCAGGACGTCGTCCGGCGCGATGTCCGGCGAGATGAGGTCGGCCAGGGCACGGGTGATGGCCTGCGGAGCAGGGTCAGGGCCGGGCGCGACCGTGGTGGGGGACGCCTGCTCCGGTACCGCGGGGGCCAGCGCGAACGCCGGGCTCACGCGGTCGATCTGGTCGGCGAGTTGGCGTATCGACCGGTCGGCTTCTTGCAGCCAGGCGCGGGTGGCCGCCGGCAGAGACAGCTCCTGCAGCGAGTGCTGGAGAAGCTGGAGTGTACGAGGCAACTGGACGCCGAGGCGGGCGAGCACGGACTCCTGCTGATGCTCGCCGGCGTAGGTGAGGGCCCACAGTCGCAGCTCCTCCAGGTCGGCCGGCTGCGAATCTGGATCCGCAGTCGGGCCGTAGAGGCGGGGGTGCAGCGTCGTGAGGTAGTGGTGGATGGACCCGCCGCCGCTGCGGTGGTTGAAGCGGGAGGCGACCCGCGGGCGGGTCCGGTAGCCGATGAGGACGTCACGGATCGCGATATCGGGAGCGATCATGTCGGCCAGTGCGCGGGCCAGTTGGTGCGGAGTGGGGTGAGCGGGGTGCGTATGGATCTCCAGGCAGAGCGAGGCGACGGGACCGCGCGGCCGGGCCACATGTCAACGCGTACGCGCGGGGGCGGTGGTGGCCTGCGGCTGCGCCGGGCGGGTGGTCGCCAGGGCGGGCGAGCGCGGATGGCCGAAGCTCGCCGCCAGCGTGCGGCAGCCGTCGGCCGTCAGATGGACGCGTTCGTCGTGCAGGATCCGTGGCGTTTCCTCGCGGCCGACGAGCCCGCGCGCTTCCAGGGAGCGGATGGTGCTGATGCTGATCCGCAGGTCGTCCCGGCTGACCCTGGGCTTGTCGTCGTGGCGGTCGATCGTCACATGGCCCTGGGCGACGGCACGCAGGGCGGTGTGCTGGGCGGGCGAGAGGTCGAGCGACCGGTTGGCGGGCAGGAGATGCTGGCGGCGCATCTCGGTGGCCAGGAGTTCCGCGGTGGCCAGTGTGTCGTCGGCGCCGAGGGCGGTCAGGTCCCGAACGAGGACGAGACGGTCGCGTACCTCCGCGCGGGCCTCTTCGGCCGTCAGGGGTGCGCCGTCTTCGCTGGGGGCTCCCACGCGGGCGTCGTCGAGGATGTCCTCGGCGTCCAGGAGGTGGTCGGCCGCGTCCAGGGCGAGATGGGCGAGCTGCCGGATGCGTGCGTATGCCGAGCGGATGCTGGGGCTGTGGTACATCCGCTGGTGGTTCAGCGCGTCGACGATGTGGAGTGCCGACGTGGCCAGGTGCTGGGTTCGGGGGATCTGCCTGCCGACCGCGGTCGCGGGTCTGGCGCTGTTGATCTCCATGATGGACAGCGAGTTGAGCGCGTCGTTGTGCCGGTTGTAGTCGGCGCCGAGCGCCAGCAGGGCCTCGGGCGGGGGGAGTTGGACGGTCATCAGGGAGGTTCAGGGCTCCATTCGGTGCGAGGGGTGTTCGGTGGCGGTGCTGGACGCAGGTGGGGCGACCGGGCGAGACGCTCCTCACCGGCCTCGGGGCACGGGCGCATGGAGCGGATCCAGGTCCGCTGGAGCGGCGTTCGTCATCGGCGTGGTCCCTGTGCCGCAGGAGTCTTGGGGACCGGCACCGCCGTCGTGGTGGACAGGGCGGCCGGGCGGTGCTGGGCCAGGGAGCGCTGCCCCTGCTCGGTGACCGTGATCTCCTGGCCGACGAGCAAGGGCTTGCTCGTATCGGTGGTGACGAGGCCGCGCTTGGCGAGGGCTCAGAAGGTGGCGATGGTGATGCGGGTGCCGTCCTTGGCCGCGACCCGGGTCACGCTTCGTCCCCGCTGCTGCACCCTCTCGTAGAGCCGCCCCTCCCCCTGGGCCAGTGACTTCAGTGCCTTGTACTGGGTGTCGTTCAGCTGGGGTGTGGCCTGGTGCTGGGAGGCGCGCGGTGGGCGGGGCGCGGCGGCCGGGAGGCTGCGGCTGATGCTGGTGGCGAGGTAGTGACAGGCGCTCGCCCCCACGTCGAGCTGCAGGGCGGCGTCCTTGAGATGGGCGTTTATGCGGGGGATGGCCTCGGCGTGGCGCGCCGCGCGGACCTGGGCGTCGTCGGCCGGATACCCGTCGAAGGGCGCTCCCTCGTACGGGTTGGCGGAGATGGCCTCGGCGAGGTCGGTGCAGGCCAGGGAAGCGCCGGCGACGGTGGCGGACAGGGCCTCCAGTCCGGGGCGGCTGCCCGTGACGCTCGTGTACGTGCTGTTGTCCAGCGCCGTCAGGTGCCCGAGCGCGGTCGCGGTCAGCTCCTGGGCCTTGAGCAGGAGCGGGGTGATCTGGTGCAGTGCGTCCGTACCGGGGGCATAGGAGAGGTCGCGTACGCGCTCGTGCAGCTCCTCGAATTCCTTGGCGAGGGAGCGGAGTTGGTGTGGTTGTGCCGCGAGGTCGAGTGGGGGCATGAGGCTCCGGGAGGGGATCAGCGGCTGCGGGTGGCCGTCTGGGTGCTGGTCGCGGGGCGGGGTGAGGGGCCTGTTGTGGTGGCTGGGGGGAGGGAGAGGATGGTGGCGAGGGCCGTGGCGCCGGTGGCGGTGAGGTGGATACGGTCCTGCGGCGGGCCGTCGATATATGCGGGGGCTGAGGACTTGGGCTTGCGGGCGATGAGGGCCATGGATTCCAGGGACCGCAGTGTGCTGATCAGCACGCGTACCGTGCGGTGGTGGACGTAGCGCCGCTCGGTGGAGCCGGTGACCACGACGTGGCCACGGGCGATCTCGTGCAGGGCCGCGCGCTGTGCGGCGGAGAACGAGTTCTCGGGCGGTGGGGCGTTGCTCCAGCGCCTTCGCCGTGTCTCCCCGGCCACGCGTGTCGCGCTGTCCAGGACGGCTTCGGGAGCCAGCGCGGTCAGCTCGCGCGCCAGCTGCGGGCCGTGGCCCGCGGAGGCGGTGCTCAGGTAGGCGAGCTGTTTGAGCCGGACGAGGGCGTCGGACAACTCGGCGCTCTCATAGAGCCGTTCATCATGAATGGCCTTGATGGTGGCGAGGGTTTCGCTGGCCAGGTCCTGCGCGGCGGCGACGTGTGTATCCGGATTGGGCTCGTCGCGGTCGGCGAGCAGCAGGTCGAGCGTGTCGTTGTGCTGGGTGTAGCGGTCGGCGAGGGCGAGCAGACGCTCGACGGGCGTCGGCGGTGGAGGTACCTCGAACAGCAGGTCGTCGGCGGATGGTTCGGTCATGACCGGGAGCGCTGTCGAGAGGCGGGCGCGGAGGAGGGCGTTGGCGCGGTGGCGAGCATCGGCTGCTCCGCCGGCGTTCGCGGCGCGGCTGCAAAGGAGTCGAGGACGGCGGTCACCTCCGCGATGTGCCTGGTGCAGGCGAGTGCCTGCTGGTTCGTCGCGGTGTGGGTGAGGGCTCGCAGCGTGACCTCGGGGTCGCTGTTGCCGCATTCCAAGCAGCAGCGGTGATCGGGGTTCCAGTCGTCGGGGACGTCGTGGATCTGTGGCATAGGCGGTTCCAGGGGTGCTGACGGTCGGCGCGCGGAGGAGGATGGGCGCCGCGTGAAGCCATGGGGACGGGGGGGGAAGGGCGTGTTCTACGCGGCGGTGTCGAAGTCGGACTGCTTGGGTGCGGCCTTGGCGACGGCTCGCTCGGTGATGCCCTTCGAGGCGCGGGCGGAGGCGGCGGACAGTTCGTCGGCGCCGGGCTCGAGATACCAGGGGCGCAGGTCGAGCATGGCGGCGCGCATGCCGGTGGCGAAGCAGAGCGCGGTGCCCTTGGGCAGGGCGCGGATGGCGTCGGCGGCCAGGATCCGCTCCTGCCGCATCGACACCGAGGTGCTCTTGCCCGACTCCGAGTGCGAGGTGGAGGTGGTCTCGACGTCGTGGTCGCCGATCAGCCGGGAGAGCTTGTCGGCGAAGTCGGGGTCGTCGATACCGCTGCCGATCACCTTGATCGTGGAGGCGGACCACATGGCGTCCATGCCCGCGTCCCCCCAGACCTTCTGGCCCTGGCGGTAACTCTGCAGGATCGTGATGGGGATGATGCCGCGGCTGCCGAGGTGGGAGTAAAGGTCCGGCAGGTCACTGATCTTGCATACGTTGGCGGCCTCATCCAGGATCGCGAGCATCGGCGGGTCCAGGCGTCCGCCGGTGCGCTCGGCCTGGGCGGTCGCGGCCCGCATCACGGAGTCCGCACATGCGGCGATTAGGGCGCTGGCTCCGCCGCCGCCGTCCTTGGAGAGCAGGTACAGGGTGTCGGTCGAGGTGACGAACGCCTCCGGCCGGAACTCCTCGACGTCCTTCTGCGGCGTGACCCACGCGGCGATCTCCGAGTTCAGCAGCGCGGCGGCGTACTGACGGGCGGTCTCGTAGATGCCGTCGCGGGTTTCCGGCGGCCCTTCGACGGTGCCCTTGAGCTGGGAGGCGACCGCGGTGAACTGGTGGTCGCGCAGGATGTCCAGCGGCGTGCGGTCGGCGGGGAAGGCCAGCCACTGCATGACGTCGGTGATGGGGCGCTCGTCGAGGGCGGCGGCGAGGAACAGCTGGGAGAGGATGTTGGATCCGGCCTTGGACCAGAAGTCGCCCTGCTGGGAGGCGTCCACGCTCGCGGCGAGGAAGTGGCCGGCGAGCCTGCCTGCCCCGTCGAGGCTCTTGGCGGTGGCCAGGGGGTTCCACCACATATCGCGCTTCGCGTGGGCGATCTGCTGCGGGTCCATCGACCAGGTCCTGCCGACGGCCGCCCGCGCGTCGAGCGTGGCGGTAAAGGCGTCGCCCGCCGCCTTGTTGGAGGTCAGCAGGACCGGGCCAGGTGCGTTGAGGATGGAGGGGATCGCCAGCGAGGTGGTCTTGCCGGAGCGGGGCGCCATGATCGCGACGGCGACGTCCTCGTACCCCATGCGCACCTCGTGCTTCGTGCCCTGGAGATTGCCGAGGAGGATGCCGGTGTCACGCGCGTCGATGTGCTTGGCGTCCTTCAGGCTCGGGCGCAGCGAGCGGGCCTTGGAGGTGATGGCCTTGGACATCAGCGGTTCGATGTCCGTGTGTTTGGCCATGCCGTCGATGCGCTTCTTGCGCCCGCCGCTGGTGCCCTTGTGCCGTTTGTAGAGCATGGCGGCGGTGATGCCGAGGGCGAGCAGCATGGCGCCGGGCAGGATGCGCGTGCCGATCAGGAGGGACGTTTCTCCGAGGTCCGGCCAGAGCTGGTCGGGGTGCAGGAGGGCTTGAACGGGCTGGTAGGTGGCGCCGGCCCCGGAGTCGGTGGCCCAGGCGGTGATCTGCCCGCCGAGCCAGGCGAGATTGGACAGGGGGACCGCGACGGCGATGGCCCCAAGAAGGATCTTGAAGGCGATGTCGGTGGCGTCGGTGGACTGGTGGGAGGAGGGCTGGGGCAAGAGGGCAGTTCCAGAGGGGAGTGGGAGGCGACCGGTCAGCGGGCCCGGCGCTGCTGGGGCACGTGCGGTCCGGAGGGTTGCGTGGCAGGCGGGGTCGGGACGTTGCGCTGGGCGAGGGCGGTGGTGCGGTGCTCCAGGGCGAAGGCGACGGTCTCGGCGCTCACCCGGCCGGTGGTGGTGCGGCCGTGGGTGGCTGCCAGGTGCGGGACGCGGTGCGGTTCGCGGACCAGGGGCGTCTCGTCGGCCAGTGCCCCGAAGAGTGCGGCGACCAGGTGGGGCGGGGTGTCGCCGTCCAGGTAGGCGCGCCAGAGCGTGGGGAGGTGAGAGACGGATGCCTCGACGACCCAGCTGGCAGTACGACCGCCCTCGTGGACGAGACGGTCGACGCGGGCCAGGCCGTCGGGTGAGGTCATGCCCTCGGGCGAGGTACGACCGTCGTGGTGGCGGGGAGCGTGCCAGCCTGCCGCGCGCAGCGTCTCGTAGGGATCGCCGGGCGCGGGCGGCGGTGCGGCGGGGTCGGTGAGGGCGTCGGTGACCGCGGCGATGATCTCGACCGGAGTGTGGGCGTCGAAGGTGACCGACCAGGCCCGCTGGTCGCCGCGGTGCGCGTGACGCAGGGTCCACCACGGTTCGGCCGGGTCCGGGTCGGGAGCGATGCGCAGTTGGGCGAGCTGGTCCGGGCTGGTCAGGATGACCCGGGGCACGAGCGGGTCCTCGGCGGTGCTCCAACGGCAGGCGCGGTGGAGCGGGACGGTGACCCAGGCCGGGTCGCCGGGGCCGGCGAGGTAGCGGGGTGCGACCAGCACGATGTCGATGTCGTGCGGCACGCCGGTCACCTCCGGACCGCGGAGGCCGGTGTCGCGGCGGGCGCCGCCGGGAGGGTGTGTGTCGTGGCGGAGGTCAGGGCCGGTGAGCGTGGCGGGAGGTCCTGGGCGGCGGCATGGATTTCGAGGAGGGCCTTGCCGTGGCTGTTCCAGTCGTCGAGGTAGGACCAGGCTTCCTCGTTGCGTTCGGCGAGCGCGTCGTCGTACGCGAAACTGCCCGGTCCCTCGAACGGAGGCAGTGCGTCACGGGCGTCGAGCCATTCCTGCTGCAGCGCGCCGAGCTGCTTGAGGGCATTGTCGAGGACGCCGAGCTGCCAGGGCCAGCGGGACTGGATGTGTGCGGGGTTGAGGTGCTGCACCTGTACCTCGGCGGTGGCCAGCAACTCCTTGGCGAAGGAGCGGACGCGGTTGAAGGACCGCCAGGTGTCCGCGTCGCGCTTGACGGCATGACGGCTGTGCTCGACGTCGTCGAGGGGCCAGCCATCGAGGTCGCTGTGCTCCTCGCGCCAGGCGTCGAAGTCGGCGCGGATCTGCTCGCTCTCGCTCAGGAAGACGCCGAGCTGGTGCAGGCGCAGGCTGTGGATCTCATCGGGGGCAGGGGCAGTTGGGGACAAGAGGGCTCTCAGACGGAAGGCGGAACAGGGGGCGCGGTGAGCCGGGCGGGAGCGCCGCCCGGCTCGTTCAGCGAGCCCGGCCGGGTGCGGGAGCGGCCGGCGCGGCGAGGGATGCCGATGGGCTGGTGGTGAGGGCGGCCGTGCGGCGCGCCTTGCGCGCAGCGGCACGGACGGCCTTGAGGCGCACCTCGTGCGCGGCGGCGAGCTGCTCGCCCTGCGGGCCGCGCTCCTCCTGGGTGACCAGATGGGAGTGCGGCACGTCGTACATGCCGCGCTGGACGGGCGCGTCGTGGGCCAGGGCAGCGGTGAAGGCGGCGATCAGGTGGGGCGGCGTGCGCTCGTCGAGGTAGGCGTGCCAGATGGTCTGAAAGCCTCCGCCGCCGTTGGGCAGAGCGGCCTGGGCCCGCCAGTGGACGGTCTCACCCGGCTCGACGGCCCACCGCTCCAGGCTGAGGATGCCGTCGGGGTGACGGGCGATCTCGTTGCCGCGTTCGTCGCGCTCGTGGGACCAGCCCGCCTCGGTGAGGGGCGACCAGATCTGCGGCGTCTGCTCGGGCGCGGGCTTGAGCAGCGCGTCGGTGAGGTGGGCGAGGATCTCCACGGGGGTGTGCGCGCCGAACTCGGTGTACCAGTGCCGACCGTCTGCTTCCTGGCCGCGGATGCGCCACCATGCCCCGTAGGGCTCGGGAGCGGGTTCGAGCACCACGGTGTGCCGGTACTCGGGGCTAACCAGCAGGACGTGCGGGAAGGCCGGGTCGGACTGGTTCGCCCAGCCCGCAGCCCGCAGCGCCTCGGTGATGTGCCGGGGATCGCCGCGTCCGGCGAGGTGACGGGGCTGGGTCTCGAACCAGATAGTGCCGTGGGGGGAGTTGGCGCGGGTGGCGATGTAGGGGTGGGTCACTGGGCGGCTGGCGGCTCTGCGATGAGGTCGAATTCATGGCTGCCCAGGCGGCGGATGTCCTGGTGCAGGTCATGGCAGTCGGTTACTTCGGGGGCGGCGGCTCGCATCCGGGCGATGGTGTGGCGGAGCTCTGCGGGCCACGGTGGGAGTGCGTGTCCTTCGATGAGGCTGGCGGTGGAGCGCAGGATGTTGCCCAGGGCCATGGGTACCCCGGACTCCTCGTCGAGGACTTGAGCCAGTACCGTCCGGGCTTCGCAGACCGACGATGGCCGACGGAGATATTCGTCGACCTCGTCCAGGACCTGGAGCGCCTCGGAGATCTCTTCGGCGCTTGGCGCACGCCGGGCGGGGCTCATCGGCCGCCCGCTGGAGCGGTGTGGGCGGTGTGCTGGGCGTTCAGGCGCTCTACGTCCCAGTGCAGAACGTGCCAGTCCGTCACTTCTTGGGCGGCTTCGCGGAAGGCTTCCATGGTCAGGCGGGTCTCGTCGGGCACGGGGAACTCGGACTGCTGGCCGATGAGGTGCTCGGTGCAGCGCAGGGCGTTGCCGAGCAGGATCGGGACGCCGTCGTCCTCGTCGAGCAGCGGCACGAGCAGCGGCAGCGCGTCGTCGAGCGGGGGATGCGTACGCAGGTAGGCCGCGAGGCCGGCGAGGGTGTGGGTGGCCTGGCGGACCTGGTCGGGGGTGGGGGCATCGGGTGCGTGGTGGGGCAAGGCGTGGGCTTTCGGTACGAGGAGGAGGGTGGTCGGCCGGTCAGCGGCGGGCTCGGGGGCCTGCCTGGGCGTACGGGCCGGCGGTGGGGGTCTGGCTGCGGGGCCGGGTGGTGGCCCAGGAGTTGCGGGCCCAGGTGGCGGCGCGGGCGGCGCGGACGCGGGCCTGCTGCCAGGCGGACAACTGGTCGGGCCGCACTGACACCGAGGTGGTGCGGATGCGGGTGGAGGGCGGCACGTGCCCGCGCGGGCGCATGACCTGCTGCGGGTCGGCCAGCGCGGTGCTGAATGCCTGGACGAGGTGCATCGGGGTGGAGGCGGTGAAGCTCGCGTCCCAGATCCGGCCGTGCTCGTTGCGGGCGCCGGCCCACCAGAGCGCCTCGCCGGGTTTGGACTGGTGGAACTGCATCCAGGCGTTGCGGTCGGGGCTGATGGCGGTGAAGTGCTGGCCCTGTTCGGTCTTCCATTGCTGTTCCTGCAGGGGTGCCCACACGTTGGGCGCGTGTGCGGAGCGGGGGCGGGTGAGTGCGTCGGTGAACCCGGCGACGATCTCGACGGGCACCTGGCGGGTGAAGGTCGCGTGCCACGCTTCCTGGCCGGGGGCTGCCCTCCCGGAGATCGTCCACCCGCCGGGCTGGGTGAAGGGGTCGTATCCGATGCGGACGGACTTGTCCGGGCTGTCGAAGACCAGCGGCCCGCCGGTCTTGGACTTGTCACTCCAGCCGGAGGCGCGCAGGAACTCGCTGACGTAGCGGATGTCGCCGCCGCCGGCGAGGTAGCGGGGCTCCACCAGATAGTGCTGCTCGGCCTGTTGGGCGTTCGGGCCCCAGCCGGTCCACTTCTGCTGCTTCACCGGCTCCTCCTGACGACCATGGCGGAGGCGACGGGCTTGGGCGGAGTGGTGCTTGCTGCGGCGGGCGGGGTCCCGAGCTGCTTGAAGGTGGCGGCGTGCTCGTCAAGGTCCGTGCCGACGCTATGCAGCTCGTTGGCGGCGCGGCCCATGGCGAGCCACACCTCGGGTGGGAGCATGCCGCGGTGCGCCTGGTTCTGGGCGATGCGGGATCCGGTGCTCATCAGGTCGGTGACCCGGGTCAGGACGCCGTGTTCGGGATCGAGGACCTTGCCGAGAATCTCGCCGGCCTGGCTCGGGGGTGCCTGGTAGAGGTAGTCGTCCAGGGTCTTGATCAGGTTGGTGATGTCCTCGGCGAGGCGTACGGGGTAGGTCGACAGGTCGGTCATGGGCCTCCGGGGGTGTGGGCGGGCGTGGTCAGCTGCGTCGGCCGAGGCGGCGGGCCTCGCTGAGGACGGCTTCGGGCCGGGCGCCGGCCAGTGGGATGGGGCGCTCCGCGCTGCCGACGGTGGCGGCGCGCAGGTAGCGGCGGAACAGGGCTGCGGCCAGGCGCGGGTTTCTGCTGGCGGTGATGGGCGGGGGCGTGCGGTCGGGTGCGGGGATGTGCGGTCTCTCTCGGGTGGCGGGGCCGGCCCCTGCGCAGGGGCCGGCCGCAGAGGATGGTCAGGGGGATCGGCGGGAGCGGTGGCTTCCCGCAGTGGGGGGTGGGGCTGGGGCCGGTGGCGACGGCCTGGCTGCGGCGCGGGAGGCTTGGTCGGCAGTGCCGCCGAAGACGGTGTCGATGGCGATGTGGTATCCGGCGCCGGTCAGCAGGGGGACGGCGCGGTCCGCCATCTACTTCATGGCGATCTCGCCCCAGTGCTCGGGGACTTGATGCCACTCGTCGTCCTCTTCGGGTGCGCAGTGTCGGTCGAGACCGAGGCCATCGAGCAGTTCCAGGAGGTGTTCGGGGGCGCCGGTGCGGCTGTCGGCGTAGACAGTGCCGTCGCGGTGGTAGATCAGTACGTAGACGTCGTGCTCGTCGGCGAGCGTCATGGGCGGAGGCTCCGGGGCGTCGTGGTTCACCGCCGGGCGGGGTTGGCGCGGCTGGGGGCCCTGGGTGCGGGCTGGGCGCTGGCCGGAGGTGAGGCAGTGGGGTGGCGGTGATTGCGGATGTCCGCGACGGCTTCCTGGTAGGCGGTGGGGTCGAAGAGGTCGTCGGGGATGTTGACGACGTATCCGGCCAGGAGCAGGGACGGGAGGGCCCGGGTGGCGGCCTTCTTCTGCTCGTCCTCGCTGAGGTGGCCGGGAACTTCGTGCCAGACATAGACGGGGCCGGCCGTCACCGTGCTCTTGCGCTCCAGACCGAGGGCGTCCAGCAGGGCCAGGAGCTGCTCGGGCGCGCCGGTGGGAGTCTCGGCATAGATCGTGTCGGACAGGGGCTTGCGGTAGATCTCGACGTCGCTGCCGTAGTCGTCGGCTCGGTTGCCCACGGGCGGCGTGTCTCCCTTCTTCTGGGGCTATCGCCGCCGGGCAGGCGACGTGGACGGGGTGGTGGTCAGCGCGGGTGTGCTGGTGCGCGCGGTCTGGTTGCGGATCAGTTCGATCTGCCGGGCGTGCTCGGACAAGCGGCTTGTGGCCGTCATCAGCCGTTCCGCCGACGCCGGTTCGTGCCCGGTGCTCTCCAGGCGTTGGATCCAGGGCGCCCAGGTGGAGATCAGGGTCTGTACCAGGCGCGGCAGGAGCCCGTCGTGAGGCGCGGCGATTTCGGTGAGGACCTTGGCGACCTCCTGGTCGTCGGCGGCATGGTGGGCCCGCTCGGCGAGCTGCTGGAGGTAGCGGTGGGCGGCCTGCCGGTCACCGTCGGCGGTGGCCAGGACGTTGAGCGTGGGGTCCAGGTGGACGCCGAATCCGGCCAGCAGCAGTGCGTGGGCGGCGGCGGTGGCGCCCTGGCGCTGCTGTTCGACGGGCATGGTGTGCGGCTGGCGCTGGTAGGGGCCGCGAGGGCCGGCGGCGGAGATGAAGCCGCCGGCGGTCTGCAGGATCCCCTCGGCGCGTTGGTCGCCACCGATCGCGACGACCAGCTGCGTCTTCGGGTCCCGCGTGATGGTCACGTAGTCGAGGACGAAGAACGTCGGCTCGTCGTCCGCCGACCTGGTCATCGAGTCCGCGCCGTGGAGGCTGCGGCCGGGGCCGGAGCTGCGACCGGAGCGGTGTCCAGGGCGGGCTTGGCCTGCGGGAGCCGCACACTGAGACCGATACCGAGCCGGTCCAGCTGCGCTGCTGCCCGCTGGATGGACTCGGCCTGCGCGGCGGTGTCATCGCCGGGCAGCACGAAGACGTCCTGGTCCGTGTCGTAGACGCAGCCGTTGTCGGTGAGGATCTGCGCGGCGTCGGCCCGCTTGGGCTTGGTGACGTGGAAGTCCCGGCCGCTCAGGGTGATCACCACGAGTTCCGGGGGCGGCGCCGGGGTCAGGCGGGCAGCCTGTTCGTGAACCTGGGCGAGGGCTTTGTCGTAGCGGGGCAGCAGGTCGCTGGTGATGTCCGCGGCGGCTTGGACCGGGTCGTCGGGGACGGCGATGCCGTCGGGCTCGCGTACGGCGCGGAAGGCTTCCGCAGGGATGCCGCCCGGGGCGATGGCGCCGACGAGGAACTCCTCGCCGCTGCGCGGGCGCGCGATGACGTACAGGCGGGCGCCGTCGTCGCGGGTGAGGACCGCGTCCTGGTCCAGGACGTGCTCGGCGATGGCGTGGGCGAGAAGGTTCATGTCCCAGACGTGTTCGGCGCGGGCGAACTGGTCGGGGTACTGCGTATGCGTCTGGTGCTTGCTGGTCCACTGGCCGGGGAGTTCGTCGGCCAGGGCGATGGCGAAGGACGCGAGGTTAGGGGTGGGGTCGTGCATGAATTCCTCGGGGATAGGGGGTCAGCGGCGCCGTCCGGCAGGGGCCGGAGATGCGGGCGGCGGGCTGGGCGATGTGGTGGTCCGGGGCGGGGGCGGACAGCCGCAGACGGCGGAGGCTTCACGCTCGCCTGGGCCGATTTCGGCGCTGCACACGCTGCGCTGCGGGTGAGGTTCGTGCCGGTCGGCGAGGTCGGCACGCACGCCGGCGAGGTCGGCGCGGATGACGTCCAGGCGGCTTTCGGCGAGGTAACGCAGCCGGGAAGCGGTGGCGATATCGGCTGCCCCGCCAAGGCCCAGGTGGAACTCGACCGTTGCCGTGAGGATGTCGTCGAGGGCGGCCAGGACACCGTCGTGGGCGGCGGTGAGTTCGGTCAGGGCATCCGCGACTTCCTCGGTGGTGGTCGCCTGGCGGATGCGGTCGGCCTGGTGGGCGACGGAGGCGCCGAGGGGGAGGTAGTGCGCCTCGCGCAGTTCGGTCTCGAACGCTGCGTCGCAGTCGACGTGATAGCGCACGGCGCGCAACCGGGCCACGGCCCGGGTGGCGAGTCGTTCCTCCTCGGCCTCGTCGAGGCCGGTGGGCAGTCGGTGGCAGTGCTCGTGTACGCGGACGACGGGGACGAAGCCAGTGCGCTGAAGGATGCTGTGCGCTTCCGGATCGCCTCCACGGGAGAGGACCTCGCCGGAGTGCACGTCGCGTTGCAGGGTCAGGTAGCGGTCGGCGATGGCCAAGGGCAGGACTTTCTCAGGGGATTCAGCGGGAGCGGCGCGCGGGCGCCGGGCGGGGAGCGGCGGGCGCGTAGGTGACCAGGGCGGCGCGTTGGCTGGCTCCGGGCAGATCCGCGGCGGTGGCTTCCAGGTCCCGCTGGATGCCGTACAGACGCCGGGCGATCCACTCCATCCGGTGTCCCGCGGCGGGCCCGTAGGAGTGGGGCAGCTCCTCCAGCCGGTACGCGGCCTGCTCGACCAGGCCGCGCACCGAGGCGATCGGCCCGTTGGTCTCGTCGGCGAGCTGGCACATCAGCATGGCGAGCTGCGCGGCCACTGCGGGCGGGGACTGATCCGCCACCGGCCTTTGCAGGGCCGGGCGTTGGGCCGGGAGCCGCGCGGTCAGCGGGCGCCCGCCGTGGGGCTGTGCGGGCACCAGGCCGAGATCGACCTCGATGCGTCGGCTCTCCTCCATGAGCGCCCGAGCCAGTGGATAAGGCTGCCGGGCCCAGGCGCCGTCGCCGCGGATGAGGTTGCCGATCACGTCGAGTCGGCCGGGCCGGGCCTGCAGCGCCACCCAGCGGCACGCCTGCTCATCCCCGGCGGGTGCGAGCCCGGCGACGCGGGACAACCGCTGTGCGATCTCCGCCCATTCCGGCGGGCGCAGTTCCCGGTCGGCGGGGTGCAGCCGGACAGCCATGTGGAAGATCTCAGGATCGTTGGCGTTCGGCCCGGCAGCGTAGGGGTGGAGGCTCTGTGGCGCGAGGAGGTACTCCTCCCCGTCGGCGAACATCCACTCCTTGGGGCCGCCCTCGGCGACGCTGGAGTCCAGAGGGGCGCTGGCCACCACGAGATCACCCAGCACGTCCTGTTCGGCGACCGGATGGGCCAGGGCAGCGGAGAGCGGGATGGACGGGAAGAACTCCGCCTCATGGATGTACGGGATCACCGGCCGCCCCGGGCGTCCGCGATGTGCACGAGCTGGTTCAGCGCGGTCGTGGAGTACCAGCCGCAGTCGATCACGGTGCCCGCGTCGGCGAACTTCGGGATCAGGTAGTCCTCCAGGGCGCGCAGGTAGATGAGGCAGTCGGGGCAGCGGCGCGAGAGGTGGACCAGGTAGCGGGGGTGGGCGGTGACGAAGGTCTGCTGCCCGCCGTTGGGGTCGCGCAGCCGCCACCCGTCTTCGTCGGTGGGTGTGTGCCAGGACGGGGTCACCACCGTCATGGCGTCCCCCCACAGCTCTCCGCCGGCGACGCCCTTGAGGATGACGACCTGGTCGCCGGGCCGGAAGTGGCCGTGGGACATGTCCCTCTCGGGTGTGAGGATGTCGGCGGGAACGTACGGCGGGCGAACAGCTTCGGGCACAGGGAGTCCTTCCACGAACGGCAACGGGGTGGCGGTGGAAGGACAATGGTCCGGACGATCCCCGGTTTCGCTAACCGGGGATCGTCGGGTATAAGGCACCCGCGCCCGCCGCGCCGTACTAGCGGAAGGGGTTCTCCGTGCCGCGATCGGCCTCCGTGGCGGCGTCGAGAAGCTCGGGAAGATCCGTGCCTTCGGCGTCCCGCTGGTCGATCCACCATCCGGCGCGGGTGATCGTGCGGATCTTCTCCTCCAGCGCGGCCCAGTCCGCCTCGTCCCAGGTGCCTTCGGTGACCAGCACGGTGTAGGCGGCGGTGACCAACTGGTGGCGGGAGCGTTCACCCCAGTCCAGGGCCTTCTCGGGGCCTTCGAGCGGGGGCATCTCGAACTGGGCGGCCCAGTCGGTGGCGGCCTGCTGTTCGGCGGCGCGCTTGGCCGCGAGCCACTCCTCCTTGCTGGCGCTGTCGCCGTCGCGGGCGGCCTTCCAGCAGTCGGTGCAGTCCTTGGAGGCGAGCCAACGGGCGAAGGAGGCCCGCTTGTCGGCCGGGCGGCCGGAGAGGTCGTGGGTTATGGCGTGTCCACAGGTGTGGACAACTTCAAAGGAGGTGCGTACGGCCAAGGGTGAATCTCCTTGCAGATAGAGGGTGTTCAGCGGAGGGCGTGAGCCCGTGTCCGGCGGTGCCGACCTCGACGGCGGGTGGCGACGCCGGGGACGGCGAGGTGGCGGCGCATAGCGAGCAGGACGGTGAGGGTGAGCACGGCGCCGAGGGCGGGCAGGGCCGCACCGAGGCGGGCATGTTCGGCGAGCGTTCCGGACAGGACGCTTCCGCCTTCTGCGTCGTCTCAGCGTGTCCGGCGGATGGCGTCGGTGGCCGCCGTGGCGATGGCGGCGGGAGCGCTGGAGGGCCGGGGCAGGTGCAGCAAGGTGGTCCCCGGCAGGTGCTGGGACTTGGCGGTGAGGGTGAGCTGGAGTACGGCGCAGCCGGCGGTCGTGAGCTGCTTGACGCGGGTGACGGCTTGAGCGGTTTCGTCGCTGCCGTAGTGGGCGTCGGTGACGATCACGAGGAGTCGGCCGGCGCCGGGGCGGCTGAGTTCGAGGCCGTGGTCGAGTGCGTCGATGGCGTCGCCGAGGTTGTGGCTGCCGCCGTTGGCATTGAACGTCGTCACGCGCTCTGGTGCTCGGTGGGTGGGCCGGACAAGTGCGGTCAGGTGCTGGTCGTAGGCGATGGTGGCAGTGAGGGAGTCGGGGTCGGTCAGGGCTGCTGCGCGTGCCACGATCCAGGCAGCGGACGCGACGGGCGCGCAGGCGGCCCGCATGGAGCCGGAGACGTCGACGGCGATACCCACACGCAGCGGTGGGGTGGGGGAGTTCCGGCGGCGGGTGTGGGTGAACGGTTCTGCGGTGGGGACCGACCCGGCCGCGCGTTGAGCGTCGCGGGCGAGGGCCGCGCGCATGTTGAGGCGGCCGGGCGGGGTGGGGCTGGTGGTCCGCTCCTCGGTCCGCTCGCGGTAGGCGGCGGCACGCAGGGCGCGGCTCAGGCGCGCGGCGGCACTCTGCTCGGCGGCGGTGGGCCGGCGGGTTCCGGTGACCGGGTTGCTGCGGGGCGCCGGTGTACCGTCGGGGTTGACGGTGGTGCCACGGGTGTTGAAGACCGACTTGGCGGTGGCGGCGGCTTTGCGTCGCTGGCCGGCCCGCTGGGCGCGGTCCTGAGCCTGCGCCTTGGACTGCGCGGCCATGGCGTTGTCCGCTGCGGCCTGTGCCGCGAGGTCGGCGGCGTTGGTGGCTGCCGCGTGGTCCATGACGACCCCCACGGCGTCGGACAGCAGATCGGTGAGGTTCTCCGGCACGGGCCGGGCGGGGGCCGCGATGTCCAGAGCGTCGCACCAGTCTTGACCGTGCGCGAGCATGGTCGTGGCGTCGTGGTCGGCGCACTGGTGGGCTGCGGTCCAGATGCGGGTGAGGGTGGCCAGCAGGTCTGCGCCCAGCACCTTTTCGCACAGATCGGCCACCGCCCGGGTCTCGCCGGCGTCCAGGATGCCGACGTCACGGCGGCCGAGGACCAGGGCCGCCACGGCGGCGGCCTGCTCGATGCCCTTCAGGGTGGGGTGGGCGATGTCGGGCATGACCAGGGTTCGGGCACTGGTACGCAGGTACGTGCGGTCCGTGGGCCGCGTGATCAGGTGTGCGCCTTCGACACGGCTCTCCTCCAGCAGGAGCGCGGCCTCGACGACACGGGGGTTCGCTCCGGCAGGCTCCGTCCAGACGGAGTGGGCCGCGTGCGCGGCCTCGTGGACGAACACTCCCCAGGCGGCGGGATACCGCTCCTCGTCGCCCACGATCCGCGGATGGATCTCGTGGGGCTTCAGCGGGGCGAACAGGCGGGCGTCGAACTCGACCTCGCCCAGAGTGGGGAAGAACGCGGCCGGTGCGCCGCTGCGCGTGCCGGGGCGGCAGGTGACGAGGAGGTCCTGGCGGCCGGAGAGGGCGACCAGCCGGTCGCCGAGTTCGGCTCCCACGCGCAGCCACGCGGCCGGGGAGGTGCGGGGTTGCGCGGGCGGGGCGCCGTCGTCGTCCCAGCGCGCGAGGTCGGCGTCGTCCTCCCGGGTGGTGGCGGGGGACTGGACGTGGTGGTGGGCGCTCATCGCGAGCGGCCCCGGTTCGGGGAGCCGGTGCTGCCCGCAGGTTGCCGGACGGCCGAGGCGGGGAGCTGCTTGCCGAGGGTGAGGGGCGCGATCTTCTTGACGCCGACAGCCTTGATGACGGCAGCGGCGACGATGTCGCGATCCTCCGCAGGAGCGATGCCGACCAGGTTCGCGAGCGCGGCCTTGGTGCCGAGGACGGCCTCGGTCTTCTGGTAGCTAAGCAGCTCCCGCAGTTGCGGGGCCCAGCCCAGCTCGCCGAGTTCGACCTGGCGGGCGAGGTGCCGGGCGACCCGGACTACCCGGGCATCGATCCTCAGCGCCAGGGCGAGGTCATAGTCCGTGCCGATCTGGATCTGCACGCTGAACCGGCTCGCGAGCGCCTCCGTCAACACCGCCCCGTGGACGCCGGGATTGTGGCCCGCCGCCACGTAGAAGCCCGGCTCGGCCTTGATGGTCTCGCCCTTGTGGGCCTTGACCTGGATCTGCCTGCGCCCGTCCATCGCGGGATACAGCGCCGCCAGGACCTTCGGTGAGACCAAGGTGGCATCGTCGATCAGCAGGGCGCGGCCCTCGGTCATCGCAGTGACCAGCGGACCGTACTGGAAGACGTAGCCTCCCGCGTCGTCCTGTGTGTACTCGCCGATCAGGTCGCCGACCGTGGTGTCGCCATCACCGGCGACGGTGAGCAGGTCCGGGAACGCCGCCTCGACCAGACTCGTCTTGCCGGTGCCCGGAGGGCCGTAGAGCAGCACCGGCACGTCGGCGTCGCGCAGCCGGTTCAGCGCCTCGACGTCGGGCAGATCGGCCAGCTCCCTCGGGTGGTAGAGCTGGCCCCCCGCGCGGCGGATCGGGCCGGTCTGCCTGGGCGTGGCTGCTGCGGGAGTGGTCGTGCGGGCCATGGCCGCCTGGGCGCGGGGAGAGTGGGTGCCCGGTGGGCTGATCACAGCGGTCTGCGCGGCTGCGGCGGTTTTCGCGTTCGCGCGGAACTCCGGTTGTCCGCTTCCGCTTTGGTCGGCCTCGCCGCGTCGCACCAGGGTGAGGGCGGCGTTGCGGACGGCTCCGTGGGAGTGGCCCAGCTGCCGGGCCATGTCCCCGATGGTGAGCTTGTCCGCCGGCCGGTCGGCCAGCAGTCGGGCCACCTTGGCCCGTAGTTCGCCGCCCTTGGTGCGCGCTGGACGCGTAGGCGTTCCGGGTGTGGTCAAAAACGAGGTCCCTTCAACAGGTACGGGTGAGGGCGAGGTTGGCGATGCGCTAGAGCAGCTGGCCGCTCTCGGAGCGGATCACGGACTGTGCCGACATCGGCGACCGGGCCAACCGGCGCGTACCGTCGGCGCTCACCGGTCGGCCGAGGGCTCGGTCCAGGGGCAGGGGATGGCCGGCGACGGCCAGCTCGCCGGCTGCCGAGCAGGCCCGTGCGTCTGCTCCGTACCGGGTTCCGTCGCTCGGCAGGCGCAGCCGGGCGCCTCTTCGAAGCCGTCCTGGAGCAGGATCCGCCGGGCGGCGGCGTTGTAGCCGGTGGTGGTGATCTCGCCGGTGATGGCGTGCCGGATCGTCATGAACGGCTCTGCTGGTGCTTCGGGCAAGGCGGGTCTCCTATCGGTGGTGGCGGGAAAGCGGTGGGGTGTTGGGCGATGGCGAGGCGGGCCCGGAGCTTCCAGGGGTTCAGCGGGAGGCGTGAGCCGGTGTGCGGCGGTGCCTGCCTCGGCGACGGGCGGTGGCGCCGGGGACGGCGAGGTGGCGGTGGGCGGCGAGCAGGACTGTGAGGGTGAGCGCGGCGCCGGCCGCGGGAAGGGCGGCACCGACCGGAGGATGCTCGGAGAGCGCGCCGGTCAGGGCGGTCCCGGCGGCCTGGCCGGTGCCGACCGCGGCGATCAGCCAGGCGTATGCCTCGGTCGTGGTGCCGGCCGGGGCGAGGGCGTCCACCGTCAGGAACGCGGAGGTGATCACGGCGGTGAGCAGCAGACCCGGCACTGCCGTCAGCGCGACTGCGGAGGCGGGCCCGGTGACCGCCATCAGCGGCAGCCATCCGGCGGCGAACAGCAGGGCTGCCGCCAGAAGTTGTGCGGTGAGCGTGCCCGGCCAGGCGCGTCGCCCGTACAGGAAGCCGCCGACGAGGCTGCCGGTGGACAGCGCGGCGGGGATGAGCCCGGACAGCAGGCCAATGCCGAGGTCGTCGGCGAACGCGACGGCCCAGACGTTCATCGCCCCCAGAGCAAAACCGACGCCGCTCACCGCCACGAACAACCAGCGCAGCCCCGCGTGGGAGAGGGGCCCGAGGGTGCCAGCGCGCTGGGGTGCGGGGGCCGGGCGCCAGTGGCGGGAGGGTGCGGCGCTCAGCACGATGGCGGCGCCGAGCAGTCCGAGCGCGGCGCTCACCACCATCGCGGTGCACGGCCCGGTCGTCGTGGACAGCACGGCGACCAGCGGGGGCCCAGTGACGTAGATCAGCCCCTGGGCGCCGGTGTCGAGCGCGAGCGCGGCCCGGCGCTGCGCCTCGTCGGGCAGGACCACGGGCCACAGGGCCCGCAGTCCTGCTTCCAGTGGCGGGGTGCTCAGCCCGGCGAGCGCGACGAGCGCGGCGGCCGGGCCTGGCCGTGCGGCGACCTCAACCACGGCCAGGGCCAGCAGGCAGACCGTGGTGAGCAGGACCGCCGCGGCGGTGACCAGCGTTTGTCCGCACCGGTCGACCATTCGGCCCAGGACCGGCTGCCCGACGGCGGAGGCCAGTCCGTACAGCGCACACAGCAGCCCGCCGGTCTTCAGCGAACCGCCCTGGTCGGCGACGAGCAGGAGGATCGCGACGGGCGCCATGCCGTTGGGCAGGCGGCCGACCAAGGTGCCGAACAGCAGGCGGGCGACGTGGCGTTGCGCGAGCAGCGGGCCGGAGCCGGTGGTGGAGGTCAACGCGGGCTTTCTGGGGTGATGCACCCCGATGCGGGGGTGCTAGCGGCGGCGGGCCGTGCCCAGGGCGTGGGGCGCGGCCGGTCCGACGGGCGGTGCCGGGGGCGTGGGGGTGGTGTGGAACACGGGGCGTGGAGTGCGGTGCGGTGGCAGGACACCGGCACCGAGGCTCTCGGCGACGGACTCGATCTCCTGCGTCAGCGCGCCGAGTTGCCTGGCAAGGACGGACAGGCGGGCGGCAGAGCGCTGGTCTTGCTTCGTCTCCAGCGCGTCGGTGAACTTCGCGGACCGGTAAAGGAGTTCGGCCAGGCGGGGCAGCGGGCCGCGGGAGAAGCTGGAGTCGTCCACGGCGTCGAGCAGGGCCATATAGACGTCCCCGGTGTGTCGCGCCTCGTCGACCTGACGGACCAGCTTCGCGACCGGGGCCTCCGCTGCGGGAGCCTGGGGCGCGAAGGGGGCGACGTCCGGGTGCAGGACCCCTGCGGGAACCGCGGGCGGGGACGCTTCGACCGCCTGGTGCACGGTGTCGTAGTGGCCCAGCACCCGCATCTGCTCGCTGCCGACTTCGCCCGCCAGCACCACCACCGTCTGCTCGCCCTGTTCGACGAGATACGCCAGGGTGATCAGCTCGTTGCGGGCGCTGTACCAGACATCAGTCGTGTCCAAGTCGCCGCGCTGCCACGCTGCTTGCGCCCGTTCCTGCCAGAGCCGAAGTTCTTCACCGCTCAGGGGCGGGGCGACGGGGCGGTGCTGTCCGGCGAGGTCGCCGACGATGAAGGACCGCTCGGCCCAGGCCAGCACGTAGGGCCACAGCTGGAGGTGACGCACTCGGGAGGCATCGGGCTCGTCTTGACCGGCGGGCGCGGACCGGATGCGGTGGATCTGGTCGGCGGCGTGGGCCATGTCGGCGATCAGCTCGCGCCAGGCGGCATGGTGCCGGGCCGGCGGCATGGCGTCCACGGCGCTGCGCGCGGCGACCAGCAGCGCGTCCGCGTGCGGCAGTACGTGGCGCTCGAACGCTTCGACGCCTTCCTGGCGCTTGCCGTGCGCAATGACTGCGGCGGCGTGCGAGGCATCTGCGGCATCGGCTGCTCGGGCCCAGGCGCGCTCGTAGCGCCCGTGGATCAGTGCGAACTGGGTCTGGAAGGTGTGCAGTTCGCCGAGGGCGGTGCCGAGGTCTTCGGTGGGGGTGTCGGTGATGAGGTGCTCCGGGACAGGGGGTGCGGCGCGGTGGCTGCGTGTGGGGTTCAGCGGCGCGGGCCGGTGGCGGCTACGGCCGGCGGGGGAGTGCGGCGGTGGGCAGTGCCTTGCGCTTTGCCGGGGGGGGATGGATGCAGGCGGTGTGGCGGCGTGGGCCATCTCGATCAGCTCCTCACCGCCGTTGAGCCACAGCACCTCCGCATTGGCGAGGGCCTCGGGATCCGGATCGTCCAGGTCGTCGAGACTCAGGCCGTCCTCCATGCGATCGAGGAAGACGGCCTGATCGGTCGAGAGCGTCGTGGTGTCGCGCAGGGTGGCGATGAATGCGATGGCGTGGGCGCGGAACCGGTACAGCGCTGCATCCAGGTCCACGGTGTCGTACGTCCCGGGCTCGCGCTCCTGAGCCCAGCGCAGGTCCTCCTCCACCTCGTCCAGGCGCGAGATGTAGACGGCCCGCCCGTAGTCGGGCAGCAGGCGCGTCTGGATGAACCGGGCGGCGAGCCGGGCGTCGGACGCGGTGACAGTGCGTGGAGCCGGGGCCGTCACGCGGACGTAATCAGGGCTCGGGGCCAGCGCGCCGACCAGGTACGCCCCGTCCGAGGGCCGTTCGGCCAGCAGCAGCTCGGTGCCGCCACCGTCTCGGAGGATCGCCGCGAAACCCAGCCGGTTCGTCTCCAGGAGGCCGTGGAGAGCGCCGGTCTCCCACAAGAAGTCCCGCAGGTAGTGCTGGTCCTGCTGCTCTCGCAGGGCCTCGATGTCTGCCATCCAGTGGCCGGGCAGCGCCGCCACGATCGCCTCGGCGATGTCGCCGAGAAAGGGGCGGGGGTGGGTGGTGACGGCGACCTGGCAGTCGCGGGCGGCTTGGTGGAGATGTGTAAGGGCTTGGCGGGCCGCGGCCTGGTCGTCCAGCGCCAGGGTGTGGATGCGATCGTGATTCTGGGCGAAGCCGGACAGGTCGAGGGCGGTCTCGGCCCACCTGCGGCCGGTCCCGCTCGGCAGAGCGATGATCTTGTCGCGGGCGCTGAGGTACAGCGTGATCTTGGCGGATGGGGTCATGGTGCCTTGAGTCGTGAGGAGTCAGCGTCGGGGGCGCTGGGAGGAGTTGGGTGCGGGCTGTGTCGCCATTGCTGCTCCGGTGCGCGGCGGCCACCAGTTCACCGGCGCACGGTGGCTGGCAGCGGGGAGCAGGTTCGGGTCGAGGTCGACCTGGTAGCCCGCTGCGCTGAGCATCTGGGCGGCGTAGGTGGCCTTCTGGTTCTCGTGCTCCTGGCCGGTGTCGAAGTGCAGCCGGATCCACACTCCGCGCAGCGTCGGGCGGAAGATGAACCCCGCGCGGTCGAGGATCTTCGCGGCGAACTCGTCTACGGGGCCCTCGACTTCGACCTCGCCGCCGCGTTTGCGGGCGATGCGGATGGGCTCGGTGTTCATGCTCACCGTCTCCGTCCAGGCCCTGCGCCGTGCGCGCGTCCGGCGACGGGGACTGCGGCCGGTTGCGTCGAGGGCCGCGTCGGGGCGGTGGACAGCGTGGGGGCGCGTTGCGGCGAGGTGGCCGCGGCGGCCTGGGCGATGCGCTGGCGTCGTTCGAGTAGCCCGTTGCGCACATACGGGCGGGCGGGTTCGGGGGTGAGTGCGGGATCGAGGGAGTAGTCGGCTTGCACGGCGAAGCCGTGGGTTCTCAGATCACGTACAGCCTGGCGAGTGCGGCGCTGGCCGTCCTGGTCCGGCTGGGTGAGGCGGTACACGCCCGGCAGGTCGGGCACGGGCTCGAACTGCTTGCGGGTGAAGAACCATTCGGCCAGGTGCGGGGTGACCGCGGCCGTGGGGGCGGCGACGAAGCCGTGCTCGGGGTGGACGGCGAAGTGGAAGTGGTCGGACAGGGGGCGGATCCTTTCTGCTGGGGTCAGCGGTGCGCTGCGGATGACCGGGGCACGGCGGGAGGCGCCGGGCGGGCGGTGAGCAGGTGCGGGCTCGGTGCCGACAGCGCCATCGGTCCGCCGGGGACGGCGGCACGGGCCTGGCGTTCGAACACCGTGCTGTCGGTGAGCCAGGTCTCGATCGCGGGCAGGGCGGCGAGCCCGAAGCGGCTGCGGGCCTGCTTCCACCCCTCGACCGAGAACAGGACGCCGCTCAGGGCCGTGCCCTCGTTGCGCGTCTCCTGGCTGTCGGCGAGCGCCGAGCGCAGACGCTCCAGCGCGACGGCGTCCTGGGGCCAGGGGCTGCGGGCGGGGCGGCACCGGCTGAGCAGGACAGGGGCGTGCTGGAGAACGTCACGGAAGGAGAGCCAGGCGTAGTCGCCGAACGTGCGCTCCATCTCGGCGATCATCCGGGAGTCGGCGAGCGGCACCCCGTCGCTGTAGCGCCTGGACGCCTTGATGGCCTGCAGCGTCTCGTGCTCCGACCGGATGCGCTCCAGCGCGGTCAGAACCGTGTCCAGGCGGCGGTTGTGCAGACAGCGGCTGTACTCGGGCAGGAACGAGGTGGTGACGGCGTGGGCGGCGAGGCCAGGGTCGGCGGGCAGCACCATGCTGCGCGGCGCGTTCGGCTCCTCCCAGTTGTCGTCGTACTCCTCGGTCGCGAAGGCACCCAGGAGGTATCCGCTGCCATGCCCGGGGCGCTCGATCAGCAGCAGCTCGGTGCCCACCGTGTTCTTGAGGACCACCGCGCTGGGAACGGGGTCGTGGAGCAGGGCCTGGAGGAGGTCTCCGCTGTCCCACAGCGGGCCGATGAGGTCCTCTTGCACCACGGGGTGGTAGTAGAGCTCCAGCTTCGCGCTCCAGGTGCCGGGCAGCCGGGCGGCGAGGTCCTCGCCGAAGTCCGCGAGGTACGGGCGGGGGCTGGTGGTGATGGTCGCGCCGTGCGCGTGGGCGCGGTGCACCAGGACGCTGGCCATCTGGCGGGTGGCCGGCCAGTCGGTCAGCGGGGCGGCGAAAGCGCCGCCGGGGATCCGCTGGAATCCGGCCTCTTCCAGAGCGCGGGAGGCTCGGCGGTGTTCCTCACCGTAGGGGATGGCGACGAGTCCGTTGGCGCGACTGGTGCTGAGGATGATCTGGGTGGGGGGTGTGGGCGACATGTGGTCCTGGTGGTCAGCGCGTAGTCCGCGATAGGGCGACCGCGGAGGACGGGGATGGAACGGGTGCAGGCGCCACCGGGGCCGCGGCCAGCCGGGGCGGCTCGGCTCTGCCGCCGGTCTCGGTGTGGAGCCGTGCGGCAGTGGCGATCAGCTGGGTGCGGGCTGTGCTGCACTTCTCGGCCGCGATGATCCGCAGCGTCTTGGGATCGCCTCGCAGGTGCGAGGTCTCCACACCCGGGATGGCCTCCCGGTAGAAGCCGGTGGACACGCAGTCGAGGGCCTCGGTGAGGTGGCCCATGGCGCTGGTGACGGTGGTCATCGCCTCGGCGAGCCGCATCAGGGTGTGGCGCTCGGGGAGGTGGACCGTCTCAGGGGCGGCGAAGCGTTCCTGCGCGCGTTCGCCGGCGTAGGTGAGGTGGTGGGCGAGCAGGGCGATGTCGTCGGTGAGCGTCGCCGGGTCCACCTCCGTGTGGGTGGTGGGAAGCTGGCCGGCGACGTCGTTGAGACGCCGGGCGAGGTAGTCCAAGGTCGCCTGGGTGACGCCGGAGGTCATCAGGACACCAGCTCCTGCCCGTGAGCGGGTGAGTGCTGTAGCGCGGAGCGCAGGGCGCGACCGTGCCGGAAGGCGAACTCGCGCGAAGGGCCCCGAAGATCGCGGTAACCGTTGGCGCCGCCGGCTGTCATCTGGGCGGGATGCTGCCGGTAGAAATAGACGACGTGCGGAAGCAGTTCGCCTGCGGCGAGGTTGGTCACGCCGTTGACCATCAAAAAGTCTTCCCCGGCGGGGAGTCCGCCGTGTCCGCCCGCGGCGAGGACAAGATCGGTCTGGGCCAGCAGCATGGTCTGGCCGAGCGGGATCTGGGCCTCGGGACTGGCCCAGTACCCGGTCACGTCACCGGGCTGGTGCACGCCGGGCGGCGTCGGGCAGCGCCAGATCGTGGTGGAGCCGTCCGAGTGAAGGTCGGCGCTCCAGCCCGCCACCCAGCCCAGACCGGTCTCGGTGATCCTGTGGTGCCGGATGGCGAGACTGTCCTCCGGCACGAGATCGTCGTCGTCCATGTAGCACACCAGAGGGGTACGGACGGTGCGCAGGCCCAGGTTGCGGGCGGCAGCAGCGCCGACCGGGCGGGACACCCCGACTACGCGGATGCGGGCATCGGCGGCCAGCGGTTCGGGCAGGAGCGCGGGGTCGGCCCCGTCGAGGACGAGGACGGCCTCCCACGGCACGGTCTGCCGCGTCAGGCTGGCGTGTAGTTCGGCGAGGTAGCCCAGGCGTTCGGGCCGGAGCCGGGTGGCGATGACGACCGTGATGTCGGGGCGGGAGTGCGGGGACAGGGCGTTCCCCAGAGACGAAGGGGGCGAGAGGTCAGCGGTGGGTGGCGGACCGGGTGGCCGTGGAGGTAGGTGCCGGTGCGGCCGGGGCTGGCCGGGTGCCCGGCGGTCGGGTAGCGGGTACCGGATGACCGGGGAGCCACAGGTACGGGTGGTCGCTGAACCGTGTCCGAGGATCGGTGTTCCAGTCGACGATCGGCCCACGGTCTGCCGCGTACAGGCTGATGACTTCGATCCCGGCGGGGTGCAGGACGTAACCCCAAGACAGATGTCCGGAGTTGGCCTCAGTGACGACCTCGCGCTGGGGCGGGGAGCCGTCGGAGGTGATGATGTCGTCCAGCTCGCGGCTGGGCCATCTCTCCCCGCCGGTCGGGGCCTTGACCAGCGGCTTGGGGGCGCCATCGAGGAGGTCGGTGCCCAGCTCGTCCCAGGCGATGGTCACCCGGTCGATGAGGTGAACGCTCATGGCCTCGACGTCGCTGGCGAAGCGATGCTGGTAAGCGGCGAGGAGCAGCGGAAGGCGACCGCTGGGGGCACCGTCGAAGTGGACGTATATGCCGGTGTAGCCGGTCTCGGTGGGGCGGGCGATGCAGGATCCGGTGGGCAAGGAACCACGTAGGGCGGTGGGGTGGAGGGCTGCGCTACACGCGGGGCAGGGACGCGGAGTTCACCGGCGGGCCGGACGCGTCGGTGCGGGCGCAGGTGTAGGCCAGGAGCGTGGCGGGGGCGGCCTTCGCGGGGACGGTGGCGGCGTCGTTGCAGATGAACTCGTAGCGGACGCTCGTGCGTGGGATGTCGTGCAGCCAGGCCCGGTCGTCCTTGCCGGGGTTGAGCTGCAGCCCGGAGCGGGCGACCGCGTCGGTCTGGGTGTGGGTGTGGGAGAAGAACACCAGCGCGCCACCGTCGGTGGTCTTGAGCGCGTAGGCGTCGGTATAGCGGTTGGTGGCGTCGGCGAAGGTGCTGGTGCCCTGGCTGCCGTACTGCTTGACGGTCTCGTCGTGGACCTTGATCTGCTGGCTGCTCGCCTTGCTCTCGGCGAAGACCTTCTTCCCGGAGTTCTGGCCGCCGGTGGCGAAGTTGTCCAGGATGCCGCTGCGGAGCAGGTCGGCTCCCGCGGCCAGGTCCTTGTTGCCGTTGGCCGCGACGGCCGTGGCGAATCCGTCGGCATCCAAGGCGACCTTGGGCAGGTCCGTGCCGTACAGATCGGCGACGGAGACCATCTCCCACCGCTTGTGCTGGCTCTGTTCGGCGAAGACGGCGAGACGGTTGGGGGCCTTGTCCTTGGTGCCGGAGAGCGCGGCGGCGAACCAGCGCGGCTGGCCGGGGGCGATCCGCGGGATGTACAGCTGGGTGTTCTGCGTGTCGTACGCCCACGGCTTGTACGGCTTGCGCTCGGACTTGGTCAGGCCCTCGGTCTCCTTGTAATCGGAGACCGACATGGCATACAGCGGGCCGTCCTCGATGGTGTCGAGCAGGTCGCGGTCTCGGTCGGCGTTGGCCTTGTTGTTGACCGTCGCATACCGGTCGATCGCGGCGAGGGCCTGCTGTTTGGTCAGCGCGGGCGGCAACTCCCGCTGCTTTTCGGCGCTCGCGGTCGGCGCGGGGTCCTTGGCCTCGGGGCTGTCGTCGCCGTTGCTGCAGGCGGTCGCGGCCAGGGCCATGCAGGCAGTGGCGATGACGAGGGGGAATCGGTGGCGGGGGCGGCGGATGAGGTGCTCCTGAAAAAGGTGGGTGGTGGGTGATCCGCCTCTAGGGTCCGGGCAATCCCCGGTTTGGCTAACCGGGGATTGCCCGCTATGTTCCGCCCTCCCTCGCGCATTGACGCGGGCGCGAACCAGGGGGTGCGTCGCCGCGTCTGCGCAGGTCAGCGGAGGGTTCGAGAGGCGGCCGGTGACACGGGAGTGGGCATGGGCAGCGAGGCAGGTGGCCGGTTGCCGTGAGTGGGCGGCGGAGTTGGCGCCCGGCGTGTGCTGGGTGCCGTCACGATGAGCCGGTCGGCGTCCCGGTGCAGGGTGCCGGCCGCGTCGGTCAGGTGCCGGTGGGCGCTGGTGAGCCGGTCGCCGAGGGTCGCGCGGGCGTTGCTGATGGCCCTGGCTCGTTCCGGAGTCCGGGGGGTGGCGCTGATCTCATGGAGGCGGCCGATCTGGGCGACGGCTTCGCCCAGCTTGGCCAGGGCCCAGCCGAGAGGATCGGCCGCACGCGTCATCAGGGCGACCTTGTGGTGGGCCAGGGAGTCTGCCGCACCGGGATGCCGCTTCGCTGCCCGGCCATGGACGGCGGCCTCGGTCGCGAGCGAGGCAAAGATGCCCGCGAGGACGCGTACTTGGTCTTCGACCTCCTCGCTGATGCTGGCGAGCGAGTGAGTGGACTCCGGGGCCGGAAGGTCGTCGGCGGCGTTGTGGATGCGCTCGGCCAGAGAGTGCAGGTGCGCCGCCTGATCCAGACCGACGGGTAGCTCGGGCGCCTTCACCGGGTCCGACCAGGCGCCAGGGGCGCCGCGGTGGGCAGCCCGACACTCGGGCCCGCGATGGCCGCCCTGGTGGTCTGGCGTACGGGAGAGCGGGGGCTCAGGGCGCGCATGCGGTCGACGGCGACGTGCAGGTCCTCACCGAGCCCACGCACGGTGGACGCGGCATCCTCCAGCTCGTAGTGGAGGTCGAACCCGTCCTCGTGGTCGGACTCCTTGGCCTTCTCGGCGGCGGCTTCGAAGAACTCGGCGAGCCGCTCCAGCAGTCCGTCGGTCGGCTCCAGGACCTGCTCGATCAGCGCAGCGGCGTGCTCGTAGGACGTCGCGCCGTTGAGTTGGTCGGTGAGCGCGAGAAGCAGACGGCCGTACGCGTAGCGACCACCTGGATCGGTGGGGGTGGCGATGCCCGCGTCGGCGGGGACCGCGGGTATGGCGGAGGGCATGGACAGGTGGGATCTCCTGAAAGCAGGGGGGCCGGGAGGTCCGGCCGGTCTAACGGCGGAGCGCGACGGGCGGCGGTCCCGACAGCGGGGCGTGGGTGTTCAGACCGGGCCGGGTGACGGGCGTCGGCGGGCTGTGGCGGAGGTTGACGCCGATGCCGTGGGCGGCGAGCTGCTGTGCCACGGCCTGGATGCGCAGGGCCTGGCCGGCCGCGCCGTACGCGGCGGGCAGGAGGAAGGCGCCTTGGTGCGGGTGGTACTGGAAGCCGTGGACGTAGAGCGTGGTGCGGGCCTCGTCGGGAACCGTCGCGTGGGGCGCGCCGAAGACGCCGTCGGCGTACCGGGTCAGCGTGAGGACCTGGTCGACCTCGGGCGGCGCGGGCCGCAGCGGGGGCTCGGGCTGGACTTGCGCGTTGTGGTGGACGGCGGCCAGGGCCTGTTGGTAGCGGGGCAGGACGCGGCGGGAGACCTCGACGGCGGCGCGGAGTGGGTCGTTGCTGACCTTGATGCCGTTGGGTTCGTCGACGCCGGAGAAGTGGTGGGGCTTGAGGCCCTCGTCCGGGGCGAGGGGGACCACGAGGAACTGGTCGCGATGCAGCGGACGGTCGATGACACTGAGCCGCTGACCGTCGGGTCCGGCCAGCTGGGCGTCGTGCCCGAGGACGAATACGCCGACGGCCCAGTGGACGTGGCTGTTGTCCCAGACCTCCTCGTCGAGGGGGTACTGGTCGCTGTACGCGTCGTGTTGGCGGTAAGTGCTGTGCCATTCGCCGGGCAGTCGGGCGGCGAGCATCTCGGCGAAGGCGGCGAGGTCGGCGCGGGGGGCGGGCATGGGCTCCTTGAAGGTGAGGGGCAGATCACTGGCGGCGCGATGCGCGGAGGGGAGGTGCGCTGGTGGCGGCCGGCGGAATCGGGGCTTTCCCTGCACGGTGCACCGGGTGCGCGGTGGCGTCGCCTGGCGTTGTCACCTGCCGGTAGGCGTGGAGGACCGTCTTGAGGTGCTCGATGGCGTCGGCGCGGCGTGCGGCCAGGATGTTGATCTGTGTGGCGCTGTTCTGCAGGACCCCGAGTGAGTTGATCGGTGACTTCCCGGCGGCGACGCGCGACAGGGTGGAGGCCGCGTTCTGGGCAGCGTCAACGAGTTGTCCGTGCACATGATCCAGGTGACGGGCGGCCGTGATCACGAGCCAGGCGGTGACGTCCTCGGTGGTGTCGACGAGGTGGAGCTGGCCGAGCTGCTGCGGCGAGGCGCCGAGAGCCTCGCTCACCATCTGGGAGCCGACGGCGGAGGCGGGCGGAGTGTTGAGAGGGGTTTCCATCAGGGCGTGGGATCCAGAGGGATGAGGGAGACGGGTGCTTCGGTGTGCGCTAGCGGTGGCGTGCACTCGGCCGGGGCGTTGGGGTCGCGGGGGTCTGCTGGCGGGCCGGTGCCGGGAAGAACTGGTGGAAGTCGAGGTGGGCGTCGAGTTCCTTGGCCGCGTCGCGGAGCGATTCCGACGTTCGCCGCAGGTAGGCGCGCGCCGTGGCGTGGCCGATGACCATGCGGTTCTCGCGGTACTGCCGGTCGGTCGGGCCGGAGGACCGGGGCAGGGACAGGGCGCTCTCCGCGGTCTCGGCGAAGTGCGGCGCCGCATGGCTCGACATGGTGGCTGCCGTCGCGAGGTGGGCGAGGACGGAGCTGCCGACGCGGTTCGTGCTGTGAGTGCTCCGGGCGAATTCGCCAGTCATCCGGATGACGTCGTGCGAGAGGGCCTGTGCATCGGCGGCATGTTGGAGTAGTTCGATGTAGGACGGCAGGGCCGGCACACGGCCGGTGTCGTCCAGGAGCTGGCACTTCTCGGCGGAGTCACGGAGTTTGACCTTCAGGTCGTTGAGTGCGCCGATCATGCGGAGGGTGTCGTCGCGAGGTATCAGTTCGCGCTGGGCATCGAAATTCATGAGCCTCCGGGGTCTGTGTGTAGTGCCGTCAGATCGGCGTGGGCGTACCGGTGATGGTGCGGCTCCCTAGCAGCGAAGCATTGATCCTGAACTGGTCCGCGGCTGCGTAGATCGCGTCGCGGGCGTGGTCGATGTCCTGCTGCAAGGCCAGCAGTAGACCTTTCGGGGCTTCGGTCTGCGCGTCCGTGGGGGCCGCGAAGAAGCGGTGGTCGGAGGCGACGAGGTCCATGGCCTTGGCCAGGTGGTGCTGGGCGAGCCCCAGGGGCGCTGCACACTGGCGAACGGCCGTCGCATGCAGGTCGTGGCTACTCCCCTTGCCGTTGAAACTGCTGCCCAGGTCATCGGCGATGCGGCCCAGTTCCCAGGTGACACGCACGAGAGCGGCACCGAGCGCGCTGCTGATGGCCTCACCTTGCCCTGCGGCGACGGACGACGGGAGCTGGTCCGCGACTCTTTCGAGGCTCCGAGCCAATGCCCGGAGGCAGTCGGGGTTGATGCTGCGAATGTCATAGGGGTAGGTGGAGGTGTCGTACATCCCTGTCCTGTGTGAGTGCCTGAGCCGATCGAATCGGCTGCTTTGTATGACTTGTCAGCTTTTCAATGCATTCGCGCATCTGTATCAAATAGTGACAATTCGTGCGGATGGAGGAGATGTTGGACGATGAAAGATCGTCCGGCGACCTTCCACAGGCCGCGTCCGCGGTTGAGGTGGGAGATGGCGTCGCTCTCCACCGAAGTGAGGCCCAAGAGGGCGGCGGCGGCATGGAGTTGGTCGGTCTCCTGGCGGTAGATGATGCGCGTGGAGCAGTCGGCGAGCAGGCCCTCGGCGAGGGCGCGTCCGCGGGATCCGGCGTCGCCTGCGGTGAGCAGGTCGGACAGCCGGTGGATGACCATGAGGTTGGCGATGCCCAGGCCGCGGGACAGTTTCCACTGGGACTGCATGCGCTGGAGGAGGCCGGGGTGGCGCATGAGGCGCCAGGCTTCGTCGTAGACGATCCAGCGTCGGCCGCCGTTCGGGTCGGACAGGGCGGATTCCATCCAGGCCGACGCGCACGTCATCGCGAGGACGAGGGCGGTGTCGTCGCCGGATCCGCCCAGCCGTGACAGGTCGATGGTGAGCATCGGGCTGTTGGGGTCGAACGTGACGGTGGAGGGGGCGTCGAACATGCCGGCCAGGTCGCCGTGCACCAGGCGTCGCATGGCGTGGGCCAGGTCGCGGGAGGCATCGCCGAGGCGGCCGGACATCAGTCCGCCCGCAGCGTCGAGGTCGTCCGGGCTGTTGAGCATGGTGGCGATGTCGCCGAGCAACGGGGTGCGTCCGGTGGCCGTGGCGCGGGTGACCACGGCGTCCAGGGCGACGTCGAGTCCGGTGTGCTCCATCGGCAGCAGGTCCCGCCCGAGGACGGTGCGGGCCAGGGAGCCGAGGAGCAGCAGGCGGCGTTTGCGGATCTCGTTGGCCCAGTCCGTCTCGGAGACGGACGGCGGGCGCGGGGCGGCGTCCAGGGGGTTCAACTTGCCCGGCAGGCCGGGGCCGAGGGCGATGGAGGTGCCGCCGAGGGCTGCGGCTACCGGGGTCCACTCCCCTTTGGGGTCGCACGGTACGTAGACGCGGTAGCCGAATGCCACCGACCGCAGGGCGAAGGACTTGGCCAGGGCGCTCTTGCCCTGGCCGATCACCCCCGCGAGCAGGACGTTGGGGTTCGTGAAGCCCTCGACCTTGCCGTACAGGGCGAACGGATCGAAGCAGAACGACGCTTCGGCGTGCATGTCGCGGCCGATGTAGATGCCCTCGGCGCCGAGTCCGCCTTCGGCGAGGAAGGGGTAGGCGCCCGCGACGGTGGCGGTGGTCATGCGGTGCGCGGGCAGTTTCAGCTTGCCGCCGCGGGCGGAGGAAGGGCCGGGGCGACCGCCGGGCGGGAAGAGAGGGAGTGGCATCTCCTGCTCGGCGGGTTCGGTGCCGGCTGGGTGTTGGGCGGCTTCGGCGCGGGCCTTGGCGGCGGCCTCGGCGAGCTGGCGGCGGGCAGCCTTGCGGCTGGCGCGGTCGGTGCCGTGCGGGGTGAACAGGGGAGAGGCCGAGGCGCGGCGGGCGCGCCGGGCGGGCCGGTGGCTCATGACGGAGTGGCTTTCAGGTGACGGCGGTCGGGGCGGCGGGCGATCACGCGACCGGTGATGCGGTGAACTGGTGGCGTCCGTAGCCGTTGCCGTCGTTGTTCCAGTCGAGGTACAGCTCTCCGTCGGTGAGCACGCGGGCTGAGCCGACCTTCGTCTTCAGCACCGGCGTCGTGTAGTGGTTGTTGTAGTTGGCGTTGCCGTCACTGTTCTCCAACTTCGCTTCGATGCCGTGGTAGTTGGCCGACTTGAGGACCGGGTCGGTGCCGGGGGCGGACTTCTTGGCCTGCACCTTGAAGTACGCACTGTCGAAGATCGAGGAGTCATCGACCTGCCCGTACACCGGGCCGTCCCAGGAGGTGGATGCGTAGCTGTAGAGGTAGTCGCCGGACTGCTTGGCGCACACCTTGACGGTGAAGTCCCAGTTGTCGGCCCAAAAGCCGTCGTAGGCGGCGGCGTCGACGGACTTGGTGCTGGTCGTGCAGTGGTAGCTGGCGGCGGACGCCGGGGTGGCGGTGGCGACCGCGGCGGTGCCGACGAGGGCGGTGAGTATGGCGGCGGTGGAGGCGGAGCGCTTGATCATGCGCAATGCAAGGGCCTTTCGAGGAAGGGGAGTCACTGGGCGCAGGTGGTGGTGTGGCCGTGCAGGGGGCGGTTGAGGTCGGTGGGGGTGGTGGTGCGGCGTACGAGGTAGCCAGCGGCAAGGTGGCGCTGGCAGATGGTCAGTACCGGTGGGCCTTCGGGGAGCCGCTCGGGATGGCACTGGGCGTCATCCGCAGACGGTGCATGGACGGCCGGTACGAGGTGGAAGGCGTCGTGAGCGGCGGCTGCGGCCTGCCACAAGTGGTTGCCCGCGGTGGTCAGGTGGCGCCCGGCGGCCGGATGAGGGGGACGGGTCGCGGTGGCGAGCTGGTCGAGCAGGTGGTGCAGGGCGATCAGATGGGAGTGGAGTGCGTCGAGGTGGGCGCGGTCCGCCGGTACGGGAGCGACCTGGCCGCGGGGGGCCAGGGCGCGGGTGTGGTGTCGGATGCCGGCGCTGGCGGCCCGCAGATACGGGTGGGCGTCGGTGGCGGGAGAGGGGACGGTCAAGGAGGAGTCCTTCGTGCCGGGCGGCAGGGGGCGAGGGGAGATCAGCGGGCGCGTCCTGGCGCTGGCGGCGGTGGTGCGGGTGGTGTGCGGGGGCTGCGCGCAGGCGCGCGTCCGGCCAGCACGCGGGCCTGTTCCTGCCGCAGGTCGATGTAGGTCCCGGGTACGCGCAGCCCCGGGTGGCTCTGGCCGGCGACGAGGTCCTTCTCGTCGTCACTGGAGGCGCCTGGGTGGCGGACGTTCTCCAACCACTGCTGGAAGGAGGGTAGTTGGCTCAGCTTCTGGTAGGCGTCGTCCAGGTCGGTGCCGTTGACGACGAAGAGCCAGGGCATGTGGCCCTCGTCAGCGCCGGGGCCGCGCAGGGCGAGGGTGAAGGCGCGGCATGGCGGGTCGGCGACCAGTAGTTCGAGCTGTGCCACGAGGCCGTCCAGGGCGTCGCTGGCCTCAATGGCTGCCTCAAGGCGGGCGTCGTCGTACGCGGCGTACTCGTCCTCGATCACCTCTCCGTCGTCGGTGCGGTGGGCGTCCAGCTGCTGCTGGTGGCGCCGCTGGAGGTCCTGCACCGGGGCGAGCAGACTGCGGAGTTCGTCGAACAGGTACCCCGGGCGCGGGCGGGGCGTCACAGCGCGGTCCGGGCGAGCGGGAGAGCACCGAGAGTGAAGGCGTCGGGCTGCTGGTAGAAGAGGCGCCGCAGATCGACCTGGGCGGTGACGGCGGCGGTCTCGATCTGCGCGCACGCGGCATCGAGCAGGGCGTCGGTCTCGGCGGAGACGGTGAGCAGCCCGGTCAGGGCGACGTCCGCGTGCCCGGCGATCAGCTGCCGCTCGCGGGTCTTGACGTCGGCGTACTCGACGCTGTCGGCCTCGGAGTCGACCTGGCCGCGCCGGGAGCGCTCGGCGGCATCGGAGATGATCGCGGCCTTCTTGCGCTGGACGTCGCGCATCGCGGACTCCAACGCCTGGGGCACGTATATAAGGGACAGGCTGCGCCGCACGCCGGCGGTGAACATCAGCCCGTGCAGGAATCCGGCGCCGGTCTCCGTCCTGGGCCAGTCCTCGACCCAGTAGGTCGCGTGCCGTGCGGAGTCGGTGGCCACCCGGTCGTACTCCTCGACCTGGACGACGGGCCCGGCAGCCGCCGGATCGGCTTCGGCCCGGCCGCTCTCGGACCACTGCTGCAGGCCGGAGAGCGCCTTGGGGTCGTACGCGGTGCGGATCACGGCGGCGATCTCCCGCGCGGTCAGCCAGCCGGTCACCATCAGCCCCGCGCTGCGGGCGGCCTGGGCGATGGCGCTGGTGGTCTGCTCCATCACCGTGAACGCGCCGGGGAAGCCGCCGCCCGCCTGGCTGATCAGGCGCTTGGCAGCCTTCAGATCGAGGCTGATCGCCAGGTATGCCTCGTGCGGGGCGGCGGTCGGGCCGGCGGAGGCGACGAGATCGGAGTACACCTGCCCGGCGACCGGGGTCTCGGGGCGTCCCTGCTGGGCCCAGTGGCGGGCGAGGGTGTCGCCGCTGTCGGGAACCGTGCGCTCCAGGACCTGGACGGAGGCGACATGCCCGGTCCGCGCGATGCCCGCCAGTGCCCGTCCCCAGCCCGACACGTTGTGGTTCTGCGTGGCGGGGTCGAGCAGGGCGAAGGCGCGGGAGGAGACGCGGGCGACCGCGGTCAGCGTCTGCTGGTGAGGGTCGTGGACCGCGGCGGCGCCGTTGGCCGAGTCCGAGGGGGTGACCACGCGCAGGGAGGCGGCGGTGCCGGGCAGGTGCAGGGTGCCGTCGTGGCGGGGCCGGGTGACCGGGCGGGCCAGCCACAGGATCTGCCCGCTGCGGCGGCGCCGGGCGAATCGGACGACGATCGGCGCCCAGTCGATCAGGGACCGGCCGTTGCGGCGGATGGCGACCAGCGCCGCGACCGCGGCCCACAGCGGCGCGAGCACGATCGCGCCGAGCAGCCCGGTGCTGACGACCGTGACGAGCAGCAGCGCCAACGCCGAGGAGACCAAGATCAGTTGGGGGAGGGTGAGGCCGAGCAGGATGCCGCGCTTCGACCTGTGGGGGAATTTGACCGTGAGGGGAGTGATGACAAGTTCAGACAAGGCCGTTCCGGTGGTGCGCGGGCGGGGCCGGAGCGGCACACACGAGGGCGTGGTGTGTGCCGCTCCGGGGTGAGGGACGGGGTCAGATGCCGGTGGGCGGAGGCGGCGGAGGAGGTGCTCCGGCTCCGTTGGCGCCGGACGAGGACGTGGAGTTCGGAGCCTGGGGCGCGCCCTGCGGCGGAGGCGTGGACGAGCCCGCCGGGTTGGACAGGAACCCGCCACCGGACGGGGAGCCCGAGCCTGAGCCGGGTCCGCCCTGGCCGGGACCGCCGCCGAACTGGCCGCTGGTGTCATCGCTGGGGCGCGTGGGCGGAGGCTGGACGGCTTTCTCCAGACCGTCCTTCATGCCCTGGCCACCGCCGGAGCCGCCGGAGTTGCCGGATTCCTGGCCGCTGCCGCCGGTGGGGTTGGCGGCAATGTCGCCGGGGAAGCCGCCGCCGGGCACCGAGTCAGGTCCCTGCGGGGCTGCGCCCGCTCCGGCTGCCGCGCCACCGGTTCCGGCGGTGGCCGCCATGGCGGCGGCCTTGCGGCCTGCGCGCTCGGCGTGCTGCTTGGCGAGCTGGGCGCCGGCACCACCGGCGCGATGGATGTCCTCGCCGGATGTGCCTTCCGCGGCCCAGTGCACGAACTTGAAGGTCGCGTACGGGCAGAGCAGCACCAGGACCATGATGACGATGCCGGACATGACGTCGGCGAGCGCGCCGAGTCCGTCTTCGGCCTCGGTCTTGCCCATGGCGGCGATGCCGAGCACGAAGATCACGGTCATCAGCAACTTGGAGACGACCAAGGTCGCGGTGGCTTCGATCCAGCCGCGGCGCCAGCGGCGGGCGACTTCCCAGCCGCCTCCGGCTCCGGCGAACACGGCCAGGGTGACCATGACGAGGATGCCGACCTTGCGGACCATCATCACGCACCAGTAGAGGAATGCTCCGATGGCGGCTCCGATGGCGGCGAAGACCGCGACGAGCCAGCCCAGGCCGGCGAGTGCCGGGATCTGGTTCACCTTGACGATGCGGCGCACGGCCGATTCGATCGACAGGTTGGATGCCTTGAACAAGCCGTCGGACAGGGCGTCGACGACTTCGATGGCGACGGTGGTCAGGGCGATGGCGCTGAACGCGAAGATCACGCCGCTGGCTGTGCCGGTGAAGGCTTGAGTGAGGGCCTGGCCGTCGCGTTTCATCGCGGCCCGCATCAGTTGGGCGCAGAAGGTGGCTACGAGGATGACCAGGCCGATCGGCAGCAGCATTTCGTAGTTGTCGCGGAACCAGTCCGCGTTGAGGTCGACCTTGGTGGTGGCGTTGACGGCCTTGGCGGCCAGGTCGGCTGCTGCGGCGGCGAGTTCGCCGGAGGACTTGGCCATCCAGTCGCCGATGACCTTGCCCGGATCGCTGGCGAAGTCGACGGCGCCCTTGGCGGCGCCGGCGATGCCGCACACCTTGTCGGCGAGGGGGAGATTGCAGAAACCCACGGGGAGTTGGCCTCCTTTCTGGTGTCAGGCGCGGGTCACTGCGTGACGTTCGGGGCGATGGCGGCCAGGGTGCAGTCGTGGCTGGGGCGGCACTGGACGGCCAGGGTCACGGCGCGGTCCTCGGCTCCGCCGCCGCCCTTCTTCCAGGCGATTTCCTGCTTGCCGTTGACGGTGACGACGTAGATGTACGCCTTGGTGATCGCGGAGGGGTCGTCGGCCAGGGCCGCCTTGAACGCGGAGGGGAAGTGGCCTTCGGTGACCTTCGCGGTGGCGTGCTGGTCGTTGTCGGCCATGCGCGACCACAGCGTCGGATCCGGTACCTGGGCGGTGACCGACGTCCAGTCGGCGTACTCGGATTCCTTGGTCATCCACGCGCGCATGCCGGCCAGTTGCTGGTCGCGGCTGGTGTCGCGGGTGTCGTAGGACCAGAGCATCTGGGCTGCGGCCTTGGCGAACGCGACGGGCTCAGCGACCTTGGGCGGCTTGGGCACGGACCCGGTCCCCGTGCCCGGCTTCGGCGCCTCCTCGGAGGGCGAGGCGCTGTTCGCTGCGGACGGAGAACCGGACTCGGAGTTGCCGCCGTTGTCGCGTCCGGTGAAGAACGCGACAACGGCAGCCAGGGCCAGCAGGACGGTGAGGGTGATCGCGACGATGGCGATGCGGCGGTTGGCCGACCAGCCGACGCCATAGGAGGACAGGGAGAACGAGGGGGAACGTTTCATCAGTGGACCTGCGACCCCAGGGCCGAGAAGAACGCCACGATGCCGTTGGCCGCGCCGAGGCCGAGGGCGGCGCCGGCGGCGACGATCGCGCCCTTCTTTCCGTTGGCCTCGGCCTGGTGGCCGCCGGTGTGGTGGCCCCAGGCCCACACGCCGAGCGAGACGGCCAGGGCCCCGACGACGGCGACGATGCCGAAGAGGTTGATGCTGTTGACGACGTTCTTCAGGACAGCCAGGCCCGGGAGGCCGCCGCCCTTGGGGGAGACGCCCGGGTCGTAGGCGAGCTGGATGACACGGTCTGCGAGAGGTATGGGCATGGGTGTGGCAGGGCTCCTTGCGTGCGCAGGCCGACTGCGGCCCGGCGAAAGGGGGAAGAGGGGAAGGGGGGTGGCGCGAACGGCGCCGAGAGAGGCCGGCCCGGACCGCGCGGTGCGGGGAATCGGGCGGAGAGCGGCGTCAGATGACGCGGCGGACGGCGAGAATCGCCCAGTCCTTCAGAGGGGTGATACGTACCGGTTTGCCTGTCTTTGGGGCCTCGATGACGAGGCCCGCCCCCATGAACATCCCGACGTGTTCGGGACGCTGGGCCGTGCCGCGGCTGAAGATCAGGTCACCGGGCTGCAGTTTGTCGGGCGAGATGGACTTGCCCTCGTTGACCTGCGTGTACGTGGTGCGGGTCAGCTTGACGTCGGCCTTCGCGTACGCCTGCTGCATCAGTGAGCTGCAGTCGCAGCGGCCCATCGGGTCGGGGCCGTGCGCCGCGGTGCAGCTGCCGCCCCACTGGTACATCGTGCCGAGCTGGTGCATCGCCCAGTCGATGGCCTTGCGGGCCTTGGGGTCGGCATCCTTCGGGATCGTGTAGCCCTTGGGCACGCTCCCTTCGGGGATGCGCCCGTATGAGGAGCCGTCCTCGGCCGGACCGCAGCCGGAGGCCGGGGACTCGGCGTCCTTGGCGGGCTTGTCCTTCTCCCCGCCGGGGAACGTGGAGGCGATGGCCTTCTGCAGCGCGGTGGCCAGCGGCTCCCACTGCGCGTACGCGTCCGGGAAACCTGATGCCTGCACGGCCTGGGCGGCCTGGGTGACGGTCATCTGCTGCCAGCCCTTGACCTTCAGCAGCGCCTTGTAGAACCGCTCGCTCGCGTAGACCGGGTCACGGATCTGCTCGGCGGTGCCCCAGCCCATGCTGGGCCGCTGCTGGAACAGACCCAGCGAGTCGCGGTCCCCGGAGCCGAGGTTGCGCAGCCGTGACTCCTGCATCGCGGTGGCGAGCGCGACGATCTGCCCGCGTTTTGGTACGTCGAGCGAGAGGCCGGTGGCCACGATGGTCTGCGCGTTGGGGACCTGCTCGGCGGGAAGGGACAGACCCTCCACCTTCACGTCCTTGCCGGACGCTCCGTCGAGGATCTTGGTCACCTGTTTGGTGACGGCGTCCGTGTCGACGTCATGCAGGCATCCGCTGAACCCACTGGTGGTTTCGGCGGCTTCGCTGGAGGCGGCGGCCACCATCATGGCTGTGCCCGCGAGGAGCAGAGGGGAGAGGAAGACGACGCCGATGCCGGCGGCTATCGCCTTCAATCCGGCACGCCTCCCGGCGGCGGGGTTTCAGGCAGGGGTAGGTAGGGAGTTGTCACAAGGGCGTCCTTGAAGGTGAAGTCCCGGCGCCGCGGGCGTGTGGGTGGGAGGTCGCGGCAGCCGGTGGTGGGTAAATCGGGGGCCCGACGCACGCGGCGAGTTGCACCTCGCTGTGCGTGCGTCGGCTGGGGTCAGGTGGGTTCGGGCAAGGGGATACCTCGGTGAGGGCAGGAGAGGGGGAGTTGGCCAACGGCGGTGTCCGCCGGGCAGCTCCAAAACAGTAAGCCCAGATCCCCGGTCCCCGAAATCAAACGTGATCAAGGCTTGATTCCGGGGATTTCGGCGGCGACACCGCTCCACCGGGGATCGTGCCCTACAGTTTTGGCTCCTCCTCCTCGCACCCCGCATTGCGGGCCGTGGGCATCGACATGTCTGCGGCTGTTCCGCCGGGTTCTGTGCGCGAGCCGGAGTGATTCAACCCGCTTTCACCCGAACCGAATTGGGGTATCCCCTTTGCCTTTTTCCCTGCACCAGGGCGACGCGCTGAGCGTGCTTGCGACACTGCCGGACGGATGCGTCGACTCCGTCATCACCGACCCGCCGTACAACTCCGGCGGCCGGACAGCGAAGGAGCGCACCAGCCGCAGCGCGAAGCAGAAGTACACCTCCGCCGACGCCAAGCACGTCCTGCCGGACTTCACCGGCGAGAACATGGACCAAAGGTCATACGGGTTCTGGCTCACCCAGATCATGACCGAGGCGCACCGGCTGACGAAGCCCGGCGGCACCGCGCTGCTGTTCACCGACTGGCGCCAGATGCCGACCACGACGGACGCCCTGCAGGCCGCCGGCTGGCTGTGGCGTGGTGTGCTCGCCTGGCATAAGCCCCAGGCCAGGCCGCAGAAGGGCCGCTTCACGCAGAACTGCGAGTTCATCATCTGGGGATCGAAGGGCGCCATCGACGGCTCCCGGAATCCGGTCTACCTGCCCGGCCTCTACTCGGCCTCGCAGCCCTCGGGCAAGAACCGCCAGCACATCACGCAGAAGCCGGTGGAGGTGATGCGGGAGCTGGTGAAGATCTGCCCCGAGCAGGGCACCGTCCTGGACTTCACCGCCGGATCGGGGTCCACCGGGGTTGCGGCCCTGCTGGAAGGCCGCTCGTTCATCGGCGTGGAGAAGACCCGTGAGTACGCCGAGGTGGCCGCCGACCGGCTGACCGAGACCGTGCAACAGACCTTGTCCCAGGACGACTTCATCCTGTCTGCCTAGCATCTCCCGCTGCCCGGCACGGGGTGATAGCGGGCTTCTGTTCTGCCTTTCCCCCGTGCCGCGCGATGCGTTATAGCACCGGATCCCCGGTTAGCGAAACCGGGGATTCTCTGGATCGTGGAGCCGTCATTCACGCCCACCGGCCGCGGCTTCAAGGAGACCCATTTCGTGCCCGAATCCATAGACCTCCCCGACGACGGGGAAATGGAACCCGTCCGGCTGCCGGACGCGAATCTGGAGAGCGTCGAGGCCAGCGTCCGCAAGCTGATGGAGCAGCAGGCCGAGCAGGCCCGGCAGCTCGACAGCCTTTCCGCGCCCCCGGACCCCTCGCCCTTCGCGGCGTTCGGCCTGCCCAGCCTTCCTGGGATGCCCGGAGCGCCGATCCAGGCGCCGCCCGAGCCGCGCCCGATCCTGGAACTGGAGGGCGAGGAGTACGAGGACGAGCTGGACGCGCTGACGGACTGGGTCGACGGCTTCCTCGTCGACACCTACGGCGCCGAGGTCACCACCGCGGCCCCGTGGTGCAAGCAGTGGCAGGAGCACGACGACGTCGTCGCCTGGCTCCACGCCCTGTGGATGGCCTATCAGCAGCACAAAGACCCTGAAGCCGGGCCGTCCGGGATGTTCGTGTGGCACCGCGACTTCCTGACCCACTGCATGGCCCAGGTGCGCGCCCCCGGCGGCCCGCTCTCGGCCTGCCAGACCGACCCCGACCGCGACGCGCACCGCCTGCTGCCCGGCCCGGCCTCCTCCCTCCGCTCCATACGCTCGGCCTCCGCGGACCGGCCGGAGCCCGGCGAGCCTGACCAGGGCGTATGAGCGGGTCCGAGCACCGGCCCGCCTTCGGCCTCTCCTTCGACCCGCGTGCCCTGACCGACCTCCTGGCGGCCCCCAGCGACATCCGCGACCTGGCCCTCGCCCAGCTCCAGGACGTCGTCAACGCCAAGCAGTTCGGCCCCAAGCTGATCGGCGAACTCGCCGACTACCGCAAGCTCTACGTCGATCACCGCAAAGCCTGGCGTGTCGTCTACGCCCAGCGCCCGGCCCCGCCGGGATCGGCACACCGCGCCGAGATCCACGTGGTGGCCGTGCGCCCGCGCGACCGCCACGAGGTGTACAACGTCGCCCGCAAACGCCTGGGCATCACGCGCCGCCCCGCGAGCGCGCTGGCCCATGCCGCCCGCTCCCGCTCTCCGCAGCTGGAGGCGCACCGCGAGATCCCCATGCCCGGCCCGCCGCCGTACGCGCTGCCTGGCCTTCCCCGCCCCGCTCTTTCCCCGAACCCGAAGGACCGCACCCTTTGACGACGCACTTCCCCTCCGGCCTCGACGACCTCACGGCCGCCCTCACCGGACTCGAAATTCCACAGGAGAACCCGCACCACCGGGCCATCGTGGACACCTACCGGCGAGTTCAGCAGCTGGATGCACAGCTCCTCGCCGTGGCCGTTGGTGAGCCGACCGGCTGCCTCGCCGACACCAGTGAGCAGCTGGAACAGCTCACCGACGTCCTCATCCTGCGCGTACTGGCTGGCGCCGAGCTGGCCCACCGGCTGAGCCTCCCGTGCTGCTGCCCCGATGACGGCGGTGACGGCGGTGACGGCGAAGCGGACAGCGGCGAGGACGAGGCAGACTGCCGGTCCTGCCCGTACGCCGAGCACACGGTCGTCCACGCGTGCCTCGATGTCTTCGCCGCCGACGGCGATCCGGCCGCCATGTCCTCGGCCGATCTCACTGACCGCCTGCGTCAGCTGCCCGGCATGGCGGAAGACCGCTGGTCGTACGCCGAACTCACCCCGCAGCGCCTGGGCCGTCTGCTGGCACCGTACGGCGCACGGCCCCGCAACATCCGCATCAGCACGTCGTACCAGCTCAAGGGGTACCTGCGCAGCTCCCTTACGGCCGCGCTGCCCGACTGCTCCTGTTGAGGCACCCCTCCCTCACTGCCCTGCGCCGCGTGCGGGCCGAGGACGTCCCGCTCGTCGACGCCTTCCACCAGCGCTGTTCCCCCGCGCAGTTGCTGCGCCGCTGGGGCCGTACACGCCCGCCGCACCGCACCCTGAGCCAGATGCTGGCGCACACCGAGTGCTGGATGGGGTTCGGCACCGACGACAAGCCGCTCGCACTCGTCTGCACCGGTCCCGTCAGCCGGGAAGCGGGCGTCTTCGACCTCGGCCTCCAGGTCGCCGATGCCCACCAACGCCGCGGCATCGGCAGCGCGCTGGCCCGGCACGCCGCCCAGTACGCCCAGGCCAGAGGCGCCCACACGCTGAGCACCTACACCGAGGCGTCGAACCAGCCGATGCTCCGTCTCCTTCGCCGCCTCGGCCCCGTCCGCGAGACGCGGCACGGAGCGTACCTCGACGTGCGCCTGCCCCTCGGCGCGAGCGGCCCCGCGCACCGGCCCTCGTGACACCCCAAGGAATCCCCCTATGCCCCGCAACGCCCCGGTGAAGAAGGCTCTGACCCAGCTGGATCACCGCATCGAGGCGGCCGTGGGCCACAGCATCGACCGGCTGTGGCAGCACCGCGACCGCAACTTGCTCGACGAACCGCACACCCACCTGGTCGACGCCCACCGAGCCCTCGTCCAGGCCGTGACCAACGTGAGCTTCTACCGGTCCCAGCTCAACAGCCTCTCCTCCGGCCAGTACCCGGTCGATAGCGCGCTGTTCGAACGCATCGAGCGGACCGTCGACCTGCTGGAGGACGCGGCCAGCACCCGGAACCGGCGGCAAGCCGAGGCGGTTGCCGCGCTCAAGCCCGTCGAAGCCGCCGCCCGGGACAACGCTCCGCGTAACGTGCCGAACCTCCCGGCGCCCGACATTGCGGCGCTGCTCGCCATCACTCAGGGCGCCAAGCTCCATCAGAACCTGCTGACGCAGCGGCTGTACGTCGTCACCGCCTCCGGCACACGCATCCCCTACAGCCAGCTGCAACGCCTCGAAGAGGACCACCTGGTGGTGCGCGACACCTCCCACCCGGTCACGGCGGGCCAGCCCGTCACGCTCACCGACACCGGCCGCAAGGCACTGACCGCCCCGCGCTCCTCCCCGGCGCCCGGCGCTGCTCCCGTGCCCCGGCCCGGGACTTGGCCTGCGCCCGCCCCCGCCCGCCGCTGAACTCCGTATTCCGCGTGCCCCGCCCCGAAAGCCCCTATGCCCCCATCCCCGGACTTCCGCCTCGACTGCTACGACGCCGTCAGCGACTGTGTCGCCGAGCAGTTCTGGCAGCACATCGAAATCGAATCCACCGAACTCACCGTGCTCGCCGAGCACCACTCCGACGACCAGCGGCACAGCTACTACGTCCTGCACAACGGTGCGGTGACCTGGGGCATCCCCGGCGAGCCGCAGCTGGTGGCCCTCCACCTGTAGCGCGACGTTCAGGCCCGCACCTTCCGCTTCCAGCACGACCAACTCCCACTGCCGGCCATGGCGCAGAGCTGGCTCATCGCCCGCGGCAGCCCGAAGGAGGCCATCGGCCTGAGCCCCGGCATGGGTACCGCCCCGGCCGACGAAACCACCAAGGCACTGGAGGACCGCCTCACCTCCGACGGCGACCACTTCTCCCTCGTCACCAGCTACACCTCGGACGACCCGGACCGCATGCAGATCACGGTGCTCCTGGCCGCCATCGACGAGACGGCGCAGCTGCGCTTCCGGGTCCTGCTGGAGGAGATCGACACGGAGCACTGGACGCACACCCTGCGCGAAGGCGGCTTTGCGACCTACGAGCAGGCCACCGCCTGGTGGCACGCCCACTGGTCGGGCGAAGACGCTCCCCCGCCGACCGGTCCGCCGGTGACCCGGCACGCCCCAGCGTCCGCCATTCCCGCCGCCCCCGCACCGCGAAGCGGCCCAACTCGCTGACTGCAGATGCGAACTCGAGCTACCCCGGGATCTCCAACGAGGTGCGCCCGCGAGATGTCGGCGCCCGGTGAAGCGCGAAACGTAGCAGCACATTCCCGGTTAGCGAAACCGGGGATTCTCCGGACTCTTGAACACGACCCGCCCGGCGTCAGGCCGGGGGTGCTTCTGCGTTCCCCTCTTTCTCCTCTGGAGGTCAATTCCTCATGCGCTCACCCTGCATAGCCGTCTCTGTCGCCGTTGTCGGTGCGCTCGCCCTGCCGCTCGTTGGTGCCACGTCCGCGAACGCGGCATCCGCCCAAGTGCCGGCCTCCGCGCCGGCCAGCCGTGCGTGTGACCGGCCCGGACCGTGGGCCGTGCACACGAGCGCGGTCACGATCCGCTCCAAGGTGAGCGCGAAGTCCACTGCCGTCGGTGTGCTCTACCGAAGCAACCGCTTTGTGGTCCACAAGACCAGCGGGAACTGGCACTACATCACCGACAAGAGCACGGGCGTAAAGGGCTGGGTTTCTGGCTCGTACGTCTACCGCGACGTCTACATGTGCCTCGACTAGCCGCAAGCTCGGCGAATTCCACACGCCAGCAACGCACTTCGCCGCTGAACAGAGAAGTGCACCCCCTGACCCGCCTACGCATTCCAAGGAAAGGAGCCGTGTCGTGTCCGACGACGCCGACGACGTGATGGGTGTCATCACCCAGCAGATCGAGGCCCGCTTCCAGATGCCGCTGGACGACCTGCGCCAGGCGGTGGCTGCCGCCCCGCACGCCAACAACGACGCCACCGTCGTCGTGAAGTGGTACGGCATGCTCGCCGAGGCCCAGGCGGTACTGGAGAAGGCCGAGGACGCCCTCGTCGAGGCCCTCGACAGCGTCCCCGGCGACGTGCTGGACGACCCGGTCATGGAGCTGGCCCACCACGTCAACGCTGCCGTGGCGGTGCGCGACGGGCGGGCGATGGTCGTGCGCCACTACACCGACCCGAACTCCCCGGGCCGCAGGGGCCCGGGAGCCTGGCGCGGAGCCGAAGCAGCCCCCCGCCGCAGCCCGGCCCTTCAGACCGCACCGGTATCGAGCGCCTCGCCCGCACCGTCCCTTCCGGTGCGAGGAGCGGTGCGGTGAGCGTCGCACGCAAGCCCACCAGCCAGGACGAGGTGCTGGTCCGTGCCTTCGGCGCCTCGCTGACCGAGCTGTACGCGCAGGCCGCGGGCCCCGAGGCGTCCGCCGCCCTGACCCGCGCCCTGGAGCTGCGCTCCTGGCTGGCGGTGGCAGAGGAGCAGGTCGCCCGGGTCCGCGACCGCATCCACGATGCCACCGCCGACGGCCGCGACATGGGCGAACTGTCCGCCGATGACCTGCGGTTCGACGCGCAGTGGCTGGAGGTTGCCCTGTCCGCCCGCGACGGATACGCCACCGCACTGACCGGGCTGCTGAACACCATGCCGACGCCCGGAACCCGCCCCCAGCGGCCGGTGCAGCTCACCCAGCCCAGGCTCACCACCGCTCTCCCGCCCGCCCCGGAACCCGCCCGTGCCGGGGCGGCGCGGGCCCGCCGACCGTGAAAGCCCCCGATTGCCCCAGACCACGTCCGAGACCATCGCCGAACGCATCGAGAACCTGTACGGCCAGCCGATGGCCGCCCTCGAAGCCCACGCCGAGGCCAGCCCGACCGGCACCATGCTCGCCGCCCTGACGAGCAGCCACACCGATCTGCAGCTCGCCGAGCGCAACATCACCTTCCAGCTCCAGCGGCTGCGTGAACTGGCCCACCCCGAACGGGAGATCGGCAAGTTCGAGGCCGGTCACCTGCTCGACTGCGCCCGCCGGATCGCCGAATCCGTCGCCACCCGGGACGCACACGCCAAGACCGTCAGTGCTGTCCTCGGCAGCCTCCACCGAACCTCCGCGCCGCCCGCGGCTTCGAAGGCAGCGGATCTCACCACCGCCGTGCCCCCGAGGCCGACGGAGCCCGCCGCCACCCCCACCCGCTGATCCGTCCGCCCCGCTCTAGGAGTTACCCCCTTGGCCACCACCGGTCTGCCCCGCTCCACCCAGGTCGACGTCCAACGCGTCACCGAGTCGCTGGAGATGATCACCCCGCTGTGGAGCGTGTGGATCCTTATGACGCTGTCCGCTCAGCCCCTGCGCTACGCGGAGATCAAGCCACGCTTGTCCTGGCTCAATGACGGCACACTCCACCCCAAGCTGCGCAAACTCACCGACGCCGGACTGGTCGAGCGCACCGAGGTCGCCCAGGGCCACGTGACCTACGGCCTGACCGGCCGCGGCGCCGACCTGATACCCGTCCTGACCGTGATCGCCGCCTGGGGCGACACCCACCTGGAAAAGCCCCTGGTGAAGAATAAGGACACCGGGAAGCTGGAGCCGCTCACCACGGTCGCGCCCGCGCAGAACATCGAAGACACCCTCGCACTGATCGGCCCCCGTCACGCCACCCCGATCCTGTGGGTGCTCAAGGCTCGCGGCGCCACCAGCGCCAAGGCTCTCTCCGCGGCGGCGATGCCGGGCTACCGGCTCAGCAACATCTATCCCCAGGTGGACCGACTGGTCGAGGACGGCCTGGTCCGCAAGGACGGCCGCGCCTACGAACTGGCCGCCAACGGGCTCGCACTCGCCCCCGTCTACCGGGCCCTCGCAGCCTGGGCCGCCGGACGCCCGGACGCCGACACTCACCCCCTGTGGGGCCCGGCCCCGCCGCAGAAGCAGGCGAAGTCCGGGCCGTGGCTGACCACCCAGCCCCGCATACCGGCACCCACCACCCCAGCTCCAGCCACGACCACCCCTGCCCTAACCATCCAGGCGCCGTCCACCCCGGCGCGGGCCACGCCGCACACGGTCTGGAAGCCCGGCGACCTGTTCTCGCACCAGATACCGGTGCGCCCCATCGCCCTTCCCCAGGCGGGGGGCCACCGTCGATGACCAGACGCTCCACCGACGACCTCGACCAGCGCCAGGCCATCCGCGCGCTGTCCCTGCCGGGACTGATCCGCCTCGTCAGCGAGATCGCCGACAACGGCCCCATCAACCGCCGCCGCGGCAGCCTGCAGGCCGCCTTCGGGAACATGACGGCCAACCAGCTCGGCCACGCCATCGACCGGGCCCGCGACTTCGGCCTCGTGTACGGCGATGAGCAGGAGCGAGTCCGCTACCGGCTCACCGACAGCGGCGAGGGCCTCGCCGATGTCTACGAGACGGCCGCGCGCTGGGCTCGCGCCCATCAGTTCCCCGCCGTGGCCAGCGACTTCGTCACCCGGGTCCAGCACACCCTCACCCTGCTCGGCCAGGCTCCCGCCCTGGACCGCGCAGTCGCCCGGCTCGGCAACTCTCGCGGGCTGCTCCTCCCTCAAGGAGCGGTCCTGAGCCCGGAGGCCATCTCGGCCCTCGGCGCCCCGCAGGCCGCCTTGACCGCCTGGCTCCAATCGAACGTGTGCCTCCGGCACCACACGGCCCTTCGCACCTCCCGCACGGCGGACGAGATGGAGCCCGCTGCGTGAGATCCAGTGTCGGACCCTGGCATGCCCGCCGGCCGGTCCCCACCCTGCTGCGGGGCATCTATCTGCCGCGCAGCATGGACGCCGGCGCCTTCGCGATGACGACGTACGGCATCCCGCTGCTGGTGCTCGCCACCACCAACTCCGCGGCCCTGACCGGCGTGGCGTTCGCGCTGGAGTGGGTGCCGCGTCTGGGCGCCTTCGCCGTCGCCGGAGCGATGGTCGACCGCCACGGCACCACCCGCGTCCTGCGACTGGCCTCGGCGCTGCGGGCCACCGTGGTCGTGGCCGCCGCCGGCGCCCTGCCGCAGCTGGACAGCGGTTTGCCCACCACGGTCACGGTCATGCTGCTCGCCGCCTCGACCGGCGTGCTCACGGAGTTCTCGTACATCGCTGCCGAGACGGCGGGCGGCGTCGCCAGCCGTCAGGCCGGCGCACGCGCGCACCGTGTGCAGTCGGTGCTCCTGGGCATCGACCAGGTCGGCACCCTGGCCGGACCCGCCGCTGCCGGCCTGCTGCTGGAGCGGGCCGGGACCGCCGGGATGCTCGTCACGATCGCCGTCTTCTCGCTCCTGGCGTGCGCGCTGGCCCCCCGGCAGCACACCACCGGACAGACCGAGTTGCCGCAGCCCGTCCTTGCGGGGCTGCGCACCGGATGGGCGACCTTGCGTTCGCTGCCCGCGCTGGGCTGGCTGGTCTGCGGACTGACCCTGTCCAACCTCGCGGTCGGTCTGCTCCAGGCCGCGGCCCCCGTGATCGTGGTCCAGCAGTTCGGCCACTCCAGCGCGGACGTGGGCCTGATCTGGTCGGTGGCCGCCGTCGCCTCCCTGATGACCGTCGCGGTGTGCCGCCGTGCGATCGACCGCTTCGGCCTGTGGCCCGTCGGCGCGCTCTCGGCCACCGTCGCGGCCTGCGCGTGCCTGGCCGTCTCCCTCACCCACACCTACACCGCCTACCTCGTGCTGATCGCGGTGCTCATGGCCGGCGAGGGCGGCATGACGGTGGTCCTGCGCACCCTGCGCTCCCACCTCATCCCGCAGCAGGTGTTCGGCGCCACCCTCTCCCTGACGATCCTGCTGCTCCTGCTGCCCTTCCCCCTGGCGGGCGTCCTGGTCGCCACCGTACCGCCCGCCCTGCTCGGCCACATGATCACCATCTGCGCCGCCGTACAGGCCCTCGGCCTGTGCATCGCCTTCCTGCGCCTGCGCACCCTCCCCGGACTTCACACCCGTCTCGCCTGACCCTCCCTGCCCGACGCCCTTTTCGCCCCTGGAGATCTACCGATGCCCGTGCCCGCTGCCGCCGCCAACGCCGTCATACCGGTCGCCCGCCCCTCCTCCCGCGCGGGATCGAGGCCCACGATCACCGACCAGTTCCTCGCCTTCGACGCCGCGCACCCCCTACGTCTACCGGGCCCTGGAGAAGCTGACGACCGAACGGCTCGCTGCCGGGGCCACCCGCATCGGGCTCAAGGAACTCTTCGAGGACCTGCGCTGGCGGCTCCCGCAGTGGCTGCGCGGGCTCAACAACAACTACACCGCGCTGTATGCGCGGAAGTTGATCGAGGACCACCCCCAGTGGGCCTCCGCCTTCGAGCTGCGCCGCCGACGCACCCCTTGAACCCTTGCCGCCGTGCCCGAACTGCCCCCTGCCTGCTTCTTTTTGGAGAGTCCTTGCCCACCATCCTTGTCGTTTCCACCGCCGGTCCGGAGGCCGAGGCATACCGCGGCTACTGCCTCGAAGCTGTCGCCGCCCGGTACGACGTCGTCCTGATCACTCCCGCCGCACCCACCTGGGAGTTGGAGTTCATCGCCGACTTCGAGATCGTCGATCCCGACGACGCCCAGGCGCTGGCCGCCGCCGGCCAGGCTCTGGCCGAACGGCACGAGCTGACCGGCGTGGCGACGTGGACCGAGTGGTATCTCGTCCAGACCGCCCGCCTGGCACGGCGCCTCGGACTGCCGACGAACAGCCCGGAGGTCATGGAAGCCGCCCGTAACAAGGCGACTGCCCGGACCTTGTTCGCCCGCCACGGCGTGCCCTCGGCCGCGTCGATGACCGCGCGCTCCCTGCTGGAGGCGGCACTGGCCGCCGAGACGATCGGCTACCCCATCGTGCTTAAGCCCGCCGCCCGCGCGGGCAGCATCGGCGTCATCCGTGTCGACCGCGCCGAAGAACTCCCGCACGGCTTCGAGTTCGCCGTCGCGGGCGCCCGCGACGGCATCGAGAGCACTTCGGTGCTGGTGGAGGAGTACCTCGACGGACCCGAGGTCTCCGTCGAGTGCGTCACCCACCGCGGAGACACCACCGCCGTAGCCGTCACCCGCAAGAGGCTCGGCGCCCCGCCGTACTTCGAGGAGATCGCCCACAGCGTCGATGCCGCCGATCCGCTGCTCGACCAGGTGGCGCCCGTCGCCGCCGCAGCCATCAAGGTGCTCGGCATCACGGCCGGCGTGAGCCACGTCGAGATGCGCCTCGTCAACGGCCGCCCCCGCCTGATCGAGGTCAACGCCCGTATCGGCGGCGACATGATCGGCCACCTCGTGAAGCTCGCCACCGGCGTGGACCTGGCCCGCGCCGCCGCCGACACCGCCTGCGGCCGGGCCCCCGATCTCACCCGTACGCGCCACAGCGCTGCCGCGATCCGCCTGCTGTACCCGAGCGCCTCCGGCACCCTGACCCACTGCGACCTCGACGCCGGCTTCGCCGCCCGCACCCCGTGGCTGGAGAGGGTCGCCTTCCAGCGCGCGGTCGGCGACACGGTCACCCTGCCGCCCGCCGGCGACATGTTCAGCGCCCGCGCCGGATTCCTGATCACCACCGGGCCCACGGCCGACGCCGCGCAGGAGCACGCCGCGGAGGCCCTTGGGCACCTCACCCTCGCCGTCGCGCCCCCGCCGTCCGCGTCCGCGGCGTAACCCGCGCATCGCCCCCGCGTCCGGCCCGCTGAACAGGAACCACTGCCATGCCCCAGCCCTCCCACACCACCTCGTCCCAGCGGCGCTCCCTACGCCTGAACGACGTTGCTCACATGGGCGCCGCGAAACTCCAGCCGCTCCTGCAGGACAGCTTCCGCAATCTGGTCACGGCCGCCATCGCGGACGCGACCGGCCACCTGCCCCGCAGCTCCCGCAAGCTGCTGCACGGACCGCACTTCCGTGACGACCTCGTCGACGCGCTGCGCTGGGCCGAAGGCGAGATGCAGGTCGCCTCCGAACGCATGACCTGGACCGCAGACCCGCGCGCCGAACGCACCGGGCGCCAGCTCCAGCAGATCCGCACCGCGCTGGCCCAGGCCCGCGCCGAGGAAGCCGACCGCCGCCGCACCGAACACCGCGCCTCCGCCGGACACCAGGTGGACACCGACCCCGCCGCCACCGCCCGCCTCTGGCTGCGCAGCGCCTTCCCCGACCGCTTCGAGCACCTCCTTGCCCAGGAGTACACCGCGGCCCAGCTCGAGCCGCGCACCGAACGGCCCGGCCCGGCCGACGTGTTCGACGCCATTGAATGGGGCGCGGGCGAGGGCTAACTCTTCGCCACCATGACCCCGGCCATCCGCGACCTGCTCGCCAAGAGCCCCCTCGCCTTCCGCAACACCGTCGCCGCCGACGCGCGTGAACAGGACGAACGCAACATCGAACTGCGCCACCCACTGCTGCTGCGCCGCTGGCGCACCGCGCTGGACGAACTCGCGGAGCTGACCGCCCCGCTCGCCGGGGCCACCAGCACCACGGTGCTGGGCCCGCTCACCACCGACCTGGACACCATGCCGCGGCAGGCCGCCTTCGCCGTCCTCAACGCCCGCCGCTTCCTCGTCGCCGTCCACCAGCGCACCGCCGAGAACACCCGCGTCGCCCGCCAGTACGCCCAGACCATCACCCAGCGCGAACAGGACGAGCCCGAACACGCCGCCCACCGCCGCCTCTTCGACCAGGCCCTGCACCGCCTGGCCGACGAGCAGTCTGCCGCCTACGACCACATCCGCCACCGGCTGCGGCCCTTCGAGACCAGCCCCGGCCTACTGGACGTGTCCGTCCTGAACGCCGACCAGCGCGGCACCCTCAAGCGCCACGTCCTGGCCGAACTCACCCCACCGCGCCCGGCGCCGACGGCATCGCACCTGGCCACGGCTGCCGCCCCGCCGAGACCGGCTGCCACCGCCCTGCGCCCGACGGCTGCCCGCTGACTTCCCTCCCGACCCCGACGGATACGACCATGACCGACCCCACCCCGATCAAGGGAGATGTCTACGTCTCCCCGCGCTACCTCGCCGGTCTGCCCGGCCACGCCGATCCGAGCTTCGACCCCGTCAAGCACTGGCCGCACCACTACCTCGACGACGGGCCGTTCCAGACCGTTGTCACCTCACCCGACCACCGCATCAGGATCGGCTGGGCAGGCGATGACTACGACGTGTGGCGGATCAGCGCAGCCCAGGACGCCGTGTCCCGTGCCACCTGGACGGCCACCTTCAACCAGAACACCCCTCCCGAGATCGTCCACGGACTCACCAGCGCCCTCGCCCGCGAGTGGAACACGGACACCGACAGCTTCCTGGCCGATCCGTCGTACTACTGGACCGACGCCGTGCAGCCTCTGCTGGAGGCCGGATGGGAGCGACGGCCGCTGGCCCGCGGCAAGATAGAGATCCTCGCCCCGGACGGACTGGCCGGAACCACCATCGACGTCGTCGGCTCCGACCCGGACCGCGAATCCGTGGAGCTGTGGGCCGGGCCCAAGGGCTGGGGAACCCGCGCCGAGGCGATCTTCACCGCGCGCACCCCCAAGCGCCTCATCGCAGCGACCGCCGCCGCCTTCGTGGACCCCACCCCCGTCGCCCGCTACGAGAACCACCTCGACCCCCGGCTCGCCCAACTCGCCCAGCTCACCCCCGTCGAGCCACCGAAGCCTCCCGCTCCCACCCCGCTCGACGTCCGGCAGGCTGCCGCCGACAGCCGGCGCCCGCCCGCGCTCGGCACGCGCAGCGTCCCCCGCTGGAGCACCGCCACACTCCCACCGGCCGCGGCCGGTCCCGCTCTACTCGCCCGCCGCCGCTGAGGACCCGCGCATGCCGAACGATCCCTTCACCAACCTCGACCCCGACCAGCAGGTGAAGGTCCTGCCACGTCACCTGGCCGGTCCCGGAGCCGTCGACCTCGCCACGGTCTGGCCCCTCCCCGAGGACTGGTCCGTGCACCAAGCCGACGACGGAGCAGCCCTCGCCACCAGCCCCTGCCTGCGGCTGTTCGCCACCCTGGTCCCCGATCCCGACAGCCGGGGCAAGGGAAAGTGGAAGGTCACCGCCCACCGCGCACCCTTCGGCCCCGCGGCCTGGCAGATCTCCTCCGACGCCACCACCCCCGTCGAGCTGCTGCACGACGTCCACACCGAACTGCTCGACCTCTACCGCGAAGACCGCCACAGCGACCAGGACCGGCTGTTCGGGGACGACACCCCGGCGCAGGAGGCATACACGCTGCTCCTTGCCAGCGGCTGGAGCCATCACGTCAAGACCGACGGCAGCCAGTTCTTCCGCGACCCCGCGGACCTCGGCGTCGTACAGCACCGCTACACCACCACCATCCACTCCGACTCGCCCACCTGGTCGGCCTCGGGCGGATACCCGAGCGAGCCCTACTGGCGCGCACGGTTCTCCCAGGGCACACCCACCACGCTGGTCGCCGCCTTCACCACCTCCCTGGCCTCCACCGAGCCGGTGAGCCGCGCGGTCAAGGACATCCCGTTCCACACCCGCCGTCACCTGTACGTCGCGGCGACGGCCCTGGCGCAACAGACGCCCAGCTCCTCGCCGCTCCCTGCGTCTCCGACGCTCCCCGGCCCGAGCCGGCCCCGCTGACCAACCCCTCGCCCCCGGCAATCCCGCCCTCTACCTGGAGAGTTCCTACTTGCACACCCGATCCGCCCGCCTTCTCCCGACGGCAGCCCTCACCGTCGCCGCCACCGTGACCGGATCCCTGGCCTGGGCCCCAATCGCCTCCGCCCAGACCCCGGATCCGACCCCGTCCGCCTCCACCACGCCCACCCCGCGCAATGCCGCCGAAAACGGCGGCGTCGCCATCCTCAAGAAGGACCCGGGCGGAGACGTCCTGTCCGGCGCGTCCTTCACCCTCTACGACGCCAAGGGCAAGGAAGCCGGGAGCGGCAAGACCGACGCCCAGGGCCACCTGTCCTTCGCGGACCTGACTCCGGGCGTCTACCGGCTCAAGGAAGTCTCCAGCGGCAGCCAGATGCACGACGTCGTCGAGGACCAGGACGTCATCGTCACCCCCGGCGCCGATGCCCCGCTCACGATCATCGACCCGTTCAAGCCCGCCTCCGTCCTGCTCAAGGCCAAGGACGACAAGACCGGCAAGCTCCTGCCCGGCGCCACCGTCAACATCGGCACCGGCGACAAGACCCTCCTCACCCTCACCACCGGCGACAACGGCACCGCCACCGCCAAGCTCGTGGTCAACAACCGCACCGGCACCGACTTCTGGGCCAAGGAGACCAAGGCGCCCACGGGATACGACCTCTACAAGGGGCAGCGCGACTTCACGGCCAAGCCCGGCGACCCGGTCACCGTGACCGTCACCAACACCAAGACCCACACCACCCCGCCAAGCCCCGACCCCACGGACAAGCCCACCGACAAGCCGACCGAGAAGCCCACGGACAAGCCCACCGAGAAGCCGACCGCTGACGGCGGCGACCACGGCCCGCCGGAGCCGACGGGGAAGCCGTCCGACTCCCCGGCCTCCGAGGCGACTGCATCGAGCACCACGGCCCCCGAGCCCGACGGCTCCCTCGCCCACACCGGTGCCGACGCCACCCCGTGGCTGCTCGGCGGCGCAGGACTCCTCCTGGCCGCCGGCGGAGGCGCACTCCTGGCCGCCCGCCGGCGCCGTACGGACGACGCCGACAACGACGACTCCACCGAGAGCTAGCAAACACACGCGCCCAATACGGCCCCCGGAATTCGCCTCGCGATTCCGGGGGCTTCGTCATGTCCCAGCACAGACGTTGAGAGGACCCGATGCCCTCACGCAGAGAAGCTGCTCAGCGCGGCGGCTAACCGTACCCCTGCCCCAATTCCATTGCCGGAAGCAGGATTTCGGCGGCAGCGCAGTCGTGGCACGCCTTCGTTCCCGGGCGCATCAGAGCTTCCAGAGCCTCCATGGAACCCAGCTCCCGGCCGCCTCCGGTCGCGTGGCGACATGCGGCGTCATGCACGAGCGCGCCGCCGCGGCGTTGAGGATCGGGGCGCACGACCCAGCCGGACGGCTTCGCCGGCGGCGGAGCCTCCAGGTGCCGATGCGTCGGTACGACCGACAGATCGACCCCCTCGATCGGCCGTAGCTGCCGGTCGGTGACCCACACCGAATACTCGGCGGGCTCCACCCCCGCCTCGGTCGCCACCCAAGAGGGGACGCCAATGCGAAACCGCCAAGGGAACCGTCCGGTGGTCTGCAATCGCTCATACAGGCGCACTTCGATTCTCTGTTCGTCGGGCAGCACCAATGTGATGCGGGCGTACGGCTGCGCAGCAGGACCGCTCACCGGATTACCCGCTCACGCTGATCTGGACTCCAGCGCCCGAGCCTGCCGACGCAGCTCGACGCGGGCGGCGGGCGAGCATCCCTGCGCTGCCCAGTGTGGATGCCGCAGAATCCGGACGGACAGGTGCAGAAGGCGGCGGCGCAGAGTCGTCGTGCTGACGGTTCCCGTCGAGTTCGCGAGTGTCTCGTACGTCCGGCACCAGTCGGCCTGCGCTCGCAGGAGATCACGGGGGTATGGGGTTGCTTCCATGGAGAGCAATTCCATCATGTGTTCGATTAATCTCGCGCGTCGTGACGCTCTGTCCCCTCGCGTGGCTAGGCTGCTGCGGTGATCGAGCCCTTGCCGCTTCCCGGTGACCCGTCCGACCTGCGCCTGCGTATCGTCTACACGGACACGCTGAGTGACACCCCTGACGCGGACACTCTGGAAGAGTGGCGCGTGGAGATCCTCCACCGCAGCCGGGAGCACGACGACAGTCATTGCCCGATGGCGCCCGGTGCGTGCGATGCGGAGGACTGCCCGGCGTGCACCGTGAGCGAGAGCGCGGCCGGTTCGATGACCTTCTTCCGTGTGCACCTCGACCGCGGACGCAACGCGTACGCGGCCATGGAGGAGGCGTCAGAGGACCTCTACGAGATCGCCCAGGTCCTCCTCGATCCCGGCACGGGCTATTACACGGACGAGGTCGGAGAACTGCTGGAGTGCAGCGGCTCCGCCCTGCTCGTCATGGACCGCGTCGCGTTGCGCGAGGAATGGAGGGGGCGGGGCTTGGGTGTGATCCTCGCAGCGGAAGTCATCTTCCGGCTGATGCCCGGATGCCGGGCCGTGGCGTGCGCGCCCGGAGTCTCCGACCTGGGCGCGACCCGGCTGCGCAACGAAGCCGAGTGGGACCGCGTAACAGGCAAGATTGCCAAGGGGTGGGAGCGGCTCGGGTTCCTCCACCACCGGGACAACGTCTTCGTCCTGTCGCCCACCTCGCTGGTCCTGGAGGAGCAGCGAGGCCAGCTCCGCCGGAGGCTCCTGGATCTCGGGGCCGACGGGGCGGCAGCCCGCGCATAGGGCGGCCCGCCCGAGCGCCCGCGCTGCGCGGAGGCGGTGCCTGGCAGTTCGCCGGGGGCAGACAGGAAAGATCGCGGAAGGACTGGTAAAGCCGCCAGGGGCATGTCAACGTAGACGGCCTTCCCCGAAACACCAGGTCAGAGAGGTGATGCCCGTGACCGTGGACGCGTCCACCCCTGGATTCTCCACCACCACCGAGGCCCTTCGGCTGCGCTCGTGGCAGCTGGGTCCTGGCCAGCCGACGATGGTCACCGACCTGTTCAAGGCCGAGTTCTTCCACCTTGTTGTGGACGACCGGGCCGATGTCCACGTCAGCAGCAAGGACGGACGCTTCTACCTCGGATGGTTCCCGCTGGGGCGTCCCGGCACCGACGGCGACGGCTGGACGATCGCCGTCACCGGCACCGCCACGGTCCCCGGCTACCGGATCCGCTTCGATACCGAGACGCCGGCAGAGATCGTCGCGGCCACGGTCCAGCGCGTGCTGGCCACCTCCCGGCCGCTTTGAGCCCACGGCCGCCGCGCGGCTCGGAGCTGCTGCTCACGTACGGCACGTACCCTGCCCTCGGCCCCTGGTGGGGCGACCGTTACTGCAAGGAGAACGTCTTGGCCCCGGAGCTGACCGTCGGCGACCTGCTGGATCGCCTGTCCGCCAGCGACCGCGACGTGGTGGTCCGCCTGTGGATCAACCCCTTCGCACGCACGGCCCGCCGCCTGGGCGGCGTGGTCCCCACCCGTGACGACGCCGGCCGACCGGTGGTGTTCTTCGCCGAAGCCAAGGACGCCGAGCCGCTCGAAGTGCTGCCGGAGCTGACCGTCGGCGACCTGCTCGACCGGCTATCGGCCTGCGACCGCACCGCCGTCGTGCAGCTCGCCCTCAACCCCGACTTCCCGATGGCCCACCGCGCGGGCGCCGTTGCCAGCGCCCGCGACGACCAGGGCCGACCTGTGCTGTTCCTCACCGAGCCGGAGCAAGCCGAGCAGTTCGGCCCCTTGCTGCCCGATGTCGCGGTCGCGCTGACCTGGCACGAGCCGACCGAAGCCCCGCCGCGCCGACGGCGCGGCACCCGCCCCAGCGGCGGGCAGTGAACCACCCCCGAGCCCACGGAGGCGCCCCTGCACCCGCACCATCCCTCTGATTCCTCCCGCCCCGCCTCGCCGGACCCCGTGCGCTGGGTCACCCCGCGCCACCTGGCCGGCGACGACGACGTCCTCGCCGAGCGGATCGGCGACACACTCACCGGGCTGGGATGGCGCATGTGGCCGACCGCCCGCGACACGCTGCTGTATGTGAGCCCCGACGAGCTGCGCGGCGCCGAATGGCTCCTGGCCAACAGCCCGTTCACACTCGGCGGCCTGCGGGTGGCCCTGCAGATCTCCGCCCGCCCGGATGCCACCAGCGCCCTGGTGCAGTGGAACGCATACTTCACCACCGGCGTGCCACACGAGGCACTCCACGACTTCCTCGTCGCGCTCGACGCCAGTGCGGTGCCCGATGCCGGCTTCGAGGAACCGGAGGCGGTGGTCACGGCGCTGAGTGCACAGGGCTGGATCCGTGACGTGGACCGCCCCCGCACCGCCGCCACGGACCCGGGCTTCGCCTCGCACATCTCGCTCGAGATGCTGCCGGACCTGATCGCGGACGCGGACTTGCGGGAGGACCTGATGGGCTGGCAGGCATGGGCCGAGCCCACGTTCGGCGCCCCCTACCTGTGGTGCGCGAACTTCAGCCCGAGCGTCCCCAACGAGCTGGTCGCTGTGTTCGCCTCCTCGCTCGCCTCCCCGGTCCCGGTGGCACGCCACCGGCTGCCGCGGAGCGCGGAGCAGCGCCTCACCATCGTCCACCGCGGCTGACGGCCGGGCCCGGTCGGGCCCGGCCCTCCGCGAGCCGTGTTCACGCCTCAGATCTTGGAAGGGGTGTCCATCACGACCCCGCCCCTGGCTTCCGACGCGCGGCGCTGTGAGCGCTGCGACTCCGTCGGCTTCCTTGCCCGAAACCGCGACCTTGTTCCCGCGCCCGCCTGGTGCATTGGCTGCCACGAACGGGCCGGCACCACCCAGGCCCGCGCGGGCCATCCCTGCGAGGACGGCTGCGCCCTCGCCACCGACCACGACGGTCTGTGCGCAGTACGCGTCTGACCGCATGCCCCTCGCTGTCTACCTCACGGAGGTCTCTTGTCCCTGTCGCTGATCCGGCTCGCCATCGGTCGTACGAACGGCACCGCCCACTATGGCGTCCTGCTCCATGGCGCCCAGCCGCTGACCGTGTGCGGCACCCGCTCGCCCGATCTTCAGCCCATTGGTGAGAGCACTGCGCACTCCCTGTGCCAGAGCTGCACCCGTGCCTGGCTCATCCTCACCACGCCGCTGCACTCCGGTGGCGAGCCGGACTTCCGCCCTGCCGCAGGCGCTGGCAAGAGTGCCGCTGCGCACCTGCCGGTCCCCGGGTACCTGCTCGGCTACTGTGGCAAGTCGCTCGACGACCGGGCATCCACCGCGCGGCGAGTGTGCGCCAACTGCACCGGACTCCGTACCGCCCTCGACCGCTTCCGCCACACCGCCGGCGACCTGGTGCTGCCCAGAGGCGAACCGTGCCATGTCGACGACAGCGTCCTGTGGGTCGCGAGCGGGCGGGGCAACCTCGTCACGGGCCATCGCCGTGATGCGCTCGTGGGCACCTCCTGGTGCGCCCAGCAGCTCTCCGGCCCCAGCCTTGACGCCTCCCACGAGTGCGCGGCATGCCGACGCATCTGGCAGGAGGCCGAGGTCACCCGCCAGACCTACACGCTTCCCCAGGCCCGTGAACGAGCCCGCTGGTGGCATCAGCGACAGGAGCGCGACCTCGGCGTCTTCGATGACCGCGCCGACGCTCTGCAAGTCGGCGACGCCTACTCCCTGTCGGGGTGCGGCGAGACGCATCACGTCGTGGCCGCGGCCGACCGTATCCGGGAGAGCCACCGCGATCTCGTCGTCTACCTGCCGGCCGAGGACCGGCTCGCCGACGTACGGGTGCACCGCGACCGCCTGGTGGCCATCCAACGCCCTTCGTACGTACGCGATGTGATGCTTCAGCCCACACCGCCCGTCCCGTAGGTGCCCCGGCTCATCCCCGCCCGGTGGCCGAGCCTCGATGGCTCGGCCACCGGGCTTTTGCCGTACGGCGTACCGCTCCGGTGCCGATGGTCCTGCCTCGGGCCATGTCAACCTGGAAGCGGGCCGAACACCGTAGAGGGAATTCATTGGCATTCCCTCCTATCCGTCAAGAATCATGGCGCTATGAGCCGTTTTGATGGTTTGCGGCCGGTATCCAATGCCGAGTACGCGAACCTGATCCGCCGCTACCCGCCGAGTTCCTTGCTGCCCTTGATCGCCCGCCTCGGCGCCCAGGCCGACGACCCTGCGCGCTGGCTGGGCAGCCCGGCACCGCCGCCGTGGTTGCTGGCCGACGCGGCGTGGATGTCCTTGTGGCGAGGGAACGAACACCGGCACCGGCTCGCGACTATGCCGGACCTGTTGGAGATCCTCACGGCCGGGCACAACCTGGACGATCCGGCGTGTCACCAGACCGTCGGCGAGCGGCTGGAGGGGCTGTTGCTCCGGCACGGATACCTGCAATTCGAATGGCAGCAGGACCCATTCGATGCCGTGGCGCGCACCATCGCGGTCCTGGCGCAGACCACCCCACAGCAGGAAATGAAGGCGATCCGCCCAGGTTGGGACTCCGAGGTACTTGGCTGCTCCGTCATCGAGTACGTCTCGATCGCCACGTTGCTGACCTCGGCGGCGACCCTTGGTCAAGGATGGGTCCTCCCGGAGACCCTCCACGGCGTCCCCGGACTGGAGCGGGTCACGGCCTCGGACGAGATGCGCGACCGCGTGGCCGAGCGGTACTTCGCTGCCACGGCCGAGCAGTTCCGTCGCGAGAGCCAGCGCTCGGAAGTCGCCCAGGACCCCCTGCTGCGCCGATTCACCTTCAACCCGCTGCACAAGTGGCCTCTGGTGAAGGGGATGGGGCAGGGCTATCTGCTGCCGGTTCCACTTCTGGCCTTGCGAAAGGCCACCTTGACGAACATCTACTTCAACGGTCAAGCCAGGTACGGGAATACCTTCCCCACCGACCTCGGCCACCTTCTGGAGGAATACGTCGGGCGGCAGTTCCAGCTTCTGGCCGACGCCGAGGTGCACCGGGAAATCGTCTACCGCCAACCGGGCGGGGACGGAGACAAGAAGTCCGTCGACTGGATTGTCGTGTTCAAAGACCTGGTGCTCCTCGTCGAGGTCAAGTCGCGCCAGCCGCGAGAGGCACTCCGGGTCGGAGCGGACTACGAGAGGGAACTGAACAGCCAGCTGGCCAAGGGCTTCGAGCAGATCAACGCCACTGCGGAATTGATCCGGAACGGGCACGAGGGCTTCCGCGCTCTGCCGGCGGACCGCTCGATGCTCGGGCTGGTCGTGACCCTCGGGTCGTACTACACCGCCAACAGCCCGGAATTCCGCAGCACCCTGCCGCAGACCGTGATCCCGGTGGGCGTGGCGGATATCGCGGAACTGGAGAGTGCGATCAGTATCACGGACGTCCGCTTGGCCGATGTCCTTGCGGCCGAGGCCAGGCCCGCTCGTGCCGGCTGGTCCCTCCGCCAGGCGATCACCGGCCACCGGCTGGAGCCCAACGCTGTCCTGGAGCAGGCCCGGTCCGCGTGCCCGCTGCTGCGCACCCGCAGGCGGCATGCGCCTGCGGGGCTGTTGGTACGACTGCGGGTCAGGAGGCGGCCTTGGCGAACGCCTTGTCCAGATGGGCGTCCACGAGTCCGGGCGAGCCGGAGACGATCAGCAGGACGCTGCCGGTACGGATCGCTGTCTGCTTGACGACGCTGCGCTGTCCGCCCGTGGAGTAGGTGAGCAGTTGACTCCATCGCTCCTCACCGAGCTTGGGAGCGCTGGTCGCCTGGGTGGTCATGTCGATGGCGGTGCTGCCCGAGACGACCTGGTACTTCGGGCAGGCGGCCATCGCGTCGAAGATGCGGCCGACACCATCGGACAGCTTGGGCGCGGTGTCGCTGTAGAGCTCCTCGCTCACCTCGGAGGTGCCGTTGGCGCCGTACGTGAACGTGGCCTTCGCCTTGCGCGGGAAGTCGAGGCTTCCGCCGGTCGCCGCGTCCCCGCCGAGCTTGGCCAGCGCGGGGCAGCCGATCACCGAGACGTCGTCATTGTGCTGTGAGCGCTCCGCCTTGCGTACGTAGCCCTCGCCCAGGTCCTGCTCTGTCAGGAGCCGTTTACCCAACGCGGCCGAGGGCAGCGGCGTTGCCCCGGCGGCGTCGCTTCCACCGCCGGACGAGGAGGCTGCCGCAGGCGAAGTCCCCGAGGAGCCGGAGCTGTCGTTGGAGCAGCCCGTCAGGGCCAGGGAGGCGAGGGTGGTCAGGATGAGAGCGGTCGTGGTGTGGCCACGCATGCGGAACCCCTTTGATACGCGAAGCGGACGGTCGGACTTGGGCCGACACGCGATCCGCTGCCGGCGGGGAGGGGTTGCGGGGGTCAGTGGCCCAGGTGGCGTAGGCCGTCGTCCAACGTGGGGTGGAAGTGGTCCACCGGACCGGAGTTGCGGTTGTACCAGGCCGGGTCCAGGCGCGGCTCGGCGGTGTTGTGCCCGGCACGGCAGCGCAGCCAGATCGTGTCGTCGCGCATGCTGAACACGATCCAGTCCCGGTACGCGCCGCACTGCGGGCACTCGCGTACCTCGCCGTCGATGACGAGCGGCTGCTCCCAGCGCATCATCAGTCCCTCGACCTCGTGGCGGGAGGGCACACGAAGGTCCGACGGCGGGAAGTCGGGCACCTCCTGGATGCCGCCGTCGTGGGCGGGCGGCGCCGGCTCGGCGGCCGGGCTGGCGAAGTCGGGCGCTTGCCAGCTCGCGTGCATCTGCAGCATCGCCTGGCCGGCGAGCTGGGCGTCACGGAACTCGCGGTCCGCGCGTCGTCGAAACATTCGTCCCCCTCTTCGTCGTTCATCGGCCACACGGAGAGTGCCCCAAGCCCCTGACCTGCTGCAACTTGCGGATTCAGGAATCATCTCGACTTCTTGGGCCGGGCGTTGCGCCCGGTGGAGGGCCGCTTCGGCCGCCCGGCGCTCTGCGGCGTGGTCGTGCCGACCTCGGGCATGGCGGAGGCGTCGGCGGGCAGGTCGGCCAGGCGCCGCAGCCGCCAGACCAGGACGTCGCTGACCGACTCGGCGGTATCGAGTTCGCGGCGGGCGACGGCCTCGGCGAGCAGGGCGGCGGGCTCGTGGCCGGCGGCTTCGGCGTCGGCGAGGGTGGCGGCGAGCGCGTGCCAGCCGGGCTCGGCGAGGACCTGCTCGGCCAGCTCCGGCACCGCCTGGCGCAGGTGGGCCACCTGGCGGCGCTGGAGCGGCTGGGAGAGGCGGCGGCCACGGTGGCGCAGCACGGCCATCGGATGCTGGGCGGCGGCCTGGTAGGCGGCGCGCAGGTGTTCGGCGGCCTGGCGGGCGGCAGCAGCCTGCTGGGCGTGGTTCTTCCTGCCGTGCCAGTGGGCGGCGGCGATGACCAGGAAGGCGACCATGTCGATCACTATGGCGGTGGTAGCGCCATCCTCACCGCGACCCAGGGCCGGTCCGCCGTAGATGAGGTCGCGGGCGGCCTGGCGCAGGGCGCGGTCGTGCCCGCGCTCGGCTCGTACATGGGAGCGTGAGGCGCGCTCGAAAGCCCGTGCCGCTTCACTGAGTTGCTTGCGGGTGTGGATGGCGGAGGTTTTGGCGAGGGCGTCGAGGACCTCGCCGGCCGCCGCGATGTGGGCTGCGGCCTGACGGTCGTCGCCGTGGTCGATGATCAGGATTGCCTGCCAGGCAGCGGCTGCCGCACGGCGCCGTGCCCGTGCCGGACCGCTCGGCGTGCTGGCGTGATCGTCCGGCCCTGCGGCGGGGTCCCGCTGGGCGGCCAACCAGCGTTCGCGGATACGGGGCAGGGAGAGGTCGGGGGCGAGTTTGGAGCCGGGATAGAACACTGGCTCACCGTCCCTGTTGTGGTCGTCAGCCAGCGCGACCTTGTAGCCGAGCAGGTCACCGGAGGGCGCGAGGCGCTTGCGGACGAGCAGCCCGGCGGCGGCCAGCCGGTCGAAGAACTCCTCATCGCTGGTGGCGCCGGCCACGGCCCGGCGGACGGTCTCGCGCAGCTCCTCGCGAGCGGTCTGTTCACGGCCTTGGCGTTCGGCCTTGTGGCGCTCGGCGCTGGTGGGCCTCTTCGCGGCGGTGCCGTCCCCAGGATTGACCCGCTGCAAGTCGTATGCGACCTCAAGGAGTCGGGCCTCGGCCTGGGCGCGTTTGCCGGAGCGGTGGTGGTCGGGACGGCGGCCGTCCTCGCGTACGAGGGTCGCGATGATGTGGATGTGGTCATCGGCGTGGCGGACAGCCGCCCAGCGGCAACCCGCTCCGTCGTCCGGGTCGATGCCGGTCGCGGCCACCATGCGGCGCGCGATCTGCCCCCACTCCTGATCGGACAGGATGCGGTCCTCGGCCGCGTTTCGTACGGACAGATGCCACACGTGCTTCTCGGGACGCTGGTCGGAGTCGAGGAGCTGCAAGGGCTGGTCGAGGAGCTGTTGCAGGTCCCGCTTCGTCACGCCCGGGTCACGGCCGGGGTCGGGGGCCATACCGTCGAAGGAAGCGACCAGGTGAGGGTCGATGTGCTCCTCGTGGGTGCCCTTGCCGTAGAGGTACTTGAGCAGGCCGTGAGTGTCGCTGCCCTGTTTGTGGACCTGGGGGATCAAGCCGCCTCGCCTGCTTGCCGGTTGGCGACCCGGTCAGCGGCAACCTGCACCGACTTGGCCGCGCGCTGAATGTCGGCGATGACCGCCGCCAGGTGAGGTACCTCGCCACCAGAGTTGAGGGCCTTGGCGACCTGGTTGAGATTGCTGCCGGCCCAGCCGAGCTGCCGGCGCGCGGCGAACAGCTCAGTGAGCACATCGCGTTCGGTGGCGATGGCCACGGCGGTGCGCGACTGATCGCGGGACATGGCCAGACCGGAGTACGCGAGGAAGCCCGCCGTGCTCATACCGACGGCGTCTGCGCCCGCTTGGATGAGAGCGTGCTCGGATTCGTTGAGGCGGACGCTATGGGCGCGGCGCTGCTTCTTGTCGCGCGGGCGCGACTTCCCCTTGGCCCGCCCGGAACGGGCGGGCCCTGGCTGCGATCCGCCCTCGGTCGCAGCCTTCCCGTCCGGCGCCCCCTGGCGCTGGACGGGCCCCGCCACCCCTGGGGCGGGGTCTGGTTCGGACACTCCCCCAGCGGGGGAGTGTCCGAACCTCCATCTTGCTCCCCGCGAAAGGGAGTTGCTTACCGGCTCCTCGGGGGTGTGAGGCTGGTTTTCGTTCGGACGCGTCATCGGGTGCGGTTCCTCGTGGTGCGGGTGTGGTGCTGGATCTGGGCGGCGAGTTCGACCATGGCGACGGGCCCGTCCAGGACGTGGACGGGCGCCTTCGGTGCGCTCTGCACGAGCCACTGCCCGTTCGGGGCCAGGACGGCGGCGTGCAGGAGGCGGCGGCGTACCAGGACCTCGGCCCAGGCGCTCGCCTCGACTGTGGTCGGGACCGACGTACGGGAGGGGCGGGAGCGGATGGCGGTTCCTCCAGGGTTGAGGCGGTGGCCCGGCATGAGGCCGGGCCACCGCGTCACAGGGGAGTAGGGCGCTTGAACTGCGGCTATGGCCTGGTCATCCGCATATCGGGCAGCCCGCGAAGTGCCGGGCCAGGGCTTTGGCCATGCTGGACTTCACGGCCAGGGCGGTGGTCGCGCTCGTCTTCGCCGCCGCAGTGCCCGCGCTGCGCCGGGAGTGGTTGCGCAGGTACGTGATGTCCCGCTCGTAGCCGCTCTTGATGCGCTCGAAGCGCTCGCAGGTCTTCATCGGGATCTCCTCTTGTCACGGGGCAGGTGCGCGAGCGCCGGGTCCGCGTACAGCTGGTCCTGCAGGCGGCCGAAGTGCTCGTTGCTGATCTTGATCTCGCGCGCCCGTAGGTGCGGTCGGATGGCCTGACGGGTCATCCGACCCTCTGCGAGGGCGGCCTGGCGGGCAACCGCGACCTTCACGTCCCACGGGACCTCGTCTTCCTGGTCCGCCCGCTTGCTCCGCTGGTCCGGATCTAGGGCGTCCTGGCCCGCGGTCCGCGCTCCCTGCGGTCCGCCGGAGGAGCCCTCCTCGTTCTGGTCCGCGACGGCCGACTCGTGGTCAGTCAGTCGGTCCGGCTGCTGGTCCGCGTCGGGGTCCGCGTGGTCCGCTGCCGGTGCGGTCCGCTGGTCCGGGCCCATGGCGGTGTGGTCCGCAGGCGCAGATTCGGTCCGGTGATCCGTGGTCCGTGAGGCGTGGTCCGTGGTCTGCGGGTGCTCGTGGTCCGGCATCCGGTCCGCCGGGGCACCCTGGTCCGCGTGCTGCGGACCAGGCTCCTCAGCCAGTCCGTGCTCGTGGTCCGCCCTCGCGTGGTCCGCCGGACCGCGAGCGCTGGTAGCCCCTTGACCTGCGGTCTTGCTGGTCCGCGCTGCGCTGTCGTCCTCCTGCGGACCGTCGGCGGTCCGCTGGTCCGTGACGGCCGACTCGTGGTCAGTCAGTCGGTCCGGCTGCTGGTCCGCGTGGTCCGCTGCCGGTGCGGTCCGTTGGCCCGGTCCCGTGGCGGTGTGGTCCGCGGGCGCGGGACCGGTCCGGTGGTCCGTGGTTTGCGGGTGCTCGTGGCCCGGCATCCGGTCCGCCGAGGCACCTTGGTCCGCGTGCTGCGGACCGGGCTCCACAGCCGGGCCGCGTTCGTGGTCCGCCCTCGCGTGGTCCGTGGAGTTCCTCTCCTCGAGCCGGACCGCCGTGTGGTCCGTCGGCGCCTCGGCACGCTCACGGTCCGCCGGGCGGTAGCGGGTGATGAGGATGTACAGGTGGACCGCGCCGGCCAGGGCGAGCGGGGCCAGGGTGGAGAGGATGGCGACCACGGTGTCGCTCAGGCGCAGACCGGAGTGGGTGGTCTGCTGGTTGAGGCGGACCGCGTGCAGGGCGTTGGCCCAGATGCTCGCGGCGGTGGCGGTGCCGAAGAGCACCCAGACGTAGAGGCGGGCGCGCAGTGGGGCATGGGCGAGGACCAGCAGGGCGCGTACCCCGTAGGCGATGAAGCCGTCGATCACGAGCGGGAAGAGGTAGGTGAGGAATCCGCGTATGTGGATGGCGACGGCCATCTGCTGCAGGGCGTCGTAGCTGAGGGCGCATCCGGCGAGGCCCAGGACCACGATGGCGAGGCGGTCCCAGAAGCCGACGGGCGCGACGGCGGGATGTGCAGCGGCGGGGTGGGTCATGCGGCCTTTCCGAGAGAGGAGATCAGGGCGTGGGTCTGCAGCTGGCGCGGCCCGTCCGGCGCGGCTTCTTCGTCGCCCTGGGGGTGCTCGGCGGCGGTGTTGTCCACCTCGTTCAGGCCCCAGTAGCGGTCGCGGTCCTCGATGACGTGGGCGGCTTCGCGCATGAGGTCGCGGATCCAGTCGAGGTCGGCGCTCAGCAGGTAGGCCACGCGCTCCGGGCTCCAGCCGCGAAGGTAGGCGTGGTGGATGACCGTGCTGCGCTCCGCGGTGCTCAGGTGGACGTCCCGCCCCTGGAGGGCGGCGCGTACGCGGCCGTAGTCCAGGCGCTTGCTCAGGTTGGCCAGCCAGGGCTGGCGATCCTTGTCGGTCAGGCCGCCCCAGATGCCGTAGCGGACCTGGTTGTCGATCGCGTAGTTGAAGCAGTCCTTCTTCACCGGGCAGGTGGCGCAGGTCCGCTTCGCTTCGGCGATGGCCTGGTGGTCCCGGGGTGTGTGGAAGAACAGCGCGTCGGCGCGGGCCGGGTCCATGCCGTGGCATGCACCCCGGGCGTGCCAGCTGTGGTCGGCGATTCCCCGCAGCTCCGGTGCCGGGGAGTCGTTGGTGGTCTTGTAGCGCAAGGGAGTCTCCGAGGTCGCCTCGCAGGAAGGTGGGCAGGGCAGCACCGCGGTGCGGCGGTGTGCGGCGAGGCGGGGCAGGGTGCGGCGGGCAGGGCCGCACGGCGGGATCGGTGGCGCGGGGGCAGGTCAGCGGCGCTGGAAGCGGCGGTCGGGCCCGGTGAACTCGACGGCGGTGCACATGCCGGACAGGCGGGAGAGCACACGGTCGCCGACCTTGTTGCGCAGCACGGCCTGGCGCGCGGGCATCCGGTCGGTGCGCACGGGCGGCATGTTGCTGGTGAAGATCGTCGGCATCCGGTTCTGGCAGCGCCAGTTGATCAGCCGGAAGGTGATCTCCTCGGTCCACTCGCTCGGCTTGGCCGCGCCGAGGTCGTCGAGCAGCAGCAGCGGCATCCGCATGATCCGCCGCAGCATGTGCTCGGGGTCCACCCCGGCGCGCGGACGCAGCTCGGCGTACAGGTCGGCGGCGGTGGTGGCGTGCCAGTGCACTCCGCATCCGGCGGCGGTCAGTGCGCGGATCGCGCCGAACGCCTGGTGCGTCTTGCCGGCGCCGGTGGCGCCCCACAGCAGCAGGCTGGGACCGTGCGTGATCTGTCGGCGCCCTGTGGTGCCGTAGTGCGGGTTGACGCCCTCGGCGTTCGGCGCCACGGCGTTGTCGGCGATGGCGCTCACCCATGCGGCGACGTCCGGGTGCTCGGGCAGCGCGGCGCGGTAGTCGACCGGGATGCGGGCCTGGGCGGCTTCCAGGGCCGGGATGGGCTCAGGGGTGTCCGGCAGGGGGCGGTCCAGGTCCAGGCCGCGCTCGGCGAGCTTGGCCTCCAGGCGCTCACGCAGCCGCTCGGAGATTGCGGGCTGCGGGTCGGCGTAGCGGGCGCGGTTCACAGGCGGCCTCCAAACGTGGTCGGCTCGGCGGCGGGGTTGAGGTAAGGCGTGTAGGAGTTGCCGGTGCTGGCCCAGGGCCCCGCGCCGGAGGCGGACGACAGCGCGGCGGCCGACTGCGGCGCGGCGTTGACGACCTCGTTCACCAGGCTCGGCAGGGTGCTGGGGTTGAGCCCCTTGGCCCGCAGCTTGTCGAGGGCGGCGCGGATGTCTCCGGCCTCGAACCGCTCGTCGAGCAGGGCGTTGACCTTCCGGCCCAGATGCCCGAGGAAGTCTTCCGGCGGGCGGCGGTTGCAGCCTCGGACGTACTCGCCCACCAGCTGCTTGGCCGAGACCTTCGCCGGTGAGGCGTCGGGCGCGGGCGCCTCGCGCCCCGTAAGGAAAGATCCAGGATCCAAGATCCTAGATCCAGGGCGTGACTCCTCCCGTAGTCCTCCCGTAGTCCTCCGGGAGTCCTCCGGTAGTGCCTTCTGACCTGCGGTTTTACCTACCTGCGCCGAGTCGGTGTCCGTAGGGGCGCCGACCGTTGCGGTCTCGGGCTCCAGCGCGGGCTCCGGGGCGCCGTCGGCGTGGATGACAGGGCTGGAGAGCTCTCCCTGCGGACTCCGGGAGTCCTCCGGGAGTCCTCCCGGAGAAGTCAGGGCCGCCGAGGGCGATGCCGCTGCCCGTGTGCTGGGGCAGGCAGCGTCCTGGCACTTGCCGCAGTGCTGCCGGGCCTGGTGGCTGGGGCAGCGTGGCAGGCGGGAAGCGGTCGCCTTGTTGATCTTCTGGTGCTGGTCCCAGGTGACGATGTGCAGCCAGGTCCGCCCGTCACATCCGGTGTAGCGGCAGATCAGTCCGGCGGAGGCCAGCTCGTCCAGGTCACGGGCGACATGGGTAGCGGTGTGCTCCGGACGCAGGGCCCACAACCGTCCGGCGATGATGGCGGGGTGGTCGCGGTGCCGGCCGGAGTCGTCGGCCTGTGTCAGTAGCCCGAAGAAGGTTCGCTCGGCGGTGAGGCTGATCGAGGCCAGGTCCTCCGACTCGAACGCCTCGGGCTTGATCGTGCGGATGCGCGCCATCAGCCTCCACCTCCGGCGGAACGCTGGAAGTTACTACGAAGTAGGGGGGTTGGTGGGAAGCGGCCTGCCGCACGGGCCGGGGCGTCCGGCCTTTTGTGCAGGGCGGCGGACATGCAACACTCTCCTCTGTAGTGATCCGCTCCGGGACTTGCACGTGGTAGTGGCCCGGTGTGGTGCTGGTGGGTAAGCCTCCAACCCTTGCAGGGGTGGGAGTTCCATCTGGCGGTGGGCGTCTGGGAGTTGCACCTCCCGGGCGCCGCCGCTGTTTTCGGGCTAGCGGGCCCGGCTGGCTCGTGTAATCCGCATGCATCTCCTTGGGTGCATCGGCCGCCGGGCGGGCGGCCCGGCGGGGGACGACGAACATATGCGGGCCCCGCCACAAGATCCAGACTTAGCTCAAGGCTGCGGTACAAGTCGCCGGGGCGGCGCTGCTGGCTGCATCCGTGGAGCGGAGCCAAGCGGATGCGCTCGTCTCTGAGACAGCGTGGCGGCGAAGGCCGAACGGCGCGGTCTCGGTCAGTGCCCCATGGCCACGCCGCCGTCGACGGGCAGCACTGCACCGGTGATGTATGCAGCCTCGCGGCTGGCCAGGAAGCGCACGGCGTAGGCGATCTCCTCCGGCGCCGCGGCGCGCCCCAGCGGAACCTGCCGAACGATGTCTGCGCGTCGCGACTCGGGCAGCGCCTCGGTCATGTCCGTCTCGGTCAGTCCCGGTGCCACGATGTTGACCGTGATGTTGCGCGAGCCGAGCTCCTTTGCCAGCGAGCGGCCAAAGCCCAGCAGGCCCGCCTTGGATGCGGCGTAGTTCGACTGCCCGGCTTCGCCGGCGAGCGCGACCGCCGAGGAGATCAGCACGATGCGGCCCTGTCGCGCGCGGATCATGCGGCCGACTGCACGCTTCGCCACGCGGTAGGCGCCGGTGAGATTGGTGTCCAGCACCGTCGTGAAGTCTTCCTCGCCCATCCGCAACAACAGCCGGTCGCGGGTGATGCCCGCGTTGGCGACCAGGACCTCGACTGGGCCCTGCTCCTTCTCCACGGCGCTGAATGCGGCGTCGATTTGCTGATTGTCAGTTATATCGCACTGCACGCCGAAGAGTTCGGCCGGCGGCTCCCCGCTGCGATAGGTGATCGCTACCCGGTCGCCATCGGCAGATAGGGCACGGGCAACGGCCAGACCGATTCCCCGGTTTCCACCAGTTACCAGAACAGAACGTGGCATTGGAAGAGCCTCCATGATCGCTATCCCCACGGGCGTGTTCCCGATTGGTGGGGTGCCATCATGTACAGCGACTGTCGTTACTTTGAGTGGCGCTACTGTGAGTGCGGATGATTGCATCAGGGAGGGATCCTGAAGCTCACGAAGCAGAGTGGGTTTTTGGGTTCCTGCGGCGGCCTGCAATTATGCGGAATGGTCCGATCCGTCCGCATGTGAAGGGCGCCGCTATTGGGCCGTCAGGTAAAGAACAACGAAGGAATGGCGTAGTCGTGGGTGAGGGAGATCACCAAAAGGGGCGCTCCGGGGTGGGCGACTTTGGAAAGTTGCTCAAGGCGTGGCGTGAGCGTCTGGATCCGACCCGGATTCCTGGTGTGGACGCGTCACGGCGGAGGCTCAAGCCGGGGCTGACGCAAGCGGAAGTCGCGAACCTCACCGGCGTGAGCCTCAGTTGGTATCGCACCCTGGAGACTGGCGGGCAGAGACAGTTCTCCGACGGGTTCCTGCAGAGGCTGGCGATGACCCTGCGCCTCGATGGGGACGAGCGATCACTGCTCTTTCACAGTGCGGTCGGCTATGCGCCCGCACCCGTTGCCTTGGCCACCGATGCCAGCGCCGATGGGCATATGCAGGACCTGCTGGACCAGATGTTGCCCCACCCGGCCTACCTCTCGAACCTGCGTTGGGACATCATTGCCCACAACGCGCCGCAAGAGGACTGGTTCCCGTGGGTCCCCTACGAACCGAACCTCATGCGCTGGAGTTTCCTCTACCCAGAGGCGCGGGAGCAGTTGGTCAACTGGCGCCAGGACTGGGCTCGGCCCTTCCTGGCGCAGATCCGGTACGCGCTCGCCCTGCACCCCGAGTCGGAGGGGCTGCTGACGCTCCGCGACGAGATCCTTCGGGGCAACGCCGAGGCGAGGGAACTCTGGGACGAGCACGACTCGCAGGCCCATCCCGATGGCAACGTGCGCCGATTCAGGCTGCCGCACCACGGAGGTCAGGAAATCGCCGTCCGTATTATGGCCCTGGCGCCAATGAGTAATTCTGATCTTCGTTTTGTTGTGCTGAAGAGGATCTGATCCCTCGCGCTTGTCGATTCGAATGGACGAATTGCGTAGGAGTGTCCATGTGGTTGTGATGTATGACATAGCGGATCTGGTCGGGATCCGTGCGTCCGGGAGGTGGCGAACCCGGTTCGGTTGGGATGGGGTTAGAGGAAAGCTCGGCAGCGCGTCGTCCGGCTGGGGGGCGGGCGCGCTCGATATGAGATCTGTGTCACGCCGCCATCGGGAGTCCTGTGTCATTCTGCGCTGGAATGCGGCAAGCGGCGGCGTTGAACTGTTGAGGAGTTCCCATCTTGCAGGGGCTAGCCTGTCGCGACGCTGCAGTCATATGGCGATTGCGAATCTTTTTGGGAAGTGACCTTTAACTTGAACTCGTCTGGTCAACTTGGGCCTCTCGATGCGTACTTGCATCCACTCGTTTCGGACTCCGTCTACGCGTACCTTCAGCCGCGCGGTGGCTGGTGCGTCAGCAATGCCGGAGTCTTCGTCGGCGAGGAATCTGTCACGCTCCTAGACTGCACCGCCACTGAGAAGAGTGCACGGCACCTCAAGGAGCAGATCCGGAACCGGACTTCGCTCCCCGTTACGCGGATCGTCCTTACACACCATCACGGCGACCACCACTTCGGCGCCAGCACCTTCGCCCCCCAGACCGTGCTTGCCCACGAGAACACGCGCCGGACGATCCTGAGCGACGACCTGGACCTGCCGGCGATCTGGCCGCAGACCGACTGGGGCAACATTCAGCTGACAGCGCCGGACGTGACGTTCACCGACTCCTTGACGCTCCACATGGGGCAACGACGCATCGAACTAATGCACTTTGGGCCCGCGCACACCACCGGGGACCTCGTTGCCTGGCTCCCCGACGAAGGAGTCCTTTTTGCCGGCGACCTCACCTTCTCCGCCAGCACCCCCTTCGTGTTCATGGGGTCAGTCGAGGGCTCCCTGCGCGCCCTGCAGCAGCTGCGCGCCTTGGCCCCGGCCGTCGTCGTGAGCGGCCACGGTCCCCTCACCGGCCCGGAGGTCATCGACCAGAACGCCGACTACCTGCAATGGGTCCAGCACCTGGCCGCAGAGGGCATCGCGGCCGGACACGACCCGCTGGAGGCCGCTCAGCGGGCTGACCTCGGCCCCTATGCCACGCTGGCCGAACCTGAACGCCTGGTCGGAAACCTGCACCGCGCCTATGCCGAGCACGCAGCGCAAGTTCTGGGGAGTCATCTGCCCCCCATGCCGGCCCTCGCTGACATGGTCGCCTTCAACGAAGGGGCTCTGCCGTGTGGCGCATGACCTACGGGCGGGGGTGGCGAGGAGGGGCTGCGAGAGGGTGCGCTAGTTGCGGAGGCGCGGAGGTACGCAGCATGTTTCCTTCGAGGTATGCCGGTTCGCCGGTGGCGAGCGCTCGTAGGGCCACTAGGAGGCGGAGCCGACCTTGGGCCGGGAACCGGTCGATGGCGTGCGTGGTGGGAAGCACCCGGATGCTGGCCCGCGGGTCGCAGTAGATGAGCTGCTCGGCGTCCTCGCGAGCCATCGGTGCTGTGGCCAGGACGTGCGTGATGACTCTGCGGCGGCGCATCTGCACCCAGGCCAGGGCGACGGGCCGCAGACGGGGGAGCCCGTTCGAACCGTGGAGAACGCGGGGGGCTGCCTGCTCCGGGGCCTGGCCTTCGTGCATGGTGCCGGTGGGCAGTGCGATGCTGCCGTGGAGTTCGGCGACCACCAGCGCGTGCGCTCCCACCGGCACCAAGACGGAGACCCCTGTGATCGGTGGCCGCCAGTTCTCGTACGCGGCCCGTGTCCGCGCGGGACTGTCGGAGAATGCCGTGGCCGCTCTCATGGTCGGGCGCCGTCCGTCGCCGCCCTCACGATGTCCGTGAGGTGCTGGGGGTTGCTGGTGCCGGGGATGGGCGCGATGTGCGGGCCGAGTTGGAGCAGCCAGGACAGGGCCGCGGCCAGGTTCCCGCTGTGCACGGCGCACCCGGCATCGAGTGGACGGTAGGCCACGTACGGGATGCCTTCGTCGCGGCAGAGTTCGTGCACGGGGTCGTAGCGGTCGTGGATGTTGAGCGCGTTCTGCACGGCCGCGATCGGGGCTTCTTTCGCTGCCCTGCGGACGTCCGCGGAGTGGATCTTCGACAGGCCGATGTGTCCGATCTTGCCTTCGCTCTGGAGGGACTTGAGCGTGCCCATCTGGTCGGTGAGGGGCACGTCGGGATCGATGCGGTGCAGGTAGCACAGGTCCAGGCGCTCGACGCCGAGCCGGGCAAGGCTTCCTTCGACGCAGGCCCGCAGGTAGGCGGGGTGGCCGCAGGGGACCCACTTGTCGGGGAGCGGCCGAGCGACCATGCCGACCTTGGTGGCGATCAGTACGTCATCGGGGTAGGGATGGAGGGCGTCTTTGATCAGGGTCTCGACGGTGTGCGGGCCGTAGGCGACGGCGGTGTCGATGTGCGTGATGCCGTGCGTGTGGACGGCCTGACGCAGGACGTCGAGCGCCTGGTCGCGGTCCGACGGTTCGCCCCACGTGCCGGGGCCGGTCAGGCGCATGGTGCCGAAGCCGAGGCGGGAGACGGTCTTCCCGGCGAGGGTGATGGTGCCCGCCGGCGGAATGCTGTTCATACCGGGGCCTCCTTGAGGCAGAGGCGCAGCGCCTGTTCGACGGCGTGGTTCTGGCTGTGGGGGTCGCTGGTCACGCGGGTGTGCGGGATCGCGTCCTCGGCGAGCAGTTGGTGGGGGTGGCGGTCCACGAGGGTGCGGTAGCGCTCGTCGTAGTCGTGCTGGGGTCCGACTCGGATCGTCGGGTCGAGGACGGTGGCAAGCAGCAGGTGGTACTTGGGGGCCTGGGTGGAGGCGAGCAGGCGCAGCCGTTCCCGTTCCAGGTGGTGCGGGGTCTCCTGGCGCCACTCCTGGGCGGCGTGGAAGTAGGCGAGTGCGTCGAGGGCGGCGCGGTCGGCAAGAACGACCTGGATGGGTCCGGTGTCCGGCCGGGCCGCGGCGGCGATCTCGTCGGCGATGCCCTGCGCGATGACCCACTCGGTGGAGGCCGCGGTGTGCCGGTGCATCTTCGGCAGCGGCACCAGCGCGGCCCGCTTGCCGAGCCGCCCGGTGCGGGCCACGGAGAGCCCGTGGCCGCGGAGCCGGTACTCGATGCGCTTGAGAAGCTGGGTCTTGCCGGTGAAGTGTGCGCCCATCACGCCGATGCGGATGGGCTGAGCCGAGCTCACCACAGCATGGGGTCCGTTTCTGGTTCGGGGGCTCCGGGCAGGCCGGGCGGCACGGCCGCGGCGACGAGCCGGTCCCAGGTGTCGTAGTGGGCGGCCATGGCGAGCAGGAGCTGCGCCGTGGCATAGGCGTCGAACGTGGCGCGGTGCCGGGAACCGGGGGCCGCGCCGAGGTCGGGCTTCACGTGCTCGATCAGGGCGTCCAGGGAGTACTTGGCCAGGTCCGGGAAGGCGGCCCTGGCCAGCCGGAGCGTGTCGAGCACTCCGGCCGGCCGCCACTGCGGCAGATGCCGGAGCAGGGCGTTGTAGTCCACGTGCGCGTTGTGGGCGCAGATCCACGCGGTGCCCAGGAACGCGCGGACGCTCTCGGCGGTCTCCTCCCAGCCCGGCTCCTTCTCCAGCCGCTCATTGGTCCAGCCGTGGACCCGCGCGGCGAAGGGCGTGACGGGGCGCTGCGGGCGGGTGAGCCACCAGCCGGCCGTGCTGGTGTCCAGGCGCCCGTCGCGGACGGGCAGGGCGGCCACCTCGACGAGGTCGGGCGGATTGGTGCCGTTGCCCTCGACGTCGACGACGAGCAGTGGGGGCCAGGAGGAGAAGTTCATGCGGCGGGTGTTCCGTTCTCCGCCTGCCAGCCGATGGGAGCGCGGCCGTGCCGGCGGTGGTGGTGGGGTTTTGTGCGGTCGTGGCACTGGTAGCCGAAGCCGTGCTGGAGGTAGTAGCGCGGCGGCTCGTCCAGTCCCTCGACGACGATGGCACGGTCGTTGACCTCGATCGGCCCCGTCGCGCCGAGACCACGCGCTTCTTGCGTGACGTGCGTCAAGTCGGGCTTGACCCATGCGGCCTGGCACTTGGCGACCTGCTCGGAGGGGCAGATGTCACACAGTTCCCGGATGCCGTAGTGGCCGTTGTAGTCGGCCTCTCCATGGGCGTAGGCCACCCCGCAGGACGTCTTGCGGAACAGAGCGCCCCAGGAGCCGCCCTTGTCGAAGGCGTCCAGGATCCGCTGCTCGGCGGCCTCCGGCATGATCTTGCGGCGGGCGGTCTCCTCGTACGGGACGGGCAGGCCGTTGGCCTGGTAGTACGCGGCGATCTCGTCGCGGAAGAACAGGCCGGTGAAGACGGTGGCGTGCGCGTGCCGGGACAGTTCCTTCGCTCGCGCGATGTCGGCGTCGGAGTCGTTGAGGCCGGGCACGATCGGCCGCCAGTACAAGAGGGTGCGGTACCGCTCGGCGTGCTCGTACAGGGTGTGCAGGCTCCGCGCGGCGATGCGGCTGTCCACCGGCTCGATGCCCTTGTCCTGGATGTTCGAGTGGGTCACCAGGACGGTCAGGCGCAGGTGGCGGAAGCTGTTGAGGACGGCGCAGTCCTGCGGGGTGACCCGCCACCGCGTGATGACCAGGACGTGATTGGTCAGGCCGCGGTCGTCGAGCTGGCGCAGGACGTGGAACAGGTGCGGCTTGACCACGGGCAGCATCGGGTCGGTGGCGCGGTTCAGGAGCTGAAGCGGCGTCGTGTGCGGCCGGAAGAACGGATGTCCGATGAGGCGTATGACGGCGTCCTCGTCGCTCATCAGGCGTCGCGGCTGCTTCATCTCGAAGTTGTCGAAGAGGTGCCGTACGCAGTAGCCGCAGTCGAGCGGGCAGCCCACGATCCAGTTCAGCGAGAGCCCGGACTTGCGGTACTCGATCACGTCCGCGAGCTCCGTTTTCAGACCCCCGATCTGATCGGGGGACAGGATCGGCAGGACACGGCGCGGTGCGGTGACGGGGGTGGGCATGAGGGCCTCCAGCGGGGGTGAGGAGTTACGCGTCAGCGGGCGTGCTCTGGAGCGGCGTGGCCGGGGCGAGGAGGGTGCGGTGGCGGGCCCCGTACCAGGTCCCGAAGTCGCGGCGGGCCGCGGCCGGATCGTCCGAGGTGTGCACCAGGTTCCGGACCAGGCGCCGCTGGGCCTGGGCGGCCGTCAGGCTGTCGTCGCCCAGGTCTCCGCGGATCGTGCCGGGCTCGGCGTGGGTGGGGTCGAAGTGGCCCAGGAGCTGCCGCAGTCGCTGGTGCAGGCCCGGCTCGCCGTGCGCGAGCGCCACCACGACGGGCCGATCGGCGAACTCCGCATCCAGCGCGGCGGGGATGTCCCGGTCGGGGAAGTGGTCGGCGTCCACGAGAAGGTCCCAGTAGTGGACATGGGCCTGCCAGGCGTGCGCGGTGACCAGACGCTGGTCGGTGACGGCGACGCCCGCGGCCCTGATGCGGTCCAGGACGGCATCCACCAGGCCGCGCTCGACGGCGTCCGGCTTGCACAGCACGACGGAGCACTGCGAGAAGTCGGGCACGGGCGGGCGCGCGGTGCGAAACCACGTGCCGAAGTCGCGGCGCGCGGCATCCGTGTCGTCCGAGGTGTGCACGAGGTTGCGCACCAGGCGGCCCTCGGCGCGGGCGGCCGCCAGGCTGTCCTCGCCCAGGTCGTGGCGGATCGTGCCGGGCACGGCCCGGGTGGGGTCGGTGTGGCCCAGCAACTGCCGCAGCCGCGCGTGGAGACCGGCTTCGCCGTGGGCGAGCGCCACGACGACGGGCCGCTCCGCATACGCGGCGTCCAGTTGCTCGGGGCGCACCCCAGGGGCCGATCCGGTGCCTGCGAGCAGGTCCCGGTAGGCGACGTGGGCCTGCCAGGCGGCCGCGGTCAGATCGCGGCGCCCGGTCACGGTGATCCCCGCGGCCCTGATCCGGTCGAGGACCGTGCCCACCAGCCCCCGCTCGACGGCGTCGGGCTTGCACAGCACGACCGCGCGCCGCGTGAAGTCGATCCCGTCCACGACTGCCCCGCCGCGGGGCTGCCCACTCACGGCGCGACGCCTTCGGTGACGCAGGCCGGCCAGCGGCGCTCCAGGAGCCAGCGCAGGCCCGGCTCCAGCATCTTGAGCACGTCCGGGCGGACACTCGGGCTCTTGTCGTGCACGATCTGCCGGTAGACCTCGAAGAGCAGCACCGCTTGCTGCCAGTACCCGTCCACGTCGAGACCGGCGATGTCCTGGGCGCTGTACTGCACCTGGTTGGTGCGCAGCAGTTCCTCGTGCTCCAGGACCCGCGTGATGGTGGCCGACGTGGTCTCCGGCGGCATCGCCGGGAAGTAGAAGTGCAGCGGCTGCGAGCGCAGGGACGCCTCGCGCAGCACCCTCTCCACGCGCTGCGCGTTGCAGTCGTTGACGTGCGCCGAGCCGATGACGTGGGTGTACGTGCCCAGCTCCAGGCCGAGCTGCACGGCCGCGAACTCCTGGATCATCGTGAACGAGAAGACGTCGCTGAGCAGGCCGCAGTCCAGATCGTTGGCCCGCATGTGGCACACCATGTGCAGTTGCCTCTCGCGCACCAGCAGGTGCAGCCCTGCCAGGCACGCCATGTCGGGGTTGTCCTTGACCGTGTGCTCGGCCGGGGAGAAGACCGGGAGATAGCCGCGCTTGCTGTCCTGCTCCGTGCGCAGCAGCTCCAGAACCCGGTCGAAGAGGGAGCGCTGATCGCCCTCGGCGGGTTGGAACAGCGTGTGCCCGTAGGCCGAGCCGCCCAGGTGCACGCCGTCGGGGGAGCTGAACCGCATGGACGGCGCGTAGTAGCCGATCATCTCCAGGTCGCGGCGGCCGGCCAGGTACCACAGGGCCTCAGCGAACTGAAAGACCGGATTGGCCTTGCGGGCCGCCAGGTAGGGCAGTCTCTGGCGGGGATTGCGTAACTCGAAGGACACGCCGATCACCTCGCGGGCCTCGTTGCCGCGCGCCGCGATGCGCTGTTCCGAGCCGGAAACCAGATGCAGCAGAGCCAGATAGGCCCCCTCTACGCTGCGGAACGACGACGCAGTGAGCATGAACTCCTCCTTGTCCAGCGGCCAGATGCCGCAGTAGCTGGCGAACACGAACGCTGTGCGTGAGGGCCATCCCGCTCTGCCCCGGCTTCACCGGGAACGTGGGCCGGAGGTCTGGGTGCCGCGCCCGCCTACGCCCGGGAAGGCGCGGCACCCAGGGGCCCCTGAGTACCAAGTCAGGGGCCGTGTGCGCTCTCTCGGACCTCCACAGCCGAGAGCGCACGGGAAGCCTGCGTCGACGAGGGCCCAACTCGCCGGCGCAGGCGGTCTAGGGGTGGGTGCCCGGTGCCCGGCGGCGGACATTCAGCATGCGGCGGGCCCACAGCGCGGGGTCTTGGATCTCCTGGTGAGTCGGCGCGTACCGTGGGTGGCCCCAGATCCGGTTGAAGCTCGTGACGCCCAGCAGATCGATGACCTCGGTGACCCAGCGCAGGCCCTCGTCGAAGGCCTCCGGCGGTGCGGCGGACGGCGCGGGGGCCGTGGGGTCCTGCAAGCGTTCACGGAGCGCCTGCATCATGGCGAGGAACTCGGGAGTCTCCCGCCCCGTGGGCTCGGGCTCCACCTCGTGGCCGAGCAGCTTCGTGGTGACCTGCCGGTCAGCCCACCCGGCGTGCCCGTGGACCAGGTGCGCTATCGCGAGGCTGTTGAAGCCGCGCAGGTCGGGGCGGCCGGTGTGATACGCGACGGTCACCCGCCCGTCACTGGCCTGGTGCTGCGCGACGTGCGTGAGCGCCTGCGCGAGCCCCTTGGCGATCATGTCGGTGCCGGCCCCCGAGTGATGAAGGGCCTCGGGGACGATGAGGACTTCGGGCTCGCCAAACTCGTTCGTGACGGTCGTGAACGCTCCGCCCATCCAGAACCGGCGCAGGTCTTCTTCCCGGCTCCGGAGCCGGGCGTCGAGGGCTCGGTTGGCCTGGAACGCCAGGTTGAACTGCGTCGCGTCGAGAGCGTAGATGCGATGCCGCTCCTCCATCACGGCGGCGATCATCTCTTCGGGGCCGACGATGCGGAGCAGCGGCCGGCCGAGCGACAGCTCGATGATGTCCTCCAGGACCGGCGCGACCTGCTCGGCGATAAGACTGATCTTGCTACTGAGCTCCGGGAGCTGGTCGGTTTCCCGACTGATGTCGCAGGTGGTCACGGACGTGTCCTTCGGTGCGTAGAGGGACTTGCGGGGGAGGGGCCGTGCGCCGCCACGGTGCACGGGGGAGGCGCGCACGGCCCCGGTGTTGCCCACCGGCTGCGGGGTCCGGGCAGCGGGGGCACCGCCCGCTCCGGGGTGGAGGGAGCGGGAGTTTCGATTCAGCCGTGGGGCCGGAGGGCCGCGGCCAGGCAGGTGGCGCCCGCCAGGACGGTGATGACCGTCATGACGATGACGTCGGCGCGGTTCATCGGTCCCTGCGGAGGTGGACCACGATCGCCACGAACCGGGTGAACAAGGCGAGTTCCTGGAGGTAGACGTGGGCAGCTTGGGCGTCCGGGAAGCTGGGCCGCCGCCTGATGAGCGCGTCGCCGTACCGGAACGCCTTGAGCATCTGCTGCTCCAGGTCGGGCTCCACCGACGCGGCGATGTCCTTGAAAGCGATCAGCAGATGGGGCAGCTCGTCGAGCAGATACTTCGTTTGGTCTCCCACGCTGGGGCGCGGGAGCTCACCGCTGGAACCGGTGTAGAGGATGTCGTCAGACCTCGGGGGACGCGGCGTGGCCAGGGCGCAATCCACCGCGCTGTTGATGGCGGCCAAGTCGAAGTCCTGGTCGGGCTGTGGGGCGGGCGGGTGCTGCTCATCGGAGGTCATGAGGCCGGCTTTCTGCTGTGCCACGTCGAGCAGGTCTTGGACGGCGTGGGCGAGGGCGCGGGTGTACTGCCAGCACTTGGTACGGCTGGTCTGTGCGCACGGACGGCGCCGGGGCAGGACGAGGTCTTGGGCGTGCTGATAGCGGGGGTCGTCACGCGGGACGTGAGGCAGCAGCGCCTTCACGTGAGCGGTCAGGGTCGACACCCGCTCGTCGAGCGTGGCGCGCGACGGCATCGCCCCAGTCCGGGTCGCCTCGGCGATCGCCTGCTTGATCAGAGGGAGGTCCACGCGCTCGGGCAGGGGCGGGGCCTCGGGGGAGATGGTCACGACGCACTCCCCTCACGGCGTTCTCAGCGTGGCCGCGAGAAGCTCCACGTGAGGGACCGGCGTCGGCTGGAAACGGTCGAGGTAGTCCCGCAAGGGGCCCGTGGGCACGCGGCGGTCGTGGTTGAGCGGCCGCAGCCAGTACGCGCCGGGCGGGTCGGTCTGGTCGGGCGGCGGCAGGCTGATCTGGTGCGGATGCCCCAGACAGGTGCCGAACCGGTGCGGCGCCCAACGGTCGCTGGAGCCGGGCGGGACGAGCCAGTACAGCCACGACCGCTCCGGATCGTCGATCACCGGCCCGCAGCCGTCGACCTGCGCGTCGTCCAGGAGTCGGACGATGGCCCGCGCGTCCCCACCGCCTGCGGTGACCACGACGTCGAACAGCCGCCCCCCTAACGGCAGCAGTGAGGACCGCCCGCCCTGAAGGTTCATGAGCACCCGGACACGGGCAGCGAGGTCACCCATGTCCGGGGCGACGTCCGCGCGGTCGATGATCTCGGCGCGAGAAACGAAGGCGACATCGCCGACCGCCGGAAGGTCGTGACCCGGCTCGACGAAGCGCTGAGGCAGCGAAAGGGTCATGCCGCCACCCCCGGCGTCGGCATCATCACGGCCTGGACGGTCTTGCCCATGCCGTCCGCGCTCACCGCAAACGAGACCGTCGCTCCATAGCGACGAGCCTGCCACAGGCCACGCCTGCGCCGATCGAACTCGGCCGGCTCCCACTTCAGGGCATCGGCGAGGCCAGGAAACTCGGGCCTGATGTCCGTTGCCTCGATCAAGAGCTCGCCGGTGGCGATCAGGGCAAGACGCAGCGGCACCTGGACGGCACTGCCGTGCCGGACGGCGTTGTCGACGAGCGCGGCGGCCACTTGAGCGGCGTCTTCAGCTTCCCCGAGCCAGTGCGCCGCTGTGAGCCGCGAGCGTGCGTACAGGCGGGCGTTACCAGCCGCGATACCGGCGAGCTGGTTGGTGGTCCATCCACTGGTGTCGTGCAGCCCCACAGTCCCGGCCCACTCCCACACGGGGGCATCGGCGAGGGGCAGGCTCACAGCAGCGGCGATCTCGATATCCGGTCGCTTCTTCGCGGAAGGGGCGCGTGCGGGGCGGGCGAGTTCAGGGCTATGTGCGTCCGTTGCCTTCGACATTGGTGGAGCGGCAGTTGGTTTCTGCGGGTTCACGAGGGGCTCCCGGTCAGATTGTGCTTGGTCGTGCACTCTCAGCGAGGGTGTGGATCAGCGTGGACCTGGATGCCGTGCCAGCACCATGTCGTCGGTATGCCATCTGCGCGGCCGTTTGCTGGCCTCCGGCCGCCTGTTGGCCAGCCAACTGCCATCTGGGGCAGATGTGTTGCACTGGAGCTGAGCAGCGGTATCCCCTCGTGCATAGGGGACCAGCGCGAAAGCGGTCCGCTGAAGAGCATGGTCAACGACTGGGGGCGACGTGAGTGCTCAACCTCCGAAGACGCTGCTGAGAAAGCTGTGCAAGGAGCGTGGTCTTACCTCTCCCGGCTTTATCAAGCTGTTCGAGGAGACCGCTGACCAACTCCTGGGCCGAGGCTCTGACAGCCCGACCTGCTCCGAGCGGACACTCCGCCGGTGGTTTGCTGGCGGCGTCGATTCAGACTCCCTGTCTCCCAGCACCCGCCGCGTTCTGAAGACGATGTTCGGCCGGGAGGTCGTCGACCTCTTCGCGCCTCCTCAGACCGGCCTCCAAGAACCCACGTTCGACCTGGAGCACGTAATCGACATGACCGCACGCGAAGCTCAGCATGACGCCGGCACAACGGCCGCCGCGTCCATCTCCGACACCAGTCTCGAACAACTCACCGATGACGTGGGGGCACTGGCCCGTGAGTACGCGTCCACTGCGCCGATAAAGGCCTTCCAGCGCGGCCAGGCCCTCCAAGCGCAGCTTCAGGACCAACGCGACCGCACCCGGGTACCGGTGCAACAGCAGCGACTGCTGGAGCTCCTGGGCCAGACCACTGCCCTGCTCGCCACGTCAGCCTTCAATCTCGGTGCCTTCGATAGCGCCCGCCGGCTGGCCCGCTCCGCAGACCTCTACGGCGAGGCGGCACGCTTTGAGCCCCTCCGCGCGTACTGCGACGGCGTCCTCGCCTACATCGCCTACTTCACCGGGATGCCTCGCGAAGCCGTCTCCAAGGCCCGCCGCGCCCAGACGTACGGCAGCCTCGGCGACGTAGCCCGGCGGCGCCTGCTCGCCATCGAGGCCCGCGCGCATGGCTACCTGGGAGACGTCGAGTCCGCGCTTCGGGCGCTCCGGCAGTCCGAGGAGGTTGAGAGCGGCACCCGCGACAGCCTGCACGACGACGTGGCAGGGGAGTTCGGGTTCACCTCGGAACGCCTCGCGATGTCCAGCAGCTCCACAGCACTGCTGATCCACCACGCGGACCAGGCAGAGCAGGCAGCGCGGCGGGCCCTGTCCATCGTCGAGCAGCAGCCCCCCGAGGCCCGATCCGCGCATGTGCTCGGCAGCGCCTCGGCCGACCTGGCAATGGCCCGCCTTCTCGACAACGACGTCGAGGCCGCAGCCGAGGCGCTGGTGCCGCTCTGGGACATCCCCATCGACCAGCGCGTGACCGGTGTGCTCGTACGGACGGGGCAGATCCAGCACTTCCTGACGCGGCCGACGTTCCGCGACGCAGCAGTGCCTCGCGAGCTCCGTGACCGCGTAGAGGACTTCACCCGTACGGCGACCACGCACCGGCTCACCGGGCCTGCGCTGCTGCAACTAGAGGCATGAGTCACGCGAGGGAAGCAAGGATCTTCGCTTCCCTCTCCGGGGCGATCCCGTGCTCCGCCCACCGCGGGTGGTTCACAGGTCGCCCGTCGGCCGCTAGCCAAGCCCATGTGTCCCTGACGGTCTCAGCTAGCGGCCGGCAGCGAAGTCCTGCGGCGACTGCCCGGGTGGAGTCGACCGACCACACACCCGCGTGTGTCCGCCACAACGGCAGCTCAGTCCATTGCGCGACGCCATGCTCGCCCAGCACGTCCGGGTCCACCCACACCGGCTTCCCGGCCCCGCCGCTCGTGGCTGAACACTCGGCCAGGAAGTCGGCGAAGCTGATGCCGGTCGAGTGGGTCACGTTGTAGCCACCGCCCGACTCGCCCGCGGCCCGGTCCAGTACGAACTCGGTGACGTCGCGGACGTCGACCGGCTGAATGCGCTGGCTGCTCGGGGCGGGGGCGAGGATGAGGCCGCCGCGCTTCGCCCTGTTCAGCCACCAGGGCAGCCGGCCAACGTACTCGTCAGGACCCAGGATGACGCCCGGTCGCACGAAGACCGCTGCGTCGCCGAAGACCTCGGTTACGGCGCGCTCCCCGCCGGCTTTCTGGAAGCCGTACCTGGTGGGACTTCCGTCCGCCCCCGTGTACCCGAAGGTGGCGTCGGCGTCCGCCGGGCAGTCCAGCAGAGTGGAGTCCTCGGAGACCGGCTCGTTCGGCCACCCGGCATAGACGGACACGGTAGAGATGTGCACCCAACGGCGGGCTGCTTCACCGAGAGCGGTGGTGGACAGGAGAACGTCGCGGGGCGGAAGGTCTGAGCTGGAGGTGTCGATCACGGCATCCCACGATCCGTGATGAGCCAGACGTCGGAGATCGTCGAGGTTGGTGCGGTCACCGCGAACCAACTGCACGCCCTCGACGTCCTGGCCAGAGCGGCCACGGTTGAAGGTGGTCACCTCCCACCCTCTCGACAGTGCGTTCTCCACGATGTGCTTTCCCAAGAACCACGTACCGCCCATGACGAGAATCCTCATACAGGCGATCTTGCCGTGCTCCCAGGGAAACCAGGAAGCACTCAGCGGCTATTCGTCGGGGAGCGCATCAGCGAACTCGGCAGACGTTGCTACCCGAGCGTGCGCGACGGCTGCGCGGGCCGGACCGCCGTACTGGGGGACCTCGTCGAGCGGGTCGCGGGTGCCGACGCCGTGCCGACGGTCGTAGACGGTGTCGGCTGTGTGGGAGCCGTCGGCCCACCGTCCGGCCCGGTTGCGTTCGGCGAGCGAGACGCCCTTCTCGGCGAGGTCGGTGTTGGCGCCGGCTCGCCAGGAGTGGGAGGTGACCTTCTTGCCGTCGATGTAGGGCACACCGGCATGCTCGGCGAGCAGTTGGAGCCGCTCGTTGAGCGATCCCGGACGCATCCGGACGCCGCGTTTCCGGTCCGCCGGATACCTCCGGAGCGTGCCCTTGGCGGTCAGGGCGCGGAACAGCGGCTGGTCGGGCCCATCCGCGCCGAGCTCGCGCAGGACCGCGATCCAGGCGCGGGCGCGGCGTACGAGCTGGAGGTCGTCCCGGTGGTTGATGAAGCGGCTGGCGCCCTTGCCGGTCTGGTTGGTCTTGGACGTGGCGGTGGTGACGTGCAGTCCGCTGTCGTAGATCCGCACCCGTTTGATGAGCTGGTCGGCGAGCTCGGTCTCCCGGTGCAGATTGCTGTAGGCCAGCGCGGTGAGGAAGGCGTCCCGCTTGCCGATGTTGGTCGACTCGTCGATCCCGGCGATGATCCGCAGGTTGTACTCGATGGTGACGGCCGCGGCCCGCTCGACTTCGCCGCCGGCCCAAGAGCTGGAGGCCGAGAAGGCTGAGCCCGCCATCCTGCCGGGTCCCGATGTGGACAGCATCTTGGCGTTGACCACCAGGACGACTCTCAACACGGCCACGCTTGAGGCGTTCCAGTCGTCCATCCAGGACTACTGGCGGCGCGACGACCAGCATGGCGGCGAGGCGCTGAGGCCGGCCATCGTCGGACAGCTGCGGTACGTGGTCGGACTCCTGAAGGAGAACCGGCCTCCCTCCATCCAGAACGGGCTGTACGCGGTCGCGGCCGAGTTGGCCCGGCTCGCCGGGTGGACCTACTTCGACGCCCGCCAGTACAACCAGGCCCGCGCGTACTTCACCGAGGCGCTGCAACTGGCCAGGGACATCAATGACCGGCAGACCATGGCCAACGTTCTGGCCTGCATGAGCTTGCAGGCGACGTACCAGGACAAGCCCGCGGACTCCCTGGCGTTCGTGACCGCCGCCCAGGACCAGGCCCGAACAGCGATGGGCACCACCCCACGGGTCCTGTCGATGCTGTCGATACGAGAAGCCTTCGCGCACGCCACGCTCGGGAACAGGGACTCCACGCACCGGGCCATCGGTGAGGCGCACCGGCACTTCGGGGCGATCCGGACGGGCGATGTCGACCCGTCATGGGTGACGTACTTCGACGAGCCGAAGCTCATCGTGGACACCGGTATCGCTCACGGACGACTGGGCGAGGCGGCGACGGCGGAACCTCTGATCGCGGATGCGTTGCGGCGGGAGAACCACGCCAACCAGCGCGGCCGGGCCTTCCACTCGTTCTGGCTGGCACGTACACAGCTGGATCAGGGCAAGCTCGATCAGGCGTGCCGCACGGCCACGCGGGCTCTGGAGTCCGCATCCGCAGTGGCATCGGAGCGCGTCACCGGCCATCTCCGTGAGTTCTACGACCAGTTGGCACCGCATAGGCAAGAGCCCGTAGCCCTGGCCTTCGAGGCGCGGCTACGGGCTCTTCTGCCGCCGGTCAGCGGATTGATTCATCCATGAGCAGGTAGAGCAGACCGACGAGCGATCCACTGCTCACGATCTCCTTGCGGTCGATCATCCCGCGCACCTCTGACAGGGGGATCCACTCGATGCGGTCGGACTCGTTCTTCTCGGTCGGCGGTCCCGAGTAGGTAGCGCCGTCGATGCGGAAGACGTGGTGCTGCGAGTCAGTGATGCCGTTGGCCGGCTCGGCGTAGATCAGGGCCTTGATGGGGCCAGGCTGGTAGCCGGTCTCCTCCAGGACTTCGCGACCCGCCGCTTCCTCGGGAGTCTCGCCCTCTTCCACCAGGCCCATGGGCAACTCCCAGGCCCAGGAGTCCGTGATGAAGCGATGCCGCCACATCATCAGGACCTCTTGCCGATCGTTCACCACGGCGGCAACGGCCAGGTGCCGAAGGCGAACGACGTGGTACTCCCACCTGCGCCCGTCAGGCTGTTGGACGTCGACCAGGCACAGATTCACCCACTTGTTGGTGTAGATCTCACGTTCACCGTGGGTCTTCCACTCCATACCTGCGGCCCCTCTCGATCGGTCTTCAGGATCGCAGACTGATCGGGGAGGGGACGCAAGTTCGGCTCTTTTTGCGTCAGTTTGACGAGATGCCCCATCGGTTGCACTTCTGCGCCGACCGTCCGGGTCCAAGCCAGCGACGCGACGTCACTGCTCATCCATGGCGCGCGGGCGGTCTCGTGGGCAGTCCGGTGTCGCAGAGTCAACGGCAATGAGAGCGCAGGGAGGCTCTGGCTCTCTCAAGTGGCTGCGCCCATCTGCGTCAGCTCGGTGGCTGCATGCTGCGGGTGCTGCAAATCAGGTCGGATCCTCCAGGCGATTGCGTCGATCACCTCACGGTGGTCATGTAACGCCACTGCTCGCCCACGAGCTGGACGACACGTCGGGAGTTTCCCCATCATCAGATATTGAGGAGTGCGAGGGAATACCTATCGCTATATCGTAAATTACTCCTGGAATCGATTCGAATCTCTGGGTAGGCTGCGAAGTGCCGGTTAAGCCTCCCTCTGGCTGCAGTGGTATTGTGGAATGAAAGGCGAACTGGATCTACGGCCCAATATGGGACGACACTTGAAAGGCTTCTACTCAAGCGAAATGCAACCAAGAAGAACACTCCGCTAGCGACGCAAGGGGCGATCAATGATAGGAAAGCGCCTAAGGCTTTACGCCGTACGTGTCGCGGAGTTCGAACTGCCCAGCTGGTCGTACCTGATGCGCGCGAGAAAGATTTCCTGGTTGCCTGCGAGCGATCCAGCCTGGGGAAGAAACAGGGGGAGAGGGGACGAGGGCCGTTCAGTTTCCACGCCAATCGGCCGACCCGTATGCCCTCTCCCTCCCGCTTACAAGGGAAGTGTACGTGAAGCAGAACCACGTCCGCATAGCCGCTGCTACCGCAATGACCGCTGTAGCATTCGGGGTTGCTGCGCCAGCTGCAAGCGCAGTCCAGACTCATCGCAACCTGTCCGCGGCCTCGCAGTCGGTAGAGGCGCTGCGGCCGACCGCAGACGATGTCCGCGACCTCATTGCCCGGATGCGGGCAGACGGTGCGGACGTCAATCAGATTCGCGAATTCGAGCAGTACGCGAAGCAGCTTGAGAACCCGGCTGCCCGCAAGGGGTCCGAGCGAATCTGGGGCACGGTAGCCCGCAAGCTGATCGTCGCCGGAATACGCCACGGCGGTACATGGCTCGGCAAGATTCTCGGCAAGGTCCACAAGAAAACCGGAGACTTCGTCAAGCGTAACGGTGGCAAGGTCGCCGACGCGATCGAGGACGTTGAGGGGTGGAGTGAGACCGCGCTGACCATTGCCATGGTCAAGGCTGGTGTTCCGACTGACATCGCCAAGGATCTCGCACACGCCATCATGCTGTTCGTCGGCTGAGACTACTGATTTTCACGGGCGGCACTCAGGAAGGGTTGGGTGCCGCCCGGTCCCTCTTCTCGTGTACAAAGGAGACGCACCGTGGAGCCCAAGCGTTCCGGTGACGAACCCACATGGGCCTCTCTGTCAACACCTGAAAAGGTGTCAGCTGCCCTCGCCATGGCTACCCTCGGGCTCGGCGTTCTCGCTGCCTTGGGCACGGCGACGCTGGCAGGAATCTTCGTCGTCGCCCTACTCTCCAGCAACTTGATCGAAGCCGACAACGCCAGCTCTCTTGTCTGGGCAGCCGTGCTGTGCCCCCCCTGTGGCCTGCTTGCGAGCGTATTCGCCACCGCTGCTCGTCTCGCACTGCGCCTGACAGCCATTTCCGACAGGACCAAGCGCCACGCCGAAACGGCTATCTCCGTGGCAACGACGTTTCTGGGGGCTCTGCTCGTAGAATCCTTCACTCCCGGGCTCCACGTCGAACACCCCTGGCTGCCAGCGCTGCTAGCGACACTCCTGGTTGTTCTTGTCAATCTGGTGATCAACCATCTTGAGCGCCGTTCAGGCCGCCGGAGCAGCGACGCAAGCTGATGCGCCGAGGCGGATCTAGGGACACGTCTTTAGGTTCGTCGCTCCACCGAACCGGGGTCCCTCCGGTGCAGTTCTTCATCAATAGGACTGTTTGTATTCCGTTCCGCAGCCCGTCGCACAAGTATGGAGTGCAGGTCTCGTTCTGCCGTGGATACCGGGGCATGGCGTCGGTGGATCACGACACGGAGTTCGGGGGTGTCCTCCGCCAGAGGGCGGTGGACGATCGTGCCACTGCGTTCCAGGGGGTCTTCGAGCACGCTGTAGTCGGGTAGCACGCTGGCTCCGAGCCCCTCGGCCACCATCAGCTTGCACATTTCGGCGCCGTCGGTCGAGTACGACGAGGAGAGGGTTCTGCCTCCGAGGAGGCGCTGGAGGTAGCGATGCATGGCATAGCCGGATCGCATCACGATCAACGGATGGGCGAGTAGGTCGGTGACGGTCACCGCGTTGAGAGCCGCCAGCGGGCTGTCTGGGCGGACGCAGACGACCGGGCGTCCGCGGAGTAGTTCTGTGGTGTGAAGGCCGAGTGGAGGGTCGTCGTCCCCGAGGTAGCTGATCAGCCGGAGGTCGAAACTGCCCTCGGAGAGGTGCTGTTGGACGCCGGTCTGCCGGTCCGCGACCACTTCTATCTGTGTCAATGGATGGATAGCACGGAACTCACGGATGGCTGGCGCGAGGAGCGTGGCCGTGGCCGCGTTGACCGTGCCCAGCCGCAGCCTGCTGCTCGCTTGGTGATGCTTGCCGGATGCCTGGAGGAGCCGATTGACCGCGTCCAGCACCCCGGCGATGTGCGGCAGCAGCTCGCGCCCTTCATGACTGATCTTCGCTCCGGACCGTCTGCGTTCCAGGAGTTCCACGCCCAGTTCCCGCTCCAGGTTGCGGAGTGTCTCACTGAGCGCTGGCTGCGACAGGTGGAGTTCCTCAGCAGCCCGGCGCAACGACCCCAGACGTGTGACCGCCGCCAGATACTCCAACTGCTCTGTGCGCATAGTGGTGCGCTCCAAGACCTCATCATAAACCAGCTAAACAGTCAGGCAGTGACGGCGTGAGTGTGATCCTCTATCGCCGCAGCGGAAATTCCTGATAGCCCTCGGGTGGATTCTCTGGGTAGAGTGGGATCGTGACGTAGAGAATTAGCTAGCAGTAGCCGTTCTGGGCGGCACCGACCAGGTTCTTGGATGCGCCAGAAATGAAAAGAGTGAAGAGTGCGTTGCAGTTAAAGAATGCCCCTCGCCGCTACTGGGTGGGTGTTTCTGTTGTGACCGCTGCAGCAATTCTTGGCGCTGCGCTGCTTGCGTCATCGGTTGCCGCTGTCGGTGCGCAAGAGAAGCCGACGTGGACTTCGGTATCAACAGTGTTGCTGCATATCATAAAGAAGTCGAAATCTTCCGTGTGCGAGTCGCTAGCCAACCACGGGCCCTGGGCTGGAAGTCGGCGGATCTGGAGGCAGTGGCCGCCTTCGTGACCTGGCTGCGGCTGCCGCCGGTAGCCCGGAGCGGAGCGGTGGCCGTACTGCCGACGGTCGCGCACCACTGCACGGCCTCCAGCGTGAAGCGCAAGCCCGCCGCCATCTGCACGTTCTACGACGCCCGCAGCGGCGTCGAGGTCGCTGACCTGCTGGTGACGATGCGTCCGGCCGGGCGACACCACGCGGCGGCCACCTCCTACAAGTCCTTCTTGGCGCACATCGCCTCCGGCCAGCCCGAGCGGACCAGAACCATCAAGCCGAACTCCGGCCGCAAGCGTCCCCGGGCGCTGTGTGCCGCTGGGCTCCAGAGGATTCTCGACGGCTGCGGATACGCGTGTGGACCGGCTCCTGTTCGCTCTGTTCCTCGACACCGGAGTCCGCATCGGCGAGGCCCTGGGCCTGCGGCACGACGACATGAGCGTTGGCCGAGTGTGCACCAACTCGTAAGTGTGCGGTGGTTACCGGCGAGCTTGATGCCCGCACGCTGCAGTGACTGTAGCCTTCGCCGCACTGCACACCTGAACGCCCCCTTCGGGGTGATCCGAGCACAACAAGACCAATGACGGAGCCGGCGTCTGGCACTCGGACGGTGATACGCCCATCGGTGGGCAACTATGTCGAAGCGCGGTGCGGGTGTCGCGCAAGGCATCGGTCTTGCTGCTTCGCTGAGGCGCTCTCTGCGTGCCGTCACGCTCGGGAGGACTCGGGCTGTCGTTGTGCGCCGGGCGGGTCGGTCAGGTTCTCTGCGCTATGGGTTCATGCGTAGCGGTTCGTTGGGCGGCAACAGAGCCGGATCGGCGAGGACGATGCCGGAGAAGCTATCAGGGCCCAAGTGCTGTGTGACATGGCTGATGTCCTCGACAGTGATGTGTCGAACAGCCTCCCAGTGGGCCAGCAAGGTCTCGGGTGGGCTGCCGCGGCCTTGGAGCGCGGCGAGGCGATCGGCGAGGCTCTCGAGTGCTGTGAGGTGCAAGGCTTCCTGGGTCAGGTGGCGATGTGCGGCGGCCTGGACCGCGGCGTTGGAGGGTGTCACGGCGGCAAATGCGCGCAGCGCCGTGTGCAGGGCGTTCAGGAAGGGGGACAGGTCCTGCGGGTCGGGCTCGGCGACGAGCATGGTCATGGTGTGGTCTTCGTCCAGCACCCCGTCCAGCACGTAGCTGTGGTGACGCACGGCGTCGGTCAGGAATGAGCCTCGAGGGTCGGTGAGCAGGGTGTTGGCGAGGGTGAAGGAAGCCCACGCGGGGGTTCCTGGGCGAGCGGCATCGGGGTCTGGCGGGAAGGCGGCCAGTCGTACTGAGGCGCCGGGGTGGCCGGGAAGCGGTACCAACACAGGAGACGTTGGCCGCGGCGCTTCACGGTGGAAGGGCAGGGCACGGTGGAATTCGGTACGTGGTTCCGAGCGCCGGATGGCGTCAGTGCGCAGGGGTGGGCAATGGTCTCCGCCGATGACCGTGAAACTGGGGTTGGTGGCCGTGGTGAGCGCGTGCCGTGTCTCCTCCGGCCCGGGCAGCGACTGTATCGGCGGGAATCCTGGCGGGAGGGAGTGACTGGGGAAGAGGAAGCGCAGCAGTTCGGTGCGTATATGTGCCCGCAGGCTGCGACGTTGCCGTTGCAGATCCTTGAGGGCGGCTGCCGTGCAGTGCGTCGGGTCGGCTTGCTCGGTTGCCTGGAGCAGAGAGTTCAGCAGACCGGGGAGCTGGGTGGGGTCGCAGCGCATGCGCAAGGTGGTGCGAAGGTGGTCGGTGTGGGTGTCGGGAGCCGTGATGGCGTAGGGGACAGCTGCTGAGCGGAGGGCCTGGGCGATTAGTGGGCCGCTCCACGGGGAGCCCTCGTGCACCTTGTGCTGAACGGTGCAGCGCACATGGGCGGGAGCGGCGGACGGAAGGGGTAGCCACCACAAGTGGGCTCCGCTGCCTGGGGATTGGACGGTCATGTTCTGGATGAGGGCACGCGTCCTAGCGAGCGGTACCGCAGTGAGGTCAGTCATGGGTACGCACCGGATGCAGGACAGGATGCGTGGTGAGTAACGTCTGGGCCAGGCTGGCGAGTTGCTGTGGCTGTACGTTCTGCAGGGCTGCCAGGTAGCGATCTGGGGTATCGGGGTGGCCGTGCGCGAGGTATCCGGTGGCGTAGAGCTCGGCGGCGCGGAGCGGGTCGGCCAGTACGGCGCGCACGGCGTCGTGTTCCACCGCGGCGGCCTGGCGTAGGTCGGTGGCCCGAGCTCCGTCTGAAATGTGGCGCAGCCCAGCGATGACGGCCTCGGTGAGCTGCCGTGTCGCGTCGGCGCCAGCGCCGGGTATCTGCATGGAGACCGTGAGCGCGGCGGGCCGGCGCAGCGCGATCAGCGGGCCAAAGCGTGCCAGTTGTACCCGGGGCGCCGGGGCTCCGGGCGACAGGGAGAGCAAGTGGATGCGGAGCATGCAAGCGAGTACGCAGGCGGCCGCCAGTGTGTCCGGGTCTCCGGGCGATGGCGGGACACACAGGGCGACCGCACAGTGGGTCGAAGTGCCGTTCCCGGAGGGGGCGTGAGGCTTCGGGGTGGTCGTCTTCCGCCGTGACGGAGGGGAGGCCGTGGTCGCAGCGCGCTGCGCCGAAGCCGGGCAGCAGGGGCCGCCGCATGCGTCTTCATTTCGGGCCTTGGCGGTGTTCGCCATGTCTGGCAGTCGTGACAGGCCAAGCTTTCGTGCGGTCAGGCCGGCAGGCCACGGTGAGAAGACGGCCAGGACCGCGTTGTCCGGACGGTAATGAGCGTGGTGAAAGGAGGCAACCCGCTGGGCCACGGCGGGGTCAGTGGCATCGGGGCAGGCCGAGGGAAAGTGCCGTCGGCTGTGGCAGCGCCATCGGTCGGATGCGGCGCGGACGGCGGCGAGTTCCAACGCCCAGAGGCGGCGGACCGCAGGTGTGACCAAGCGGAGTTCACCACGCAGGATGCCGCACTCCCGGGCCATCTGGCCGGTGTCTGCCGTATCGGGAGGCGAGAGACGGGCGGCCATGCGGGATGTGGTCTCGGCGAGGTCCTGCGGCAGACAGCTCGCCATCACCGTGGTGGTGTCCTCGGCGGTCCTGCCCGTGGGGGCGTCGATCCCGCCCGGGAGAGGAAGGGAGTCGGGGAGACGGCAAGCCAGATGCTCCAGAAGATGCGCGAAACCGGCCTGCTCCAGGGTCTCGTCCCGCAGCCCTGTGCCCACGGCCAAGGCCACGACCCCGACATCGAGTTGCGGGGTGTGCCTGAGGGTAGCCCGGAGCCCGTTCGGGAGGCAGTACGCGGCCGGGCCGGCCGCGCGCGGGGGCATCACGCGGCGACCGATCGCCAGTAGGCGCTGCCCTCGGGTGAGCGCGCCAGCAGTCGTTCGTCGATGAGGTAACGGCGCAGGGTGGAGTAGTCGTCATAGCACTGGCCGAGCGCGGTGTTCACCTCCGTCTCGGTATAGCGGCGGCCGGGCTCGAAGAAGCGCTCAGCAAGGTGCTCCAGCAGAGCCCTGCGCAGGGCCCGGCGGACGGGCATGACCACCAGCCGTCCCCCGGAGAACAGCTGAGCGACGGCCCGCCCGGGGCCCTCGCCGGCGGCGGCCTCCTGCGGGGCGCGGCGGCCGCGGTCCTCCTCAGCAGCCCGCCGGAAGGCGTCCGGCACCGCCACCAGGGCTCCGGTGCCGGTCCGTGTGATCAGCCCCGCCCTCAGGAGCCGGGGCACCTGGCGTGCTGCACCCTTTACCCGGCCCTCCAACTCGGCAGCCGCAACGCCGTCTTCTCCCGCAAGGACCAGCAGGCAATGGATCCGCAGGCGTACAGGGTCGGCGAGGGCCGCCACTATCTCGTTACTCGACGTCACTTCAAGACCTCCAGACAGATTTAACATTCCAGAATCGGCCGCTTAATAGTTTTTGGGACCAACTCTGGGCATATGTTAGCTTCACGGCGTAGCGCCGCTAGGGAGACCCCCGAGGGCGTTTAGTACTCGCTGGACAGAATCATCCGGAGGCAATTCGGTGTCTACCGCTGCACGTAAACAAAGTATTCTTGGTGCGCCTTCTTCGGGCACGGAGTTAGTGGGCCACCGCCCTATGATTCCAGCGGGTTCGCAGGACATCGAAGAGCCGGTGAACGGGCTGGACCCGGAATCAACGGCGCTCAAGCCCGGTTGCACCGTCCAGGCGCAGGAGGGATATCTGTATGTGGACAACGGGCCTTTCCGGGTTCGCATAGCCCCGGCAGCTGCTGTCCCGGCTCCGGCCCTGGACGCCCTGCGCTCGTCCGAGCCCGGCTCGCTTTACCGAGGCCTGATCGAACTCACCGGGGGGCGGGCAGCTGCTCGACGGGTTGCCGGAGCCCTGGTCCGCGCCGGAGTGGTGATCGAGCATCCGCAGCGCCGCGGCGACTGGGTCGCGGGAGAGTACCTGGGGCATCGCCTCGTCGATACCTTCCGGCTCACCGCGCACCACACCTGGCGGAACAACCCACTGGTCGGAGCGCTGCGCCGAGGCGGCGACCGCGGCCTTGAACTGGGCTTCCTGCTGGAGTCGTACTTCATGGTCCGCAACGCGGACTGGTCCGCGCCAGCAGTCCTGGGGCACTGGCTGACCCCGCGGCAAAGGACACTGTTCGAGGAGTTCTACAACGAAGAGAGCGGCCACAGCGAGTTGATGGCCGACGCCTTCGCCGACGCCGGCCTCGACCCCGAGGCGGTACGCCGGGCGCACCCCGCCCCGGAAACACTGGCCTACGGTACGTACTTCTTCGCCGCCGGTCATCAGTCACCGGCGCATTTCGCTACCTCACTGATCGTCCCCGAGGTGCCGGAAAACCCCACCAAACAGTCGGCAGCCGCCGTCACCGACATCCTCGACCTGCTGGAACTGGTGCCGGACTCCCTGGTGCAGAGCTTTCGTGCACACGGCGAGATCGATGACGCGGCCGAGCACCGAGGCCTCCCCGTAGACCTGCTGGCGGAGTGCGGCCCGGTGCCGCGCGACCTGGCAGCCGAACTCTTCGTGACCCTGCGCCAGGGAGTCTTCGGGCTCGACGCCCTGCTGCGCGGAGTCCACGACCGCTATGCCGATTGGGACGGCGATCTCTCGGGCCGTGACGCCTTCCTCCTCTGACCGGACCGCGCCGCCGGATCCCGTGGACCGGCTGGAGGCACGCACCTCAAGGCAACCGCTGACCCGCAATCGCGGATTCAAGCTGCTCTGGGCCAGCGAGACCATCAGCCACCTCGGCAGCGCGGTGACACTCGTGGCACTGCCGTTGCTGGCAGTGGTCACCCTGCACGCGAGCCCCTTCGAAGTGGGCCTGCTCGTGGCCGCCGAGAACCTGGCATGGCTCCTCATCGGCCTCCCGGCGGGCGCCTGGGTCGATCGCTGGCCCAAACGCACGGTAGCCGTGGCCACGGACTGGGCACGCGCCGCCCTGCTCACATCCATCCCAGTGGCGGCCCTGGCCGGGATGCTGACCATGACGCACCTGTACGTGGTCGCAGTCGCGGTCGGAGTGGCCGGAGTGTTCTTCGCCATCGCCTACCAGGCACTGCTTCCCTCGCTCGTACACCCCGACGACCTGGTCACCGCCAACGGACGCCTGCAGGTCAGCCAGTCCTCGGCCATGATCCTGGGGCCCGGCCTCGGAGGAGGCCTCGTACAACTGGCCACCGCCGCGGGAGCCATCGCGCTGGACGCACTCAGCTTCGCTGTATCCGCCCTGCTCCTGTCCCGCACCCGGCCCAAGGACAGAAACGAGGGGCAGGCCACCCCAGCGAAGCCTGCCCGGCCGGCAACCGCCGGCAAGCCCACCCCACGTCCACCGCTGCGTACCGAGGTGAGCGAGGGCCTGCGGTACGTCCTGGGAGACAGACGGCTGCGCGCACTGACCCTGTGCGGAGCCCAGTTCAACTTCTTCGTCGCCGCGCAACAGGCCGTGGCCGTGCTCTTCCTCGTACGGGAGGTCGGCTTGTCGGCGGGCTGGGTCGGCGCGCTGCTCGCGACATCCGGAGCCGGCGGAATCCTGGCCGCCACGTTCAGCGGGCGCCTCGTCGCCCGCTACGGCCCTGGTCCCACCATGACCACTGCACTGACCTGCGGAACAGCGCTGGGACTGCTGATCCCCTTGGCCTCACCCGGCGCCGGAATCACCTTGTTCGCCATCGGGTACGCGGCCCTGTCCGGCGGGATCGTGGTCTTCGGAGTGGTCTTCGCGAGCTACCGCCAGTCGGTGTGCCCGCCGGCCCTCCTCGGCCGGATGACCGCCACCGTCCGGCTGTTCAGCTGGGGCGCCCTGAGCGTCGGTGGAGTGACAGGCGGCGTACTGGCGCAGTTCGCCGGACTGCGCGGAGCGCTGTGGGCAGTGGCCATCGGATTCGCCCTGTGCCCGCTGTGGGTGTTCCTCGGCGGCGCCCGGCACCTCCCGACACCTCCTGGGCAAGCCGCCGACTGACCTCCACCAGTCACCCCCGGCCAACACGCCCTGAAACGAAACTCTCCCATGCCCAAAGACTCCGGAATTCCAGGAACCCCTGAAATTACGGTACGCAGGAAACGGCAGAAACCAACCCTGCCGCCCATCGAAATCCGCTACGCGCACTCCTGCGGGCGCCATGCGCGGAGAAAGACACGCGGGCCATCACGTCCACTCGGCAAACGGTGGCCCCACAGCAGAAAAGGAAAAACCATGAGCACCAACGAAAACACCGAGCAGCAGACCGACTTCCGCATCGAGGACGAGCAGGGCTTCGACTTCGAGGTCGACATCGTGCGCGTCGACAACGAGGCCGTGCTGCTCCAGATGAAGTCCTACTGACAGCGTGGCCGGGGCCCGGAATACATCCGGGCCCCGGCCCCCTCACTTTCGGCAGGCAGACCATGGACCCTTCCCTATCCTCGACGTCCCCCAACCCGCCAGTGATGCACGACAGCACCCCACATCCGCAGCCCCCGGCCGAAGACATCGAGCCCTGGTCCTGGACCCCGTGGACCGTACGGCTGCCACAGCCCGATGGCCTGCTCCTGTTAGGACCCCGGCTGGCCGTTCGCCGGGTAAACCGCCCTCAGCCGCCGCCCTACGCGTGCACCACGCGCATGGCGCAACTTCTACACGACGGCTTCGTCTACCGCCCCGCCCCCCGAGCTCAGCCGCTGCCCGGCAACCCTCCGCACCAGGCCGAGGCAATCGTCCTGGCGCCCGCAGGACACCACGCCGAGGCCGCCGACCTGGCCGACGCACTCACCCAACGCGGCCAACACCGCTGGTCCTGGTGGCCGACCGAGGCCGTCCACCAGCTACAGGGGCCCAACCGACTGCTTCTCCCGCTGACCCCCATACAGCCCTTGTGGGCAAGGACCGTCGTCCCGCCGCTGCTCCGCCGCGGCACGGTCATCTGGTCCGCCGAGAACCAGGACGGAACACATCTGGGACCGGTCATGACCCGGCTGGACGACGCACAAGCCCAGGACGAGGCAGTCGCAGGCTGGTACGACACAAAAACGCCCGGGCATCTCGGCTTCTCTGAACTACGCCCCAACGCACTGCTCTCGTACCCCCCGAGCACCGTCGCCAAGGCTGTTGAACGGTTACTCGACGAGCCGCAGGGCCATTGCGTGCTGATGTCGCACACCGGCTCCGTACGCCCGGTACTGCCATGGAACGCGCCCGCGACGGCACCAGAGGCCCTCGACCGCCAGGAATGGTCCGGGGGGTTCCTGCGCGACCTCGACACGGTGCCCGCCCCGGCCGCGCCCGGACTGTGGCTGGGCCACTGCCGCACCCCGGCCGGTGCCCTCGCGGCCGACCTGGAGAGCAACAGCGGCAAGGGCACCACGGCGGCGCAGGCACGGATCAGCACAACAGGCGAAGCCGTAGAACGACTCGCGGCCTGGAGAGCCAACACCCACCTCCAACGAATCCCCCCAGAAACCGCTACCGAGCACCATTCGCTGGAGGACTTCCACCCCTGGGGCGCACCCCTGCGCCAATACCTGGCCGACGGGCGGCCACCGCTCCCTGCCACGCCGACGCGGCGCGCCCACGATGGCGCCCAGGTGGCCGTACCCCTGTGCCTGGTTCCCTTCCCCTATCAACCACTCCCAGGAGAGACGCGCCCCACCAGCAACGACACCACAGGACTGGCCTGCTACCCAGACCGCGACGAAGCGATCCTGCGCGGTGGCCTGGAAGTCCTCGAACGCAACACCCTCTACCGCAATCTGCTGCACCTTCGCCCCGGCCTCGCGCTCGACCCCTGGCGCTGGGCGACCGACCCACCCGCTCTCGTCCCCCACCTCACCGACACCGGTCGCCTGTACGTGATCGGCTACCCGCATACGCCGCCCGTGGCCCCGGTCGTACATGCGTTCCTGCTGCGCTCAGACGGTCGGTACGCAGCTCGCGCCTCGGGGAGCGGTCGTACCCTGAGAGCCGCAACCGACCGGGCGCTGCTCGAACTTCTGCAGGTAGACGCCCAGTTCCGAACAGGGGTCCCGGAGCGCTTAGGTGTGGGGCACCGACAGTGGTCATCACCTGAAGCTGTCGACTGCCTGGGGCACTATCTAGAGCGCTCGGCAACCGGAAATGAACCACCTGCCGAACTGGTCCGCCTGACACAGCACGAGCCCCTTCGCGATCTCGCTCACCGCCTCCACGCTGCGGGAACCGAACTTCTCGTCGCGGATCTCCCCTCATCGGTAAAGGGCTGGCACACAGTACGTGTGCTGGCCCCGCGTTTGGTCACCCATCAGAACGAGGCCCCGGTCGGCGCCGGCGTCACACTGCAGGACGCACCCTTCCCCTTTTCCGTGCCGATGTGATCCAGGGGCATTTTGGTGCTTCAAGTGCCCACACGAGTCGAAGTCGAACTGGTTGAGAACTCTGCCAGTTTTGCGTGCACTGTGTGCAGGACGGCTGCGCGCGGCGGGTGTTGGGCCTCAGGGGGACCTGGAATGAAGTCAAGGCGTGCAGAGGCACAGGGGGTAGTCCGCGAGGCGGCGGATGTGCTCCGTCTCGGGCACGTCGTTGCACGAGTGGAGGGTGGAGTGCCCGTGGACCGAGGCCGCGTCGAAGAGTGCCCCTGGCGTAATGCGCGGCACGCGCTGTGCGGCGTTGTCGATGCAGGTTCCTACTGGCCAGGGGTGTCGTGTCGCGCGAAGGGTCTGCTCCAGGGCGGGGCGTTGTGAGGTTTGCGGTTTGGCCGCCGGACGCTAGTGGGCGGGGCCGGTGTGTTGGCGTGCGAACTCGCCCACCAGTCGTTGTGGGAGGGCCGGTAGTAGGTAATGCCGGGAGTCGCTGCGGGTTTCTTGCCGTATGCGATCTGTGGCGGCCGGGACTTTCCTGGAGGATTGACTCGAGGCGATGTGGAGAATTAGGCACGGCGATAGTTCTCTCTCATCGTCATGCTCAATCCCGTTGGCTTTGCCAGATTCCGATGAGTGTTGGAGGTAACTTGCTATGCGCACGGAACAGTTGGAGTACCTGATGATGGTCACACGGCTGGGCTCTATGCGGCGTGCTGCAGAGGAACTGCATCTTTCTCAGCCGGCACTTGGCGAGGCGGTCCGCAAGCTGGAGCGGGAACTGGGCGTGGAACTCCTGGAACGCAGACGTTCCGGGGCGAAGATCAGCGCTGAAGGACGTGAGCTGCTGCCGCACATCGCCGGAGTCTTGGACGCGCTAGACCGGCTGCGCCAGGCATCCGGCAAACAGCACCAACCCCACCAGAGGCTGCGGGTGGGCACGGTCAACGCGGCCACGGCCACGCTCCTCGCGCCGGCCATCCGTGAATTTCGCGACACCCATCCTTCGACACAGATAGAAGTCGTCGCGGACCAGCAGGCCGGTGTCCAGCATCACCTCACCAAGGGCAGCTTCGACCTGGGGCTGATCAGCTACCTCCGCGACGACGACCCGCCGCCAGGCCTGCACACCACCGAACTGCTACGCGGTCGCCCGGTCGTCTGCATCCGCCCGGACAGCCCGTTGGCGGCGCTCAACGCAGTAACCGTCAATGACCTACTGACCCAGCCATTGATCGGGATGCGATCCGGCTATGCCATGCACCGCTACATCCAACGCCTGCTCGGAGGCCGAACCCCTTCCATGTCCTACTCGACCGACGGCCCCGAGATGTGCAAGCTGATGGTGGCCCAGGGCCTCGGAGTCAGCGTCCTCCCCGACTACAGCCTGCTCGACGACCCTCTGGAACGCAGCGGCACCATCGTCCACCGCCCACTGGCGGACGACACCACCGAACTCCGCGTCGTGATCCACCGTCGCCACGCGCACCCGGTGTCCATGGCAGAAGGAGACCTGCACGCCATACTCGTCCGCCGGGCCACGCAACAGCACATAGACCGAACCCTCGGTACAAATCTCCACCGGAAGGACAGCGGCCCGTGAAGAAGCTGAGGTTGCGCCATACGCAAGCATCACGCTGTGGGGCGTCGAGGGAGGATGCCGTCGCCTGCCGGGGAACGATGGTGCTCAGGCGGGCAACCGCGGAAGTTCGTTGAACAGGGCTGGCGTGCTGTGTGACGTGTGGAGCTGTCCTGGAGGACATGGCTGGATGTGCGAGGCGCGGGCATCCTCCCCTGGCCATGTCAGATGATGCACGGCACTGGTGCGCGGCAGCGAGCGTAGGCCCCTGCAGCCGACCCGCGGAGTACGGCAGAGCGGCTCAGGCGGTGCGTTGAGAACGAACGAAGGCTCCCTGCTTCTGGCTGGGCGCGCGGGACTCCCTGTGGAACCGGCAGCAGCACGCCAACCAGCTGCGCTCCCTGCTGCGCGAGTACTACCCGGCCGCCTTGGAGGCCTTCATGGCGTGGGCGGGCGGCCTGTGTCGGCCCGAAGCCCGTGAACTCCTGCGGGCCGCACCGACTCCCGCTCGGGCCGCGTCGTGCAGGTGCTTACGGAAGGTGGACGGGACGATCGCCGGGGCGATCGGGAGGCAGCAACCACAACCCTGCACATCGGCCCACCAGTTGAACTGGTGGGCCGATGTGGATCATGCCAGGCGCCATGAGCATCAGAAGACGCTGTTGCCGGTCCTACCTTCGGACTGGCTGTAGGTTTCCGGCCCCTCTAGAGATCTTTAATGGCTGGGGTTACGTGAAGTCGTGACGGTGGGTCGTGGGCCGCGCTATGCCGGAGGGATGAGGTATCCCGATGGCGGTGGGCTGACGGCCGACACACCGAAGCGGCTTCATGACCAGGCCTCGCGCGGGCATCCCTCATTTCGCTCCGGAGTCATCCCATGTACGGCGGACAGGTGCTAACCGCCGAGGGCACTGTTGATCGCCACCGAGCCCGCCTCACGCAGCCACTGACTGGCGGTCGAATCCGGAGCCCTCCCCAGGACACCCATGACCGCGTCGTACGCCCGTCGCAGGGCTGTCGGATTCGGCTGCTGAGCCGACGCCTCGCCGTGCAGGGCCGCCGCTTCCTCGATGAGTTCCGCCTCGGCGATGTCGTCGAGCCCAAGTTCGGGAAGCCGTGTCAGCACGTCCCTCGCGAATCGCAGCAGCGAGTCCGGCTTCACGCCCCAGGTGTTGTTCATGGTGTTCTCCCGACCTCCGATCTGGATGCCCTGGGCTCCGGACTGGACCGTCGTGTTGTACGTATCGCCCGTCGACGCGGGCCTGGGGTAGAGGAATTCTGACACTGTCATCCCACTTTCTGCGCAGTCGAGCCCGAGGCGGGTCAGGGAAATTCGGTGCGCCGTATGGATCTCCCGATAGCCGGGGTCCGTCCAGTGCGTCTTGTGGAACAGCTCCATCAGGTTTCGTTCAACCAGATACTGTGCGGCCTCGCGCAGGTCTTCGAGCGTCAGGGGAACGCTTTCGAACGAGGCGCCAGGAGACCCCATGAAGTCGCCGCAGACCGGCATGCGGTCACCTGCTCGGTACAGCTGATGCGCCCAGCCCAGAAGCGCGTTACGCGTATGGACGGCACGAGCGGTCGGATCCTGAGCCGCCTGGGCCATGCGTAAGGCCTCACGCTCCGCAGCGATGGCCGTCATCTTGCCGCCAAGCCCTCGGAATACACGGCGAAGGCCAGTCGCCGGCCGCTCATCCGGACGATCCGTACTCAACGACCCCTCCCCCCTCGACGCCTCTCACCTCGGACCGAACCGCAACGCGGGGAACCGTAACCTTGCTTTACCCCTGAACGAGCGTCTTTCCCCTGATCCCACGCAGAGCGGTCCTTTTATGCTAGAGATCTTTAATGGCTGCGTTACCGCGGTTGGAGGTCGAGTCCGGTCTTGGCGACGAGCCCCTCGATGAGGTGGGGTCGGTACTGCATCCGCTTCAGCCGCGTCTTCACCAGCGCGGTGAGCTGTTCGAGGCTGTGTTTGGTGAGGTTGGCCAGCGACCTCTTCAGGTGCGACCACGCGCCCTCGACCGGGTTGAACTCCGGAGCGTACGGCGGCAACTGGTAGACGGTCAGCCACAATCGCTCGGCGATCAGCCGTCGCATCGTGTGGCTGACATGCGTGTTCAAATTGTCCCAGACCAAGACGATCGGACCGCCGAGCTGCTGGTGAGCAGCGTCGAGCAGGTGGGCGTAGTCGGTTTCGGTGAAGCGCTTGCGTCGGCCTTTGGCAGGGCCGCGGTCCAGGTGGATGCGATAGATCAGCCGTGGCCGACGGCCGGCCTTGGTGCAGATTAGCGCCGCCATCGAGACCCGTTTGGTACCCGCGGCGGTGACCTTCACGACTGGGGTGCGACCTCGGCGGCCCCAGGTGCGACCCTTGGGCGGCCTCAGGCCCTGACCTGCCTCGTCCTCGAAGCAGACCCAGGCGCCCAAGTCCGCCGCCCTCTCTTTATGACGGGCCACCGCTCGTCCTTCCAGGCGGCGATCTTCGACTCGTCCCGCTCGGTGGCCTTCCGGGCCGGGATTTGTACGCTCCAGCCAATGCGGTGCAGCAGCAGGTCCAGCCCGGCCAGGGTGTACTCGGCTCCGAACCGGCGGCGAACGACCTCGCCGATGCGGGCCAACGTCCAGCAGTGGTCACTCCAGCCCCACGCGGCCGTACCGGCCTCCAACATCGCCTCCAGCGAACGCAGTTGACCGTCATCGAGCCTGCAGCGAGCGCCACCGGGACCCTTGGAGGCCAGCGCCTGGCGGCCACCCGAGGCCAAGGCCCGGCGCCAGCGGTTCGCAGACATCCGGGTCACCCGGAACCGCCGTGCCACCTCCCGGTCACTGGCCCCCGCCTCGATCAAGTCAGCCGCCGCGAGCCGGACTTGCTCACGCCGATCCCGCTCCTCGGCCGTCATCCCACCGCCATCGGGATACCTCATCCCTCCGGCATAGCGCGGCCCACGACCCACCGTCACGACTTCACGTAACCCCAGCCATTAAAGATCTCTAGAACTGCTGGGCCCGCGCGGTCTGCGCCTTGTTGAACAGCTCAGTGAGGGATGCCGGATCGCCCCTTCGCGTCCCAATAGGTGCTCGGCTATTGCGGCCAGCCCACGGTCTCGACCCTCTTGGAGAGCACGGCGAAGCCGTCGGCGTTCTTGGGACGGGGAACGACCTCGATGGTGATGTCGAGGGTGTCCTGGGCCCAGGTGGTGAACTCCTCGCCTCCGTAGGCGTTGTTGGCCCAGACCAGGACGATTTCGGGGTGTTCGGCGTGGAGGCGGGTGAGACTGATGCGGGCGGCGGTCCGTTCCTGGACGCTGGCGGGGGTGTCTCTATGACTTCGGTCAAGGAGTGATCGGGGTTGGTGGTTGATAGAAGGTCCCGTCGCGGAGCATCGCGAAGAGCACGTCGGCTCGGCGTCGGACCAGGCAGGGGAGGGCCTGCGTGTGGCCCTCGCCCTCCTTGATCTTCTTGTCGCAATAGGCGCGGGAGGCCGGGGTGGACAGGGCGGCGAACGCCGAGAGGAAGAAGGCCCTCTTGGACTGCGCGTTTTCGCGTCTCGACTACCGTTCGCCGCAGATCGAGGAGCCCGAGCTGCGGGCCGTCGGCACGATTCCGGCATAGGCGGCGAGGTGGGCGGCCGAGGGGAACCTGGTGCCGTAGCCGACGTCGGGAAGGTCAGGGCGTGGTGAGGCAGACAGTGTGTTCCCCGAGGTGGCGGATGTGTTCGGTCTCGGGCATGTCATGGCGCGGGCAGACAGCGCGGTGACCGTGGATCGAGGCCGCGATGAGGAGAGCTCCTGATGTTGTGCATGGGGTGCGCTGGGCGGCGTCATTGATGCAGGGGCCCGCGGACCGGGGGTGTCGTGTCGTGCGCTGGGGCGACTCCAGGGCGGGCCGCTGTGATGGCTTTGGCTTCACCACCGGATGCGTAGACGACGGGGTCGGTGCGATGGGCTGTGATCGCGTCCACCAGTCGCTTTGGCTGAGCTTGTAGTAGGTGAGGCCGGCGGAATCGGCAGGAACGCTCGCTATGAGCAGGAGGGCTGTGGCCGCGTGGGTGAAGCGCCTCATGGGGAGGTCCTGTGGGCTTCTTGATCGCGGCTGTGGTGCTCGTGGGTGAGTTGCTCACCAGAATCCGTGGCGGCATCGTGGTCGTTCGGGGCGCAGCGCAGAAGTGTCACTGTGTCGGCCTGCAGGGCGGCTTCGGCGGGGTGGCTGATCATCACACCCCCTTCTCGGCTGAGCGATCTACAGGCGGTTGAGGCTCTACGGACTGACCGCTCCTTGCGCTCGCTCTCGGAGTTCTCCCGCGAGATCTATGTCGGGTTGCGGCAGCCGTCTTCGTGATCGGCGCCCGCTGATGTCCACCACAGCTCGCAGCAGGCAGTGGCGAGCGTGGTGCGAGCGCCATCGACGGAGCAGCAGGGCCATGCGGCCTCTTCGGATCTCACGTCTGCACCGCGCAGTTGCTGGGGCACTTGTGTCTCGCGCGCCCCGCCGATCAGGCAGACGGCAGCAGCGAGGATGAAGAGCACGGCAGAGCACTTGAAGTCGTTGCGCGCAGACTGGACGGCGCAGTAGGCAAGCCAGAGGCAGGTAGTGGCGTATAGAGCACAGATACTGCGGCCGCGTTTGGGCACGGGTGATCTCCGGTGATGGCGAGGCCAGCGGCGGGTACGTGGCAAGGGTTTCCCGCCGCCGGGTTTGTGCGGGTGTGGCTCCCGTACCTGTGAGGGCCCGTCGAGGAGGGGGCTCATGCCTGGGCTGTCGGGTTTCTCTGCCTGGCGGTGGATCATGAATCCGCGGGCAATTGGTGAGCCTCCTGACCTGCGAAGAAGCTGGTGGTCATGCTTCTAATTAGCGGGCTGTCCGTGCCTGTGGAGAGCTGGCTGCCCCGGGCCGTTTACTCGACGAGAGGAGGTAGTCATGCCAACCTTGGAGGCCGGAGGCCCTGTTGCAGGGCCACGAAGACGGCGGGCTGTTCCAGGTGCTGAGGCGAATGCGAGGGTTCTCCCGCCTGCAGGGCTCAGGGGTCCATGCTGTACGGCTGGGGAGTCGTTGCTCGCTCCCCTGACTCCGCTGCTCGCTCAGGGCGCTGCTGCTTCAGACGCCGCCGAGCAGGCGCGCGAGTCCTTGATCGACGTCGAGGCCCTCTATTTCGCCGCCCGCGGGCACGACGGCGTACGACTGGACCAAGAACCGGCGCAGCACGATCCTGTCGAACTCCAGCAGGGCCAGCCCCTGGTGCGAGTGGAACTCGAGGACCGTCCGGGCCCGCCCGCACGGCCAGATGCGCACGTCACCGATGCCCGCCGGTGTATCCATCCCCTGTTGCAGGAGCTGCCGGGCGAAGGTCCACCTGACCTCCGCGCCGTCGAGCGACGCCTGCGGAGGAAAGATGATCTGGATGGCCAGGGGGTCCTCGGCCGAGTAGCGCAGGAGGACCGGCAGAGCGCGTGCGCACGCTTCGGGAGTGATGAGACGGGCACGTGCGGGCTTTTCGAGGATGATGACCATGAGCGGGGCTCCACTTCTGGTTCTTCTGCGCTCGATATGCAGCTGTGGGCTCTCCGGAACCCTGATAGCCCCTTGAAAAGGGACATAATTGAGCAAGGTGTGAAATGTTTACGCTGCCTTCGTCTGCCTCCTGTCTGTACTCTGGAATTTCGTTTCCCGATTTAGAAGCCTGACCCTGAGGGAGAAGCGGAAAAGGCGCCCCCTGTGACTCGAATTATTGTCGGAATCCTTTTGGGTGCATCCTTGGATTCTGCTGTCAGGTACGCCCGCGAGTGTGGCGTCTGCCAACAATGAACCACAGTTTGCTGCCTATTACGGGCGTGATCGAACCGAAGGCAATCCAGGCGAATTTCATTCCACTTTTGGCGCGACAGGTGATGATGCTGATAAGGGCGCCAATGTGTAGAGCCGCAACGGCGAGGAGAATAGGCAGGGCCTAGACGGTAATCGAAATGCTGCCTCCTTGGTTGTTCGTTGCGATCGCCAGCGGGCGTTCAAATGCCACGCGCGCCTGTTTTCCCTTCCGATTCTGGATCGATGCTTATTCAGCTTGACTGCTAGATTATTCTGATGTGTCCGATCGTAATGGATGTCTCGGGATTCGCATATAAGATTTTTCCGACGTGGTGATAGGGAAAGAAACTCACCGCCCGCTCTCGGCTCAACTTCTTGTGTCGGGCGGCGCCATAGTGAGGGTTTTTCAACCTCATGCTGACGTGTGGTGAAGGACGAAGACGGCCTTCACCACGTCGGTGATTCGGTTGGTGCTGCAGCGGACTTTCCGCAGCAGGCGCCAGCCCTTCAGGATGGCCATGGCTTGTTCGCCGACGCAGCGGATCTTGGCGTGTGCGGTGTTGTGGCGGCGCTGCCATCTCTTGAGCTGACGGCCTCGGAACGGCACCGGGACATGGCGGCCTGCGCCCTGGTACGCCTTGTCCGCCCAGCACTTCACGCCAGCGTCGGCGAGTGCGTCGATGATCCCGTGACTCCGGGCCGCGGTGAGGTCGTGGGTCGAGCCGGGCAGAGCCGACGAGGCCCAGAGCAGCCGCCCGAACGGGGCGGTGAGGACCTGAATGTTCATGCCCTGGCGTTTGTGTTTCCCGGAGTGGTATGGGGTGTCGGCGGCGATGCGGTCGATCGGCAGCAGCGTGCCGTCGAGGATGACGAACGCCGTCGCCCTGATCGACTCCATCGCCTCGGCAACGGTCGGGGCGAGGGCGGACAGGACGTCGATGGCCTCGCGTATGTAGCGGAAGGCGGTCGTGATCCCGATGTCGAACCCGGCGGCGAGCTGGGCGGAGGTGTCACCGCACCGCAGGTGTGCCAGAGCGGGCAGGGCCTGACGGCCAGCGGCCAGCGGCCAGCGGTCAGCCGTCGCCACCGCGTCCCGATCTCCCGTCTGCGAGAGGCGAGTTGCCCGGTCAGGTACTGCAGGGTGCGGGTGGACAGATCGATCGCCGATGGATAGACAAGCAAGCAGAGCTCCTGGGGGGCACGGTGGATCTTGGTCGTGACACCGTCTACCAGGAACTTCTTCACGTTGCAGGACAGACCAACTGACGGACCCCACCGCGAGGTTGGAAGAGGCTCAGTCTGCATCGTGGCAAGGGCGATCTTGTGAATCGATTCCCTACGCTGTTCTACGGGGAACGGAAATCCCTTCGTTTCGTTCGTTGTTACACGCCTCGATTCGATGAAATCGGAGCATTCGCCCACAGCAGACGAGAAAGAGTCCTAACGGACTGGAACCTCTTCCGAAACCATGTCAAAGTACAACGTCCCGGAAAGTACCAGGTCAGTGGCAGGAAGCGGACTCTTAGCGGTTGGCTTAACGGCCATCCCTCAAGAGCCCGCCTCCCGAGGCATCCGGTTCCGCGACCGAGCCCCGACCACATGGAGGTCCAACTGTCGAGCGTCCCTATACGACCTGCCCGCATCACTGTTGCCCTCCGCTTGCTGCGCGGCACCCTTCACGCGTGGAGAGCCCAACAGATCGAAGAGCACGTGACTCTGTCCACAGCGCTGTGTCTGTGCGGCCGGGCTATGCGGTGAGGGCCTGCTGCAGCACGGCAGCCAACGTGACCGTGCGGTTCTTGCACACGTGGCTAATCCTCCTAGAGCTGCAACTCGCCATACAGTCCGAGCCTCTGCACTCGTCGCCGCCCGGAACCGACTTGACTTAACGGCGACGAGCTGGTGGTCCTCATGGCAGGCGGAGAGCCTCCCGTTGTGCGGTCCAACCGATTGGCGCCCTGACCGATGACGGACCGGCATAGACAGCTCCGACCTTCGTGATGCTGGGCGATACATATCAGACGATGCCCGGTTAGCGAAACCGGGCATCGTGCGGACCATTGATTCCGTTCGCACACGGCTGTGCTTGGCGGTGGAGCCGCAGCGGACACAGTTGGTAGTGCCCCGCCCATTTGAGAGGAGGTAGTAGGGCGGCTGTTGCCACCTGCTGGTACGTCTATGGCCCCGCTTTGCGCCCACGGCTATGGCTGCTCGCTGCGCGAGCCCTCCCGCCAAACAGCTCACCAGCGCGCTGTGAGGGAATCCCTCGCTGTATCGATCCTTGATGCCTTGCTGCGTCATGTCGTCTGTGACGGTGGGTGGTCGTGGACGGCTGGCGAGCTGTTCCGGCTATGCGCTGACGGAGTTCCGGCGTGAAGCGCTTCTCGATACGAAGGTGATATTGCATGGCTCGTCCTCCTGCTCTGAAGCTCGCTGAGGTTCTGACGGAGATCCGTTTGAGTCCGTCGGCGTTCTACCGCATGCGCGCTCGCGGGCAAGCGCCCCGCATGTTCAAGTTGCCCAATGGTGAACTCCGGTGCCGCCGGGCTGATCTGGATGCCTGGTGGGACATGTGCGAAAGAGATTCTGACACTTGGCGATGAGCTACAACGTCCGCTTCTGGGACATACGCGAGCGCCCTGACCGGCGCAAGCCGTTCATGGTTCGCTGGACGGTCGATGGACGTGAAAAATCAGAATCATTCATGACCTCCGGGCTAGCCGACAGCAGGCGCTCAAAGCTGATGACAGCAGCGCGTGACGGTGAGGCTTTCGACGTACACACTGGTCTGCCGGCGTCCGAACTGAGGGCTATCAAGCAGCGGACGACGTGGTACGACCTTGCTCACGAATACCTGGACCAACGGTGGGACCGTACACCGGGAAACACTCGCCGTACTCTGGCCGACGCCTTCGCCACCATCACGCCTGCCCTAGTGCACCCTGGCGCAATCCATCCAGAGCCGCGGGTACTGCGGCGTGCCTTGTACTCCTGGGCGTTCAACAAGAATGCATGGGCCCAAGAGCCGACCGAGGAGTGGCACAAGGCCCTGGAGTGGATGAAGCGAAACTCCCTGCCCGTCAGCGCTCTCGCGGAAGCCGACGTGCTGCGACGGGCGCTGGACGCCCTGTGCCGCAAGCTGGATGGCAAGGCGGCTGCGGCCAAGACGGCACGGCGAAAGCGGGCCGCATTCAACGAAGTACTCAACACGGCCGTGGAGAAGGGTTACTTCGCGGAGAACCCTCTCAACGGACTCAGGTGGAATGCTCCGTCGGCCAATGAGGAGGTGGACCCAACTGCCGTTCCCAACCCGGCACAAGTGGCCCGGCTCCTCACGGCGGTTGCTCAGCAGCGCGGGCGTGGCCCTCACCTAGAGGCGTTCTTCGGCTGTATGTACTACGCGGCGATGCGGCCGGCGGAGGTCATTCACCTTCGGCTCGACCAGTGTCACCTGCCCAAGGCCGGGTGGGGCATGCTCAACCTGTCCGGCGGTGTCGTCGTCGCAGGCAAGGACTGGACGGACGATGGCGCAGTGTACGAGGTTCACTCGCTCAAGCGCCGTGCGGTCAACGCGACACGGCCTGTGCCCATCCCCCCGCAGTTCGTGCGCATTCTCCGTGTACACATCAAACGGTTCGGCGTAGCACCGGATGGACGGTTGTTTCGGAACCAGGCCGGCAACTACGTGGACGCGGCTGCGTACGGTACGACGTGGGCGCGGGCGCGCAAGTACGTCCTGACTCGAACGGAACTCACCTCTGGGCTGGCCAAGCGGCCCTATGACCTCCGGCACGCCGGTATCTCATTCTGGCTGCACTCCGGTGTGGATCCGGCCGAATGCGCTCGCCGCGCGGGTCAGAGCATCGAGGTCCTCTTCCGCCACTACGCCAAGTTTCTGGATGGCGTCCGAGAGCAGGCCAACCGGCTCATCGAACAGTCCATGGAGGAGTGGGAACGCGTCAGCCAGTGAGCGGCTGCGACCGGGCGAGCCGAAGCCTTGGTCCGTCACTGGTCCGGAAGAGCTGGTCAGGAGTGGGGCAACGGTGGGAGGAACTGGGAGTTATGACGTAAACCGCCCCCTGTGCTGAGTGCGGCGAGCCGAGGGCGCCTGCCGGGTGAAAGCCCAGGTCAGGCGCCCTTTTGTGTGCCCTTAGAAGAAGCCGAGCTTCTTCGGCGAGTACGACACCAGAAGGTTCTTCGTCTGCTGGTAGTGCTCCAGCATCATCTTGTGCGTCTCACGCCCGATGCCCGACTGCTTGTAGCCGCCGAACGCCGCGTGCGCGGGATACGCGTGATAGCAGTTCGTCCAGACGCGGCCCGCCTGAATCGAACGTCCCGCTCGGTACGCGGTGTTGATGTCCCGCGTCCACACCCCGGCCCCCAGGCCGTACAGCGAGTCGTTGGCGATCTTGATCGCGTCGTCGAAGTCGTTGAACGACGCCACCGAGACGACCGGACCGAAGATCTCCTCCTGGAAGATCCGCATGCGGTTGTCACCCTCGAAGATCGTCGGTTGGACGTAGTAGCCGCCCGCCAGTTCGCCTTCGTGCTCGATCCGCTGTCCGCCCGTCAGGACCTTCGCGCCCTCCTGCTGGCCGATGTCCAGGTAGGAGAGGATCTTCTCCAGCTGATCGTTGGACGCCTGCGCGCCGATCATGGTGTCGGTGTCCAGCGGGTGCCCGGCCTTGATCTGCTCGGTGCGCGCGATCGCCGCCTCGATGAACTCGTTGTAGTGCCCGCGCTGCACCAGTGCCCGCGACGGACACGTGCAGACCTCACCCTGGTTGAGGGCGAACATCGTGAAGCCTTCGAGTGCCTTGTCCCGGAAGTCGTCGTCGGCCGCCCACACGTCGTCGAAGAAGATGTTCGGCGACTTGCCGCCCAACTCCAGCGTGACCGGCTTGATGTTCTCGGAGGCGTACTGCATGATCAGCCGCCCCGTGGTGGTCTCACCGGTGAACGCGACCTTCGCCACGCGCGGACTCGACGCCAGCGGCTTGCCCGCCTCGACCCCGAACCCGTTGACGATGTTGACGACCCCCGGCGGCAGCAGATCGGCGACCAGGCTCATCCAGTAGTGGATGGAGGCCGGGGTCTGCTCGGCCGGCTTGAGCACGACGGCGTTCCCGGCGGCCAGCGCCGGCGCCAGCTTCCACGTGGCCATGAGGATCGGGAAGTTCCACGGAATGATCTGCGCGACCACACCGAGCGGCTCGTGGAAGTGATACGCGACGGTGTCCTCGTCGACCTCGCTCAGCGACCCCTCCTGCGCGCGGATCACGCCCGCGAAGTAGCGGAAGTGGTCGATGGCGAGCGGGATGTCGGCGGCGAGGGTCTCGCGCACCGGCTTGCCGTTCTCCCAGCTCTCGGCCACCGCGAGCTGTTCGAGGTTGGCCTCCATCCGGTCGGCGATCTTGCGCAGCACGTCCGCGCGCTCGGTGACGGACGTACGCCCCCACGCGGGCGCGGCCGCGTGCGCCGCGTCCAGGGCGCGCTCGACGTCCTCGGCGGTGCCCCGGGCGACCTCGGTGAAGGGGCGGCCGTTGACCGGGCTCGGGTTCTCGAAGTACTGGCCACGGGCAGGCGCCACGTACTCGCCGCCGATGAAGTGGTCGTAGCGCGACTGGTAGGAGACGATCGCACCTTCGGTGCCGGGCGCTGCGTAACGGGTCATCTTCGACTGGCCTCCCGTGGACGGCTGCCCGCCGTTGGGCAGCGCTCGCTCGGAGGCTAGAAACGGGGACGTTGCATCAACGTTGCGCGGCCGTGGCCACGCATGCACCTGGCTACGTGTGGTCATCCCCGTTCGACGCCAGGTCGGCGTCGAGCTGCCTCAGGCGGGCCAGTACCGGAGCCGTGGGGCGCAGCGCGGCCAGGGCCTGCCACACCACCAGGTCGTCATCGCCCCACGGAGCGTGTGCCCAGTCCGCCAGCAGGTCGGGGTCGTTGCGGTCGACCAGCGCCGCCCGCAGCTGATCGGCGAGCCTGCGTCGCAGCCTCACCAAGGCCGGCGCCTGTGACTGCGGCAGCAATGGTCCCGCATAAGCGGCAGCCGCCGCCGTCACCGCCCCGGCTCCCAGCCGGCGCTCGACCGTGTCGACATCACACTCGACGGGCAGCGCCAGCCGATACGGCCGCGACCGCAGCAGCTCCGCGCCGAGCACCCGCCGCAGCCGCGCCATCTCGGCCCGCAACGTCACCTGCGGCACCGACTCGTCCTCGTACAGCGCGTACAACAACTCGTCCCCGGTCAGCCCTTCCGGATGGCGGGCCAGCAGCACGGTGATCTCGCTGTGCCGACGACTGAGCCGGACCTTGCGTCCGCCCACCAGAAGCAACGCCTCGTCACGCCCCAGCGCCGACAGCTCGACCACGTCCCTGGCCTCCACCGGGGGCGCGAGCAGCGCCAGTTGGGACTCCGCCGCCCGCGCGACGGCCTGCACGAACGCGAGACTGTGCGGATGCGCCAGACCGTCCCCGCCGGTGATGTCCACCGCGCCGATCACCCGCCCCGAGCGCGGATCGTGCACGGGAGCCGCCGCGCACGTCCACGGCTGGACGCGCCGCATGAAGTGCTCGGCGGCGAAGACCTGCACCGGGCGGTCGACGGCGACCGCCGTCCCCGGAGCGTTGGTCCCCATGGCGGACTCCGCCCACCGTGCGCCCGGCACGAAGTTCATCCGCCCCGCGAGCTGCCGCGTGACCGCGTGGCCCTCGACCCACAGCAGCCTGCCGTGCGCGTCGCACACCGCGAGCAGATGCTCCCCGTCCGCCGCGAAGGTGCCCATCAGCTCACGGAACAACGGCATCACACGCGCCAACGGATGCTCGGCCCGATACGCCCCCAGATCGCCGTCAGTGAGCTCCACCGCGGCACCGCTGCCCTCTGGACTCACCCGAGCTCTCGCCGATCTCCGCCAGGAGTCGGCCACCACCGAACGCACCGGGCGGACGACCGTCCCCGCGGCCGTGAACCTCTCGTGGGCCCGGCGCAACTCCCTCACTCGTTCGTTGGGGTCGGTGCCCGGCTCCAGGGCCACCCATGGATCGGTCAATTCGGCCTCCCGGGACGGCGATGCGGTGGTGCCATCGTCGCCCCGGGAAAGGGACCCGACAAGGATGCGGAATGGATCGGCTTGGCGAGCCGTGCGGGCTGCGTGGCGGCGCCGCCCGGGTGTCGTGTGGTGCTGGTGCTGGTGCTGGTGCTGGTGCTGGTGCTGGTGCTGGTGCTGGTGCCGGTGCCGGTGTCGCCTCGTCGCCCGGACCGGCCTCAGGCGAAGTTGACGAGCCTTATGTAGCGCGACCAGTCCCAGTACGGACCGGGATCCGTGTGGTCCGAGCCGGGCACTTCGTGGTGGCCGATGATGTGCTCGCGGTCCCTGGGGATGTCGTACTTGGCGCAGATGGCGGCGGTCAGCGCCGCCGACTTCTCGTACATCGCGTCAGTGAAGTACTCGGGTTTGTCGACCCATCCTTCGTGCTCGATGCCGATGCTGCGTGTGTTGTAGGTCCAGTTGCCCGCGTGCCAGCCGACGTTGCGCTCGCGGACGCACTGGGCGATGTGCCCGTCCTGGGAACGGACCACATAGTGGGCCGAGACCTGCTTCGCGGGGTTCTGGAAGATGGCGAGTGCGTCCGCGTAGGTCTCCTGGGTGACGTGGATGACCACGTAGTCGACGGGATACGTGGTGGGGCGGTTCGAAGCCGTGTAGTTGGAGCTGCTCGCCGGCACCCACTCGGCTCCGGGGTAGTCGACGGCCTGGGCCCGGGCGTTGGCTTGGGTTGCGGGAAGGAGCGTGGCGGGAACGGCGGCGGCGACCGCGCCCTGCAACAGTCGACGCCTGCTGGGGAAACGTCTTGCTCGATCCATGACGGACCTACCTCTCGGTGGGGGGACCGGCTGACCTGGCGCTGTACTGGAATGGCCCCTTGCCTTGGCCGGGGTGCTGGCGAAGACGAGGACTATGAGGGGTTGAGGGGCGTCGGGTGGGGGAGTGAGGTGGCCGTTTCGCGCAACCGCGCGTGCAGCCCGCGGTGCGTTTCCCGGCGCGGCAGCCATTCCTTGCGGATCTTGGCCACGCACGTGTAGTTGGTGTCGCAGACATTGGCCAGCGGAGACTCGACGGTCTGCGTCGCGAACTGGTAGGCGTCCAGCTCGCTGAAGCCGTAGTCACGCACCAGCCACTGCACCAGGTCGAGTTGGGATATGCGGAACGCGTCCTCAAGGGGTCGCGCCGAACCGGTGGAGATGATGTGGGTGTCGGACTCCAGCCGTGGCCAGGGAGTGGATATTCCCTTGAGGAGTTCGACGATCACGACGGTGTTCATCGCGCACTCGACGGCCACCCCGCAGGTCTCGCCCTCTCCCTGCCGGGCGTGCCCGTCGCCCAGGCTCAACAGAGCGCCCTCGACGTTCACCCCGAGGTAGCAGGTGACACCCGCCCGCATCTCGGGTGTGTCCATGTTGCCTCCGTGGGCGTCGGGCACGAGGGCCGAGCGGACCTCCAGATTCGCCGGCGCGACACCGACGGTTCCGTGCATCGGATCCATGGGCAGCTCGACCGTGAAGTCACCGTCCCGAGCGCTGAACCGCGCGGTGCGGCGGGCCTTGTCGAGCTGCCAGATCCACACGGTCTCGGGCAGGGGCGGTTGGAGCGAGGCCGTGGAGTGCGTGGAGGTGAGAGCACCGAACAGAGGGACCGTGGTAGAGGCTGCCCAATCCCGGGCCGGTTCTATCGATACGAAGTGCACTGCCACGGTGTCACCCGGCTCAGCGCCCTCCACATAGAAGGGGCCGGTCTGCGGATTCAGGAACGGAAACTCGCAGACTTCGGAGACAAGGTCCTTCTCCGAGCGCACGTTCCCGGCGAAGCAGTCCTCCGTGAACAGGTCGAGAACAGTGCCCGGAGTGATGCGCGCCACCGGCGGCGCACCGCCGAACGTCCAGGCATACTCGCCCGCTTCCGGCCGCACGGTCAGGATCCTGGGGTCACTCATGGCTGTACCGTTCCGTTCTCTTCAGCATCCATACATCGACGACGGGACCCGCGGCGGAAGAGGACCTCGCGAAGTCGATGGCTCCGCGACGCAGTCCCGGAATGGTTCCCCCGACATCTGAATCCCCCGATCCATGTGGCCCTCGCCGTCGCCACGACGGCGGTGCCTCGCGAATTACGTTACGGCGCCCGCTGGTTGAGGCGAAAGGGCATGGCTCGGATCTGTGTACAGCCACGTGACTGTGGATAACGCGGCCACTCGATCGGGGGATCGCAGAGTCCGCGGAGGGCCATCACGTCGTCGGAGGAGGGGAGGTCGTGGCGGCCGCGGTGGGGCATCGCGTCGTGCTGGATCGTCGTCCCGACCCAGCCCAGCCCAGCCCAGCCCAGCCCGGCCATGCCCAGCCCAGCCATGCTCAGTTCGTCCCGTCCCGGCCCAGCCCAGCCCGGTCCGTCCGGGGCGAGGACGTCATCCAGCCCGGGAGGCGCCCACCGGATCATCCAGGACCGCCCGTGCCACCGAGTGCGCCGCCCCCAGCAGCGGCCCGTCCGGGCCGAGGGGGGAGACCGACACACCACAGGCCCGTCCTGCGGTCCGCTCCGTCAATTCCCGTTCCAAAGACGGCAGCAGCCACGGCGCGAGGCGCGACAGCGCACCGCCGAGCACCACGGCCCGTGGATCCAGCAGATTGACGGCGCCGGTGAGCGCGATGCCCAACGCCGCCCCCGCACCCCGCAACGCCTTCCGCACCTTCTTGTCGCCGCTCGTGGCGCGCTCGGCGAGAAGCCCCACCTGGTCCTCGCCGAGGTTCAGGCCGGCCGAGCGCAGGACCGCTTCCACGCCCGCGTACTGTTCCAGGCAGCCGCGACCGCCGCAGGGGCAGGCCGTGCCGTCGGTTCGCACGGGCATGTGCCCCAACTCGCCGGCGAACCCGCGCGCACCACGCAGCAGCTGCCCGTCGACGACGAGGGCTGCGCCGATGCCGATCTCCGCCGAGACGTGGAGAAAGTCCTCGGGCGACTCCTCGCCGAGCCACAGCTCGGCCAGCGCGCCGAAGTTGGCCTCGTTGTCCACGGTCAGCTGCAGCTCGGTCGACAGCAGGGCGTCCAGGTCGATGTCGTGCCAGCCGAGGTTCGGGGCCCGGACGACGGTGTGGGTGCCGCGGGCGACGAGGCCGGGCACTGCCACGGCCAGGCCCGCCGGGGACAGTCCTGCCTGGCGCGTCTCGGCAGACACCTGCTCCACCAGAAGGGACAGCTCCGCCAGGACCGGCACGGCCGACCGACTACGATTGGGGGCCGGTCGTACGGCGCGAGCCCGGGTCTCGCCGCGTAGGTCGACCGCGCACACCGCGAGGTGGTCCACGCCCACTTCCGCGCCGATGCCGACGGGTCCGCGTGCGTTGACCGCCAGGGCGGACCCGGGGCGGCCCACCCGCCCCGGGCGCTCCGGACCCAGTTCGTCGAGAAGCCCGGCCCGGATCAGTTCGTCCACCAGCGTCGAGACGGCGGCCCGTGTCAGTCCGATGCGGGAGGCCACGGCGGCACGGGAGAGCGGTCCGTGCGCGGCCACCGTGTGCATCACCCGGGAGAGATTGCGGCGGCGCATCGACTGCTGGGTATCGGGCAGCCGCGCACCCGACGTCCCCCGGCGCGCGTCGTGCAGCGGTGCGGTCATGCCTCGGTCAGCCCTCACTCCCCATGGGGCGCCCTGTCCAGGAGCGGCGCCGCGTCGGAGAGTACCCCGGAGATCCGCGACAGCGTCGCCTCGTCGCGTTCGACGGGGTCGAGCACGGGGCCCCGAGCGGTCCCCCAGCGCCGCGCGATGGCGCTCGGGTCCTCGCCCGTCAGCACCCCCGCGGCCTGCGCGGCGGCACCGAGCGCGACCAGTTCCTGGGCCTGCGGGACCTGCACGGGGCGCCCGGAGAGGCGTCGTACGGTGTGCTGCCAGGCGGTACCGCGTGCTCCACCGCCGATGAGCAGCAGAGGGGACGACCGGTCGGCGTCCGTGTCGAGGACCAGGTCGAGCGCCCCGAGCAGCGAGTGCACGGCCCCGTCGTAGGCGGCCTGCAGCAGCTGACCCGGTGTCGTGTCGTGCCGCAGCCCGTGCAGCATTCCTGAGGCGTGGGGCAGAGCCGGGGTGCGCTCACCGTCCAGGTAGGGCAGAACGGTGACCGAGCCGCCGGGTTCCACCGCGTCGCGCTCCAGACCCAGCAGCGCGGCCATCCGGTCCACGGCGAGCGTGCAGTTGAGGGTGCACGCCAGGGGAAGCCACGCGCCGCGCGCGTCGGCGAACCCCGCGACAGTTCCGGTCGGATCGGCGGGACGGTGCTCCGACACCGCGTACACCGTGCCCGAGGTGCCGAGGCTCAGCACCGGTGTACCGGGGTGCAGGCCGAGCCCCAGGGCGGCCGCCGCGTTGTCACCGGTGCCGGGCGCTACCAACGTGCCCCTGGAGAAGGGCAGTTCGCTTCTGTCGCGGACGGTGCCGACGACTTCACCGGGGTGGGCGACGCGGGGGAGGAGCGCGGGGTCGAGGTCCACCATGTCGAGGATCGTGTCGTCGTACGTCTCCGAAGCCGATGCCCACCACCCTGTTCCGGAGACGTCGCCGCGATCCGTCGTGCCGACCCCGGTGAGCCGTTCCGTGAGGTAGTCGTGAGGCAGGCGCACGGCAGCTGTGGCGCGGGCGGCGGCAGGCTCGTGCTCGGCCAGCCAGGCCCACTTCGTCACGGTGAAGGAGGGCCCCGGCACACTGCCGACGCGGTCCGCCCATACCTTGGGGCCGCCGAGCCGCTCGACGAGCCGCCGCGCCTGCGGGGCCGATCGCACGTCGTTCCAGAGCAGAGCCGGCCGCACCAGGGAGCCGTTCTTGTCGAGTGCGACCAGCCCGTGCTGCTGCCCGCCGATGGAGACCGCCGCGGCTTCGCGGGCGGGCCGGCCGCACTGGTCCAAGGCCGTTCGAAGGGCATCCCACCACTCCTGGGGGTCGCTCTCGCGATGCTCGCCCGTGCTCACGCGGTGCGAGGCCTGGCCGCTTGCCACGATCCGGCCGGTGGCCGAGTCGACGACCAAGACCTTGGTGGACTGCGTGGAGCTGTCCACGCCGACGACCAAGGCGCCCTGCGCGGCGGGAGCTGATGACATGGCGGTCTCCGTTCCTGCGGCTCTCTCCGGGCGAGCCCCGGAGTTCCCTCCCTGACCTTCCCAGAGGAGCCCTCGGATACTAATTTGTAAACGGCCATGACGAAATAGGCGAGGGAGCCACGCATGAACTATCAGCCCACTCCTGAGGACAAGTTCACGTTCGGCCTGTGGACCGTCGGTTGGCAGGGCAGGGATCCGTTCGGAGACGCCACCAGGGCCGCGCTCGACCCCTCCGAGTCGGTGCGGCGCCTCGCGGAACTGGGTGCCTACGGAGTGACGTTCCACGACGACGACCTGATCCCGTTCGGATCGTCGGGCACCGAACGGGAAGGGCACATCAAGCGATTCCGGCAGGCCCTGGACGCGACGGGCCTCGTCGTGCCGATGGCCACCACGAACCTGTTCACCCATCCCGTCTTCAAGGACGGCGCGTTCACCGCCAACGACCGCGACGTACGCCGCTACGCGCTGCGCAAGACGATCCGCAACATCGACCTGGCGGTCGAGCTGGGCGCGCGCACCTACGTCGCGTGGGGAGGCCGAGAGGGCGCGGAGTCCGGAGCCGCGAAGGACGTACGCGACGCGCTCGACCGTATGAAGGAGGCCTTCGATCTGCTCGGCGAGTACGTCACGACGCAGGGGTACGACCTGCGCTTCGCGATCGAGCCGAAGCCGAACGAGCCGCGCGGTGACATCCTGCTGCCCACCGTCGGCCATGCCCTCGCGTTCATCGACCGCCTGGAGCGGCCCGAGCTGTTCGGCGTCAACCCCGAAGTGGGCCACGAACAGATGGCGGGCCTGAACTTCCCGCACTCGATCGCACAAGCGCTGTGGGCCGGCAAGCTCTTCCACATCGACCTCAACGGCCAGACCGGGATCAAGTACGACCAGGACCTGCGGTTCGGCGCGGGGGACCTGCGCAGCGCCTTCTGGCTGGTGGACCTCCTGGAGAGAGGCGGCTACGACGGGCCCCGGCACTTCGACTTCAAGCCGCCCCGCACGGAGGACTACGAAGGCGTGTGGGCGTCGGCGTCGGGCTGCATGCGCAACTACCTGATCCTTCGGGAGCGCGCTGCCGCCTTCCGCTCCGATCCGGAGGTCCAGCAGGCGCTGCGCGCCGCACGGCTGGACGAACTGGCGCTCCCCACCGCCGAGGACGGGTTGTCCGGTCTGCTCGCCGACCGGACGGCCTTCGAGGCGTTCGACGTGGAGGTGGCCGCAGCGCGTGGGATGGCGTTCGAGTACCTCGACCAACTGGCCATGGATCACCTGTTGGGGGCCCGAGGCTGAGTGCACTTCTGAGGCCGACGGCTGAACGGCTGCTGCGCCCTGCGCTCCCCATCAACTGCCGCATGGGGGTCGCGTCATGACCGGTTCGAGGCGACTCTGGATGGTATGGCCATGCCACCCGTACCGCCCCAGCCGCCCACGCAGCCGCCCAATGGTCCACCGCCCCCTGGTGGTGGGGGCTTCGGCCCGCCCCCAGGGGGCGGTTACGGACCGCCTCCCGACGGAGGCGGCTGGCCGCCCCCATCGCCTTCTGGCGGGCCTTCAGGGAAGCGCAATGGCCTCTTCGCCCTGCTCACGGTCATCGTTGCCTTGGGGGCCATCGCCGCGGTCGTGCTGGTGGCCACCAGGGGTGACGACGGGGAAGACAAGAAGAGGCCCACAGAAAGCAGCGGGACCAGTGTGCGAACACCCAGGGCGACACTGAGCGTTCCGCAGATTCCGAGCCAACTGCCCACAGGGCTGCCGAGCGACTTCCCCACCGGGTTGCCCAGTGGTCTCCCCTCCCTGCCCACGGGTTTCCCGAGTGACTTCGCTTCACTGTTGCCCTCGCAGGTGAGCGACGAAGTCCCGTACTACTTGCTGAAGTCCGGAGACTGCTTCGACATCAGCGGCAGCAGGCCAGGACGAGCCGCCAAGAAGTCGTGCGATGAACCGCACGACGCCGAACTGGTCGAACTCGCCGCACTGAAGGGCTCCTTCACGACGGACGCGGCTCTCAAGAAGGAAGCGGCCGCGCTGTGCGAGCAGCCGCTGCAGCGCAAGGCGCGCACCCAGCCCTCGGGCACCGTACGCGGCACTCTGGTGCAGTATCCGGACGCTTCTGGCTACAAGGCCGGCATCGACAACGTCGCGTGCAGCCTGGCGGGGGACAGCGGCTCGGGGAAGCACAAGCTCACCAAGCCGCTGTCCTGACAGAGCGGTGTCTCCGGAGAAGGCGCCCTCTTGCTCTCAACGGAACCTACGAGAGAGCCTTCCGTGGTCCGCCTCAGTACTTTCGCGGCAGGCGCACATACGTCACGGAGGTCTCCACTCCGCTGTCCACCAGCCGTCCGTTCTTGTCGAAGGCCTCCGGCCCGTCCGTCATCCCGAAGTCGTTGTCGTTGATGAGAGCGAGGGTCCGGCCGTCCACCCGGGCGACTCCCTCGATCTTGCCGGGTACACCGTCGACGGCGCCCAGATCGACGACCAGTCGCTTGTCGAGGACCGGCACTCCGGAGGCGGCGGGATCGTCGAGCTGCTCCAAAGAGGGCTGCGTGGTGTCCTTGTCCCACTTGCCGCCCAGGATGTTCGACCGCCGATCGAGAGTGACGCTCTGGAGCCGTGCGGCCTTGTCGGTGCGCTCCTGGACGAGCAGACGCTCGCGTCCGACGGCGACCACGGAGGAGATCTTTAGCTCGGAGGTGTCGTCCTCGCCGGGGTCGACGACGTCCACCGGGTCGAACCGGTAGGCGTACTCGGCGGTGACAGCCTGCTTCTTCGGCGAGAAGCGCAGCAGCCGTGTGGTGCGCGAGGCGTCACCGGCATCCGCGTCAGGCAGAGACAGCGGGCTCTGCACCGCCATCACCAGGTCCCCGCCGGGGAGCTGGGCGAGCCCCTCGAAGCCACGGTTCGTCTTGCGGTGCAGCAGCACCCCGGGCAGCGCCTCGACCACCGGATAGTCGGCCCCCTGAAGCTTGAGCCCTTGAGGTACGTATCGCTTGAGCACCTTCCCACGCGCGGAGACATGGATCAGGGAAGGGCCGTATTCATCGACCAGCCAGAAGCTTCCGTCGGCCGCCCGCACGATGCCTTCGGTGTCCAGCCCGTTCGGGTCATAGGAGACAGGAGTCTTCGCGTCGTACGAGTACGGTGCCTCGTCACGGCCCTTCTGGTTGGGGAGCCCCGTGACGGGCTTACCGGAGGAAGTGGTGATCGGCAGTGCGGAGATCACCTTGACTTCGTCTCCGGAGACACGGATCTTCACGATCGCCGGGTCGAATCCGGGGACCGGGAAGGTGCGGCGCTTCTTGCCGTCCACCTTGATCTGGCCATTGGGCCCCCGGTCGGTCACCGTCCAGAATTCGCCCTTGCGCCCCGCCGGGTAGAGGTCACTCCCGATACCGCCCAGATCAACACCGCGATCGTTCTTCACCGTCCCCGGGAGCAGCGCGTTGCTGAACGTGCCCAGAGGGATGTCCCCGAGAGTCGCCACGCCGGTGACGCGAGCCTTCTTGTGGCCACCGCCGGCCTGCTGACCCGTCGCGGTGCCGGTCACCACGAGAGCGGCGATCACGGCGAGCGGAACGCCGACGGCTGCGGAACGGCGGACACGGCCCTTGCGGGCGGCGTGCGGGGACATCAGGGCCTCCTGAGGCGCGGATTCGGTGACAGCGGTCAGACTTCGCCGCCGCCACGAACACGAAGGGGCCGTCAGGTGAACACCGGGAGACGTGCAAACGGCGCCTCCCGCGAGGGGCAGGAGGCGCCGCCGTCAACCACCGGTCCGATCAGTAGCCGTGGGACTCAGTGCCCTGGTCATCCCCCTTCAGATAGATCGTGCTGGCGGAGCTGACGAACCCGATGCCCCCGCTGCCGAGCCCGGGTGGCTCGTGCGGTCAGACCTCCCTGAACCGACGCGCTCCACGCTCGCGTATGACATGGCCGCGCTCAATCGCTGGTCGGGGTGAGTGCGTGCGCCGGTGTTCCCGGCGCACGGCCGTCCGGCAGGAATGCGCCGGTGGGCGCCGTGCGCTTTCGGCCACAGGTCACGCTGCGCGCCGACGCGCCCCGCATCGGGCCACCCGTGACCGTCTCACTCGCCTCCGCCGGCCACGGCAAGCGCCGTCGCCGGGTCCTGGGCCGCCGCGCCCACGGGGGCCCAACGCCCGCGTTCTTTGCGGTAGGGCCACCAACGGCCGTCCCTGCCGTGGCGCAGCTGAGCGTCCGAGCCGACGACCGTCCAGCGATTGCGGGCTGCGCGCAACTGAGGCCGCTCGTCCTCGTCCCAGGCCGCCTCCAGCGCGGCACGCGCGCGTGCCAGCGCCTCGCCCTCGGGCGTCCACTCCTCCTCGAGTACCTGGAGCGCCGCGCGGCCCCCGTACTCCCAGGCCCGCACAGCGAGTGCGAGACCGTCCCGGCCCCGGTCGGACACCCCCGCGAGACGCGTCTCGACCACCCGGCCGGGGCCCGCGGCCGCCAGACGTACCGCGTCCTCGCTCACGCTCAACTCGCGCTCCGCAGGCAGATCGGCGTGCCCAGGAGCGAGCGACTCGGCCAGCAGCCGGTACCCCTCCACGGCCGCCTGCGCGGCCAGGAACTCGACCGCTTCCACATCGAGGCCCGGTGCGGGTTCCGCGTCCGTGTCCAGCGTCGGCGGCAGGCCCGGCTCCTCGGGCAGCGGAGGCAGCGCAGGCAACGGCGGGAGTATGGCGCCGTCCGCGTACGCCTCGGCGGCGTCCACGCCCTCCGGGGTGGCATCCTGGCCCGCTTCGTGGGTCGCCACCGCGTCGGTTCCCGCGACGCTGCGCACCTGGAGCTCGTCCAGGAGCTCGCGCTCTCCGCGTCCCCGCATCAGCAGGAGCACGAAGGGGTCCTGGTCGAGGAGTCGCGCCACCTGATAGCAGAGCGCGGCTGTGTGACTGCAGTGGTCCCACGCGTCACAGTCGCACTCGGGCTCCAGATCGCCGATGCCCGGCAGCAGCTCGACACCTGCGGCCGCCGCGTCCTCCACCAGGTGCGGCGGCATCTCGCGGTCCAGGAGAGCCGCGATGTGTCCCGCCCGTTCGATGGCCATCCCCAAGAAGCGGTCCCATTCCTCCGGGCTCAGTTCCTGCAGCAGGACATCAGAACGGTGTGATGTGCCGTCACGGTCCTGCACGACGGCGATGATCCTGCCGGGGCGTACGGAGACCGCGCCCACCGCGCCCGCGCGCGCGAGCCTGCGCCCCGCCTTGAGCTGCTGCGTGTCGAGTGCCGTGTCCTCAAGTGCCTTGAGCCAGGCCTGACCCCACCAGGTCTGTGCGAAGCCCCGGCCATGCGCCGGCGGCATGGCCGCGAACGTACGCTCGCCCGCGGGCGCACCCGCGCGTGGGGCGTCGTCCCGAGTGCCGTAGGTCTCGTCGTGGATGTCGCTCATCGCGTGCCCCCTCGCAGCTCCACCAGGTCTGACAGCTCGGCGTCGGTCAGCTCGGTGAGCGCTGCCTCGCCCGAACCGAGAACGGACTCCGCCAACTCACGCTTGCGCAGCAGCATGTCGGCGATGCGGTCCTCGATGGTCCCTTCCGCGATGAGCCGATGCACCTGCACCGGCTGCGTCTGCCCGATGCGGTACGCGCGGTCGGTGGCCTGTGCCTCGACGGCGGGATTCCACCAACGGTCGTAGTGCACGACGTGCTCGGCGCGCGTCAGGTTCAAGCCTGTCCCGGCGGCCTTGAGCGACAACAGGAAGACCGGTACCTCCCCGTCCTGGAAGCGCTGCACCATCGCCTCGCGCTCCGTGACAGGAGTGCCGCCGTGGAGGAACTGCGACGGGACACCGCGGGCAGACAGATGGCGCTCGATCAGCCGTGCCATCTGGACGTACTGCGTGAAGACGAGCACGCTCGCGTCCTCGGTGAGGATCGTGTCGAGCAACTCGTCCAACAACTCGAGCTTTCCGGAGCGGCCCGGAATCCGGGGCTCGTCCTCCTTGAGGTACTGCGCCGGGTGGTTGCAGATCTGCTTGAGCCCGGTGAGGAGCTTGACGATCAGCCCCCGGCGTTCGAAACCGTCGGCTCCGGAGATCTCAGCGAGCGTCTCCCGGACGACTGCTTCGTAGAGGCCTGCTTGTTCTGTGGTGAGCGAGACGGCCCGATCGGTCTCCGTCTTCGGCGGCAGTTCGGGCGCGATCCCCGGATCCGACTTGCGGCGGCGCAGCAGGAACGGACGCACGAGCTGACCGAGGCGCTCTGCGGCGGCCGGGTCCGTGCCGCCCTCAACGGCCTGGGCATAGCGCTTGCGGAACGTCCCGAGCTTGCCGAGCAGCCCGGGCGTCGTCCAGTCGAGGATGGCCCACAGCTCGGACAGGTTGTTCTCCACCGGAGTTCCGGTGAGTGCCACGCGCGCGCGTGTTCCGATGGTGCGCAGCTGCTTGGCCGTTGCCGAGTACGGGTTCTTGACGTGCTGCGCCTCGTCCGCGACGACCATGCCCCAAGGGGTCTGGCCGAGCCTCTCCGCGTCGAGTCGCATCGTTCCGTACGTGGTGAGGACGAACTCGCCGTCCGACAGGTCCTCCAGGTCGCGCTGCGCACCGTGGAAGCGACGCACGCGCGTGCCGGGCGCGAACTTCTCGATCTCGCGCTGCCAGTTGCCCATGAGCGAGGTCGGACAGACCACCAGTGTGGGGCCCGCGGACTCCTCCTGTGTCTGGCGGTGCAGGTGCAGAGAGATCAGCGTGATCGTCTTTCCGAGGCCCATGTCGTCGGCGAGGCAACCACCGAGACCGAGTGACGTCATGCGGGCGAGCCAGTTGAGGCCGCGCAGCTGATAGTCGCGCAACTCCGCGGCGAGGGCCGCGGGCTGACCGACCGGCTCCATGCCCTCCGGGTCGGCGAGCCGCTCGCGGAGGGTGGCGAGCCACCCCGTGGGCTGCACGTCGTAGCGCTGACCCGCGACCTCGGCGGTGCCTGTCAGCGCGGCACTGAGCGCGTCGATCGGAGTGACCTTGCGGTCCTGGCGGTCGCGCGCGCGACGCGCCGCTTCGGGGTCGATGAGGACCCACTGGTCACGCAGGCGCACAACGGGACGGTTCGCCTCGGCGAGGCGGTCCAGCTCCTCGCGGGACAGTTGCTGGTCACCCAGCGCGAAGCGCCAGTTGAAGGCGAGCAGAGCGTCGGCGGACAGGAAGGAGGGCGTGTCCGAAGAGAGCTTGTCGGGGCCCCGTCCGTCCTCGTCCTGAGCGTCGTCAGGAGGGCCGATGACGGCACGCGCGGTGAGGCTGCGCGCGAGCTCTCTGGGCCAGTGCACCTCCACGCCGGCGACCGCCAGCATCCGGGCGCCTTCACCCAGGAGCTCGGCGACATCTTCGTCGGCGAGTTCGATCGCGTCGGGAACGCCGGCCGCGAGCAGTGGTGAGAGCGGCGGCCACGCGCGCGTGGCACGACGCAGGGCGAGGAGGGCGTCCATCCGCGCACGAGGACCGAAGCCCTGGCCCGCGGTCCCGGACTCGGCCCATACCTCGGCGGCATCCGCGACGAGCGCCGGATCGCTGACACTGTGCAGTTGCAGGACAGCTCGGAAGGGCAGCCGGGTGCCGTCGTCGGTCACCGAGGCGAGGCCGGGAATCTCCACGCGCAGCGAGATCCGTACGCCCGCGTCGTGCCCGGCTGCCACGTCCAGGGCCCAGGCGCGCTGCTCGGGAACGTGCTGGGCCTCGGGCGCGGCGAAGACGGGTCCTCCGGCTGCCGCTGCCGCGGCGGGGGAGCGCGGCAGCGTGTCGGCCACCGCGTCGAGGAACTGGCGCAGCAGGCGCTCCGGTTCAGGCAGTCGCAGGGGCGCCACGTCGGTGAGCGGCAGTGCGTGGGCGGCGGGCGGCATCGCCGCGGCCAAGTCGCGCAGGCGCTGCAGATCATCGGCCCCCAACGGCCCGGCGCGCCACGCGTCGTGATCGCTGACGGTCAGTCCTGGCAACAGCAACCCACGGGCCGCCAGTTGCAGGGCGAGAACGCCGGCGGTTCCCCAGAAGGCGGCTGTCGGATGGGTTCCCGATGCGGCACGCGCGCGCGTGAGGACGGGCAGCGCGGTGCGGACGGGGAGAAGCAGCACCGGCACACGGACGAGCTCGACACCGTCGTCGCCCGGTACGGCGATGGCCAGCTCATCGGAGGTTCCCGCGGTGCTGGACGGGGGCTCGGTGCCGTCGGGGTGCCAGAAGGCGACGTGTCCGTCGCGAGCGGGGTCGCCAGGAACGAAAAGGACTGAACAGCGCGACAGTTCGGGGATCTCGGAGGGGGACACGACGGGGAGCCTGTGCACAGCGATAACGCATTCCTCAAATTTGACTACTGAGACCAGAGCGGCCGAGAGTACATCACGTTCCACGTTTCGCGGCAGCGAATCTGCGGTGATGTCCGTCACTGCGCCCCGGGAGGGTGTAGCCAGCGCCACCATCGGGCGGTGCTGGCACCAGGGTGGACACGGGTGGTGGCGCCATGGTTGCCCAAGGTCACTGATCCGTACGTTCTATCAGGTCAGCCCTTCGCTTCGAAGACCGGAGACCCACCATGTCCCAGGCCGCCGCGGCAGTCGCGGAACGCCCGTCCGTCAGCACGGGCGGGCAATCCGCCGGAAGTGATTTCGCGCCTCTCCTGCGGACCGTCAAGGAGCAAGGTCTCCTGGACCGTCGTGTCGGCTGGTACACGCGCACCATCGCCATCAACGCCCTCGCCCTGGTGGCCGTGGGCATCGGAATGTTCCTCCTCGGCGGCTCGTGGTGGGTGCTGCTGCTGGCTCCCGTCCTGTCCGTCCTGTGCGCCCGGACGGCGTTCATCGGACACGACGCGTGCCATGCGCAGATAACCGGTCGGCGATCCGTGAGCCGAGCCATCAGCCTTGTGCACGCGAACCTGCTGCTCGGGATGAGCACGGCCTGGTGGACCGACAAGCACAACAGGCACCACGCCAACCCCAACCACATCGAGAAGGATCCCGACGTCGCCGCGGATGTTCTCGTGTGGACCAGCAAGCAGGCCAAGGTCCGCGTGGGCTTCCGGCGCTGGCTCACCCGGAACCAGGCCTGGCTCTTCTTCCCGCTGACGCTCCTCCAGGGCATCGCCATGAAGATCTACGGCTTCCAGGACCTGCGTCGCCAGGCTCCGCGCGAGCGTGTGATCGAGGGCCTCCTGCTGGTCGCTCACCTGGTGGGCTATGTGTCGCTGCTGCTCCTCGCCATGCCCGTCGGTCACGCGATCGCCTTCGCCGCCGTTCACCAGGCACTGTTCGGTCTCCACCTCGGGCTGGCCTTCGCGCCCAACCACAAGGGCATGGAGATGCCCGAACCGGGCGGCGAGCGCCTGGGGCACCTGGCCCGACAGGTCCTCACGTCGCGCAACATCAAGGGCGGCCCGGTGACCGACTGGTTCCTCGGCGGGCTCAACTACCAGATCGAGCACCACCTCTTCCCGAGCATGCCCCGCCCGCACCTGCGGCTTGCCCGGCCGGCCGTGCGTGCCCACTGCTCCGAGGTGGGCATGCCCTACACGGAGGCCGCATTCGTCGACTCCTACCGTCAGGTGCTGCGTCACATGTACGAGGTCGGTGAGCCGCTGCGGGTCGAGTAGCCGGCGAGCGGCTCGGAGGGCTCAGGAGTCGTCGGCGGGGGCGGTCTGCGGAACCATTAGGGGGTGCGCATCAGGGATCTCTCAGGGGTGCGGCCAGGAACCGTGGGGGATCCGAGCCCGTTTTCCAAGACAGAGAGCGGCAGAGGCCGCGAAGGAGGCGACGCACATGTCGAAGAACGCGAAGATCGCCGCAGGAGGTGTGGCGGCCGGGATCATCCTGCTGATCTGGCTGCCTTGGTGGGCCGCACTCCTGATCGTGCTCGGAGTCCCCGCGGCGGCCTACCTGACGCTCGACCCGGGGCAGCGTCGCCGGCTGCGTCGCGTCACCCGCAAGGAGATAGGCCACTGACGGTCCTGCGGGACATTCCCCGTCGTCCTACCGCTCGCGGGCCAGCCCGGCACGGTTCCGCGAGCGGCATGGAAGCGGGCTGAACGAGTTGCCCTTGCGCGCTGGACGCCGTGCTCAGGCAGGGCGGACCGCCATCTTGTCGAGGGCCTCCAAGAGCGCGGGCAGCTCGGGTCCGCGCCCGACCGGCACGATCTCTCCCGGCTCCTCGTCCAGCAGCACGAACGCGATGTCATCGGTGCGGGCCACCATGGACCAGCCGGGGCCGTCGGCACGCAGGGTCCGTGCGTCCCCCGAGGCGAAGGAGGACCGCACCCGGCCCAGGGGCGGAGGAGTGTCCACGTACGCGCGGGCCTCGGCCAGGACACGCCGGACCCCGGTCAGCGGCACCTCGTCGGCCTTCTCGGGGGAGTCCTCCAGCCGTCCGTCCGTCGCGAAGTCGTTGTCGTCGATCTGCTCCCGCCAGGACGCCCACTGCAGTGCTATCTCGTCGGCGCCCAAGCGGCGCTGAGCCGGGCCCCAGACATCGGATTGGGGCGGTGCGAGAGGCTCTCGGGCCGGGCCGTCCGGGTCGGGCTCGGGGTCGTGCGGCGCCGGGACCCCGGGGGCCGCGACAGCGACCGCGAGGGGCCAGCCGGGCAGGGCGGTGACCACGGTGTTCTCGTCGGGGGAGAGGTCGTACTCCATCCCGCAGTCCCAGGAGGCAATGGCCACTGCCACGAGCGACACGTCGTCGACCACGACCGTCCAACGCGCGCCCTCGCCGTCCTGGCCGAGCACCAGTCCGTACCCGGCGGCGAGCGGCGCGAGGTCGAGCGCCGCACAGGCCTCCGGATAGTCGTCCCCCAGCACGCTGGGGAACTTCGCGGGTGTCAGCAGCACCGCCGTCAGCACGTACAGGGCGTCGTCATCGGCGGCGACAGCGTCGTCCGTCCCGGCCATGCCAGTCTCCCGTTCGCTTGTCCGTCGGCGCACCCTAACCACTCGCCGCGGAGATCGTCGAGAGGATGATGACCAGGAAATTCACCAGCGGGTAACCAGGTTCGCGCTCCACGGCACCGTGATGGCTCAGGCTGCGGGCAGGCCCAGGAGTGAACGGGCGACGTCCTGAGGTGACTCGTCGCGTTCCCGCGCGAGGGCGATGACAGCCCGGCACGCGAGTTCGCTGACGCCGAACGAAAGGGCTTCCGGAGAGACCCAACCCGTGGCCTCGTCCATCTCTTCCTGGTCGTCCTCGGCGCAGGCCGCGACGTATACGGCTGCCGCTTCGAAGAGGTTGTGCGTGCGCTTCTGCCGGCCTCGACCCTGAGCGCCGTCGCTCTCGTCGCGTGTTCCCTTGTCGGTGCGCCAGAACCTGCGGAGTGCGTCGAACATGTGGGCTGCCTTCCCCCGGTGCGGATGCCACCGCAGATCGCTCGTCTTCCTTTCACCAACGTAGAGTTAGTACTCCGGTGAACAGAAGGGGGACCGCGCGGTGAAGCGATTCGAGCGGCTCGACCAGATCAGGCGCTTGGACCCGGAGCGGGACTTCCTGGAGATCTACCGGCTCACCACGACGTATGAGTTCCCGTGGGACTACACACGCGCACTCGAACTCGCGCTCTATCGCACCTATGCGGTCCCCAGCATCGGTCGACTGCTGGCGCGGACAGCCGAACTGACGGACCGTACGCAGAAGCGGTACGACGACACGGCCCTGCTTCTCGACACGGTCGTGGAGCACGGCTTCGGAAGCGACAAGGGCCGCACCGCCATCCGCCGCATCAATCAGATGCACCGCAGTTACGACATCAGCAACGACGACATGCGCTATGTGCTGTGCACGTTCGTGGTGGTGCCCAAGCGGTGGATCGACGTCTACGGCTGGCGCAGGCTATCGCGTCATGAGGCGGCCGCCGCAGCCGTCTACTACCGAACCCTCGGTGGGCACATGGGCATCAAGGAGATCCCCGGCTCCTACGAAGAGTTCGAGAACTGCCTCGACGCCTACGAAGAGGCCCACTTCGGCTGGGACCAAGGAGCACGCGAGGTATCGGACGCGACGCTCGACCTGATGGCCTCCTGGTATCCGAGCGCCATGGCGCCCATGTTGCGCAACGCGACCCTCGCGCTGCTGGACGAACCCCTGTTGCGTGCCTTCCGGTACGAGCAGCCGGGGGCGGTCACCCGCTCAGCGGTGCGGGGCGCGGTGCGACTCCGGGGGCGCGCCGTGCGCCTCATGCCCCCACGGCGAGCACCGCACTACGCGCGCCAGAACCGTGAGATCAAGGGCTACCGCGACGGATACGAGGTGGCCGAACTCGGCTCGTTCCCCGTACCCGGTGTACGGGGATGTCCGGTGCCGCACAAGGACGGGTCAGCCGCTCTCGGCGAGTGACGTCAAAGTGGTGCGCAGCCACGTGAGTTCGGCGCGGCTCGTCGCTCGGGCGATGGTGAGCAGGCCGCGCCGGAAGGGGTCATCGAGTTCCTCGGCGCGCAGCGGCCGCTCGCCCTCGTAGAAGAAGCTGGCGGGCTCCTCCAGGAAGGCCAGCCGCCGCCGCAACACCTCCGCCTGCGCCGTTGCGTCGTCGAGATGGCGGAGGAAGGCGAGAAGCGTGAACCAGCGGTTCTCGTCGGTGATGTCCCCCCGCGCGGGTTCCGCGAGCCGCCTGCGGAGTTCCTCCCCGCCCTCCGGGGTGAGGCTGAGTACGTGCCGGGGCGCCGCCACGGAGCCGGGCTGTGTCTCGCGCGCGAGCAGCCCCGCCTTCTCCAGGCGCTTGATGGCGGGATACAGGGTGCTCTCGGCGACGGGCCGTACGTGCCCGGTCAGGGCGGTGATGCGCTTGCGCAGCTCGTATCCGTGCAGGGAGGTGTCGTAGAGGAATCCGAGGATGGCCAGTTCGAGCATGACCTGCATTCTGCCGCACGCGTCATTCAACGGGGTACATCGGCGTCGGCATACATCGACACCGATGTATGCTCGATCGTGCGCTCGCGAAGGGCGAGGCGACGGCGCACGGGAACGGGGTACGGCGATGCGTGAGGCACGGTTCGATGCGCGGGGCAACTGCGCGCGGTGGACGGAGACGGGCGGGGCCGAGCCGGCGCGGGTGTACGTTCACGGCCTCGGCGCGGCCTCGACCGTCTACCACGCGCACATCGCCGCCAGGCCCGAATTGGCCGGTCGGCGCTCGCTGTTCGTGGATCTGCCCGGACACGGCATCAGTGACCGCCCTGCCGATTTCGACTACACCCTGGAGGGTCACGCGGGCGCCCTGGCAGCGGTGCTCGACGAGGCCGGTGTGGCCGGAGGGGAGATCGTCGCCCACAGCATGGGGGGTTCCGTCGCAATCGTGCTCGCGCACCGACGGCCCGATCTGGTGTCGAGGCTGGTCCTCACGGAGGCCAACCTCGACCCGAACCCGCCGGCGACGGCGGGCAGCAGCGGGATCGCCGGGTACACCGAGGAAGAATTCGTCGAGGGTGGTGGCCACGCGCGCGTGCTGGAGAAGGTCGGCCCCTTCTGGGCGGCCACCATGCGTCTCGCGGATCCCCGGGCGCTCCATCGCAGCGCGACCGGCCTCGTGGCGGGGACACGGCCCACGATGCGCCGGATGCTGATGGAGCTCACCGTGGACCGCGTCTATGTGCAGGGCGCGGCCAGCGGTGAACTCGCGGGGCATGACGAGCTGATGGCGTCCGGGGTGCGGGTGGTCGTCGTGCCCGACGCGGGGCACAACGTCATGTTCGACCATGCGGAGGCTTTCGCCGCTGTCGTCGCCGGGCGGCCCTGACCCGCAGCGCGACGCCGGGCCGCTCGTCAGTCCTGGCGCACGGCCAGCGCCAGGTACCGGGTGTCCTCGTCGACGTACGACGTCATTCGCCAGCCGGAGTCGGCGAGGAGCGGGCCGAGGCTGGCCTCGGCCCGGAGGTCGCCGGGGGTGATCTGCCGGCCCTGTCGCGCCGCGAGGGCCGCCCTGCCGATGGGGTGGAAGAGCGCGAGCAGCCCTCCGGGACGGACGACACGCCGCAACTCCCGCAGGTTCTCCGCGGGGGCGGGCAGATGAGAGATCAGCCCGGCCCCGAACACGGCGTCGAGTGACTCCGCGCGCAGCGGCAGGCGGGTCACGTCCGAGAGCAGAAGACGCCCGTCGCGGTCCCTGCCTGCGCGTGTCGCGGCTTCCAGCATGGCCGGCGTCAGATCCACGCCGAGCACCACGCCGGAGGCCCCCACGGCCTCCCTCAGTGCGGGCAGTGCCCGTCCCGTCCCGCATCCCGCGTCCAGTACGCGGGCGCCTTCGCGGAGCCCGAGCTCGGCCACGGCGGCTTGATATGCGGGACCGTCATCGGGGAAGCGGGTGTCCCAATCGGCCGCGCGGGCCGTGAAGAATTCCTGGACCTGTGTGTGGTCGTCGCTCATGCGCCCCATGATCCCGCAGAGAGTCGCACGCGCGTTGGGTGCACTCGTTCGAGCGTGATGCGATCGTTCAGGATCCTCTCTCAGTCACATTCCATCAGCTTTCGAAATGCGCCCCCGTTGTGCGCCTCGGGTCGGACTAGCGTCCCTTGGCCATGGGACACCTGGACCACGCCACCTTCGGTTGGCTGACCCCCGTGCTGGCGTACGCGATGGCCTGTATGGGCGCCGCCCTCGGACTGCGCTGCACCGTCCGCGCGCTGGGCGCTTCGGGCCGCTCGCGCCGCAACTGGCTCATCACCGCTGCCTCCGCCCTCGGCACCGGCATCTGGACGATGCACTTCGTCGCCATGCTCGGGTTCGGAGTCATCGGCACCGAGATCCGCTACAACGTTCCGCTGACTCTCCTCAGCCTCCTGGTCGCCATGGTCGTCGTGGGAGCCGGAGTCTTCGCCGTGGGGTACGGCCGCGATCGAGGGCGGGCGTTGGTGCTCGGCGGACTCACCACGGGTCTGGGTGTCGCGAGCATGCACTACCTGGGCATGGCGGCGCTGCGTCTGCACGGCGATGTGCACTACGACCCGGTGCTCGTCGGGGTCTCCGTGGTCATCGCGGTCGTCGCGGCGACGGCGGCTCTGTGGGCCGGCCTCAACATCAAGTCGCCTCTTGCCGTCGCGGTGGCATCACTGGTCATGGGAGGCGCGGTGAGCAGCATGCACTACACCGGGATGTTCGCGGTGAGCGTGCGGGTGAATCCCTCCGAAGCGACACTGTCCGGCGCCACGACGATGCAGTTCATCTTCCCTCTCGCCGTCGGCCTCGGCTCCTACCTCTTTCTGACCTCCGCATTCGTCGCACTCTCCCCGACCACGGTCGAGCGCGAGGTCTCCGTCCCAGCCGAGCGGCCGGTCGAGAGCGCCGCCCGATAGAGGCGCTCTCCGTAGGCCGACGACAGCCGGGAGAACGCCCCGAACCCATCCGAGCGAGGAGGCCATGCCCACACCCCGTAGCACCCCCGAAGAGGAGCCAGGCGCGGCAGCGTCGGAGTCCATCCCTCTCCTGCGTGGCCGCCGTGCCCACGCGGGCCGACCCGCCGATGAACCTGCCTCCGGAGACGACCGGTTCGCCGATCACGCGTCGGAACGGCTGTCCACGCGCGCGGGACGGTGGCGGCTGAGGCCCCGTACTGTGCGCGCCAAGATCGTGTGCCTGCTGATGGTGCCCGTCATCTCTCTGCTCGCCCTCTGGGGATACGCGACCGTGACGACCGCGCAAGACGTGGCGCGTCTGAGGCAGTTGCAGTCCGCCGACTCGGACGTACGTGCCCCGGTGATGGCCGCCGTCGCCTCGCTGCAGGCAGAACGGGTCGCCGCCGTGCGTTACGCCACCGAACCCGGCGCGGACCGCGGCGCGGTCCTGGAGCGGCAGGCGGCGCGCACCGACCATGCCGTAACCGCACTGCGCCTCGGTGACGACCGCACTGTGGCCGACGGAGCAGGCCTGCCCGACGGCGTGGCGGACCGCCTCGAAGAGTTCGTCACTGAAGTGTCGGCCCTCCGCTCGCTGCGGACCGCGGTGCTGGACCAGCGCGCGGGCTGGGACGCTACGTACGGGCAGTACACGAGGACGATCTCGCAGGCCTTCGGAGTGTGCGGTGCGCTCACCGGCATGCAGGACACGGCACCGGGCTCCTACGCGCGCGTGCTGCTCGAATTCTCCCGGGCCGGCGAAATGCTCTCCCGTGAGGACGCCGTGCTCGCGGGAGCCCGGCTCGACGGCTCCCTGGACGGTGAGCGGCTCCGGTTGTTCACCGGTGCCGTCGACACCCGAAGGACCCTGACCGAGTCCGCGGTCACCGACCTGCGCGGACCCGAACGGGCCGCCTGGAGCGGCTTGGAGGGCGGCACCGCGTACGCCTCCGTGCGCGCCGCCGAGGACAAGGTGCTCGTGGCCGAGCCCGGCGGCAAGGCACTCGCCGCAGCTCCCGCGGGGGCCTGGGACACGTCCTACGCGGCCCTGCGGGACGAGCTCCACACCATCGAGGACGGGGCGGCCCGCAGGGCCTCGGACCGGTCCGATCCGCTCACCCACGGTGTGCTCACCCCGGCCGGTGCCGCCGTGCTCCTCGGCCTCGTCGCCGTCGCCGCCTCACTCGTCATCTCCGTACGCATCGGCCGCGGCCTCGTCGTCGAACTGGTCACCTTGCGCAACAGCGCCCTGGAGATCGCCCGCCGCAAGCTCCCGCAGGCCATGCGGAGGCTGCGCGCCGGAGAAGAGATCGACATTCACGCCGAAGCCCCCACCGGGCCGCCCGCCGAGGACGAGGCGGGGCAGGTGTCCGAGGCGCTCGGTACGGTCCACCGGGCGGCCCTGAGCGCGGCGATCGACCGCGCGGAGCTCGCCAGCGGCATCTCCGGAGTGTTCGTCAACCTGGCCCGCAGGAGCCAGGTCCTCGTCCATCGCCAGCTCGGGCTCCTGGACACCATGGAGCGTCGGGCCGACGACCCCGACGAACTCAGCGACCTCTTCCGTCTCGACCACCTGACGACCCGGATGCGGCGCCACGCGGAGAACCTGATCATCCTCTCCGGAGCCGCACCGGGCCGTGCCTGGCGCATGCCCGTGTCCCTGACGAACGTGGTGCGCGCGGCGGTCTCGGAAGTCGAGGACTACGCACGCGTGGAGGTACGCCAGCTCTCCGCCGCCTCGATCCTCGGCACGGCTGTCGCCGACCTCACCCACCTCCTGGCCGAACTCGTCGAGAACGCCGCCCAGTTCTCGCCACCGCACACGAAGGTGCGCGTCAGTGGAGAACCGGTCGGCAACGGCTACGCCCTCGAGATCGAGGACCGTGGCCTGGGCATGGGCGCGGACGCGCTCGCCGAGGCCAACCAGCGCATCGAACAGTCCGAAGCCCTCGACCTGTTCGACAGCGATCAACTCGGCCTCTTCGTAGTCAGCAGGCTCGCGGCACGGCACGGCATCAAGGTGCACCTGCGTACGTCTCCCTACGGAGGCACCACCGCAGTCGTACTGCTTCCCACCGCACTCCTGCACAGTGCAACGGCGGAGAGCGAAGAGACCCCCACAGCGGAGCGCAGGATCGCTCCGGACGCCCTGAAAAACGAGCACGCGTGCGTGCAAGGAGCTCCGCAACAGCACATGAACAGCACCCCCGTTCCCGGCCCGGCACCCCGACCAGCCCTGGCCGCCGCGACAGAGGCCCGGGAGCAGCCCGGCGTCACCACGCTGCGGCCGCACCGGGCCCGAGACGTCGGCGAGCCCGACACACCGAACCGCGAGCCCGATGCCGTCGGATCACCCGCTGTCCGGAACGCCGAGGCACAGGACACGGCAGTCGAACTACCGCGCCGCGTACGTCAAGCCAGCCTCGCCCCCCAACTGCGTGAGCGCCCCGGGGACGGCGAGGACCCGGCAAGTACCGACGGGCAGGACCCGGCAGGTGACCCAGGAGCGGACGGACGCAGCCCCGAACAGGTGCGCGATCGCATGGCCGCCTACCGCGACGGCTGGGTGCGCGGCGGCGGACGTCTCCCGGGCGTCGTCGCCCCGGTCACCACCACCGAACGTCCAGTACCGGGCAGCGACAGCAGCGAAGGAGATCCCACATGATCCAGGATCAGCGCACCACCGCGGGGCGGAGCGGCGAACTCGACTGGCTGCTGGACGACCTGGTGCTGCGCGTCGGCGAAATACGGCATGCGGTGGTGCTGTCCAACGACGGACTTCCGGTCGGCGCCTCGACCGGCCTCGCCCGCGAGGACGCCGAACACCTGGCCGCCGTCGCCTCGGGCTTCCACAGCCTCGCCAAGGGCGCGGGCCGTCACTTCGGGGCCGGAGGCGTGCGCCAGACGATGGTCGAGATGGACGACGCGTTCCTATTCGTGGCGGCCGCCGGCGACGGATCCTGCCTCACCGTCCTCAGCTCCGTCCGGGCCGACATCGGCCTTGTCGCGTACGAGATGGCCCGCATGGTCAAGCGGGTGGGTGAGCACCTGTACACCCCGGCGCGCTCCGCCGCACCACCGACGGCCGCCGGATGACCGAGGGCGGTCGGCGGCCATGACCGAGGAGACGAGCGGCCACCCGCACTCGCCGGGCGGCCAGTGGTACGACAACGAAGCCGGGCCCCTCGTGCGGCCCTACGCGATGACGGGCGGGCGCACCAGACCGGGGCCGAGCGGTGTCCGGTTCGATCTGATCGCCCTCGTCGCCCTCGACGGAAGCGCCCCTGGGCCGAACGACGACACGGGACTGGGCCCCGAGCATCGGGCACTGATCGAGTCGTGCCGCGCCGAGACCCAGTCCGTCGCCGAACTCGCCGCCGACGCCGATCTGCCGGTGGGCGTGGTGAGAGTGCTGCTCGGCGACCTGCTGGACATGGGTTGTGTCACCGTCCGTCGACCGGTGCCGCCCGCACAGCTTCCCGACGAAATGATTCTGCGAGAGGTGATCGATGGGCTCCGAGCACTCTGACGCCACGGACGGCGGGAGCGCCGCCATGGCACTGAAGATTCTGGTCGCGGGCGGATTCGGGGTGGGCAAGACGACCCTGGTCGGCGCGGTCAGCGAGATCCGCCCGCTGCGCACCGAAGAACTGCTCAGCGAGGCGGGACAGTCGGTGGACGACACGGACGGGGTCGACCGCAAGACCACCACGACCGTGGCCATGGACTTCGGCCGCATCACCATCCGGTCGGGCCTGTCCCTGTACCTGTTCGGCACTCCTGGCCAGGACCGGTTCTGGTTCCTGTGGGACGAGCTGTCACAGGGCGCCCTCGGCGCCGTCGTCCTCGCGGACACCCGGCGCCTCGAGGACTGCTTCCCCGCCGTGGACTACTTCGAGCACCGACGCATCCCGTTCGTCGTGGCGGTCAACTGCTTCGCGAACGCGCGTGCGTATGGCGCGCATGAAGTGTCGCGGGCCTTGGACCTCGACCGCGGGACGCCCGTGCTGCTGTGCGACGCACGGGATCGTGATTCAGGGAAGGAGGTGCTGATCCGGCTGATCGAGTACGCCGGGCGGATGTACACCGCCCGGCTGCTCGACTCGGTCGGCTGACCACTCAGTCGGATACTCCGGCGTACGCGAGCACCTTGTCGATCGGCACACGGACGAGGAGTTCTCCGGGGACGCCATTGCGCTTGCCGAACTCCTCGGCGCGGTCCTCACCCATGTAGCGTGCGCCGATCCGGGCCGCCCAGTGCCGGAGCTGGTCGATGTCCTCGCTCAGCTCCGCGCGGCCCTGCAGGACGACGAAGGCGAACGGTGGCTGATCGTCGTCGACACACAGGGCCACGCGCCCGTCCCGGGCGAGATTGCGTCCCTTCACGGTGTCCTTGCCGGTGTTGAACACCACGTAGTCCCCGTCGATCAGGAACCAGATCGGCGCGATGTGCGGGCTGCCGTCCGCCCGGACGGTCGAGAGCTTGCCGGTTCTTGTGCCCTGCGAGACGAAGGCCCGCCATTGGTCATCGGTCATCTTCTGTGCCATGTCCCCATCATGCTTGCCGGGGCGCCGGTGGTGGTGAAGGCTGGCAGGTCAGATCCTCCGGCCAGGGGGAGCAGACGCGGGGAGACGGGAACATGGGGCAGAGCACGGGGCTCGGCTGGCTGCTGGACGACTTGACCCAGCGGATGGAGCACGTACGACATGCGCTGGTGTTGTCCAACGACGGCCTGGTGACGGGGGCGAGCTCCGGCCTGGAGCGGGAGGACGCGGAGCACCTGGCCGCGGTCTCATCGGGACTGCACAGCCTGGCCAAGGGGTCGGGCCGGCACTTCCACGCGGGCAACGTGCGCCAGACGATGATCGAGTTCGACGACGCGGTCCTCTTCGTCACGGCGGCGGGAGACGGGAGCTGCCTCTGCGTCCTGAGCTCGGCCGAGGCCGACATCGGACAGGTCGCCTATGAGATGACGCTGCTCGTGAACCGCGTAGGCGAGCACTTGGGCGTGGGCGCCCGGCAGCCGGAACGCACCCCCGTCGTGGACCTCTGACCAGCGCACCGACCAGCGCTGACGCTGCCACGACAAGAGTTATCCACAGGCCCAGCGAGGATCGCGGTCGTCGAGCTACGGTTTTTCCCGAGAGCAATCGGATCTCACGGGGGAGAACCACCATGACCGGTGACACGATCACGCAATCCACCACTTCCACACCCGTCCGGCCGACGGTCACGCTGAGCCGAGCCGCGAGGGAACTGGGCCTGAAACGCGGCGAGTTCGACCTGGCCGTGACGCTCGGACGCATCCGCACCGTGGGGGAAACGCCAGGCGGCCAGCGCCGCGTAGCCTGCCGGGAAATCGATCGCGTGCGCGCGAGCGAAGGATTCCCAGAGGCGTTGCATCAGAGCATCAGAGCCGTGGGCACCGCCGAGGGTGCGCGGCTGATGGGCATCACCACCGCCCGGTTCACCCGCCTGGCCCGTGCGGGTGTTCTGACTCCGGTGAAGTTCTATCTGAACCGGTACAGGGCCGTGGTCTGGCTCTATCTGGCTGAAGAACTTCGTCGTTTCACCCAAAGCGAGGCCAACGCAGAGCTGCTCACGGGACGCATGCCGGGGGAGATGCGAGAACGGATCGACCAAGGCCAGGACCTCCGGGCACGCAACTGGCGGGGCCGGTACGCGGCATTCCTGTTGAGTCAGTACGACAACCCATGGGAGCGCGCCGCCGCCATGGCCTCCCTCCTCGATCCCGTGCAGTTCGCGGAGATCGTCAGGGACCCCTACGAACGTGCCTATCTCAACCGGCTCAAGCCCGTGCCCCGCACCCATGGCGATCCGGATTCCCCCGTCGCTCGGATCGTCGAGAGAATCACGACCGCGGACGACCCCGACGAAATCCGGTGGCTGCGCTCCAGTCTCCTGATCGGGCTCGTGCAGGCTCGCGCGCAGCGACCGGCACCCAGGCCGGCTTCCCGACCGGCCGCACCGACGGTGCCCGAACCGACCGGCCACGCGGCGCAGTCGGAGCAGAGGAGCGATGTCGCGGCCGAGACGTCGCCGCAGGAGTCCCGAGGCCTGATGAAGTGGCTGCGTCGCAGGCGTACGTAGCCCGCCTCGGGTCGGGCGCCGCGCGCTGTCAGACCGTCGCGTCCAGGTCCTTGGCGTATTCCTCGATGGCGGGGCGGTAGCCCGCGATCTCCGGGTCCTTGGTCGTGGTGGCGAGCAGCGTCAGGAGGATCTCCATCGCGTCATGCGTCCGGCCGGTGTTGTACAGCGCCATCGCCAGGAACGTCTTGAGCCCGCCGTCGTCGGGGAACTCGCGCGACGCCTCACCGAGCAGAGCGGCGGCCTCCTCATAACGTCCGAGGATCCGATAGGTGCTGCCCAACCCCAGGAGCGCGCCGCGACGCTCGCCGTCCGAAAGGCCCGCGTCGAGCGCGCGCTCGTAGTACGGCACTGCCTCGGCCTCCAGGCCGAGGTTGTCGTGGACCCACGCCGCCTGATAGGCGACCTCCGCGTCCTGAGGAAGCCGCTCGGACAGGGCGACGAGTCGTTCCCTGGCCTCCTCGCGTCGGCCGGTCTCACGGAGCCGTATGGCCTCCGCGAGCAGTTGATCCCTGTCCTCGACTGAATTCGCGCTCAATTCCCCGTCCCTTTCATCGCCTTCTCCGACAAGCCCTGTACCGCGTTCAACAAGTCCTGACCTGCGCCTATGCCACACCTCTTGCGGAGGGAGCTTCATATGCCTTTCGAGCCCCGACTTGAGCCTGCCGTGCTGTCGTCAGCCGGCCAGTTCTTCCTCGAGCCATGTACGGCCCCGGGTGCGCGCGGTGAGTCGTACGCCGTCCAGACGTACGGCGAGACGCTCGGCCTCCACCTGTACGGCGCTCTGCGCGTCCGCGCCGACGTCCTCCAGGAACCGGCACACGATCTCGCCGGCGGCATCCTGGGCCCAGCCGCCGACGATGCGGCCGTTCCACCACAGGGACGGGCCGATGTTGCCGTTCCTGTCGAAGAGACGCGGGCCGTGTTCGCCCAGGAACCAGTCACGGTTCTGCCAGCCCATGGGTGTCGAGTCGAGCGCCGGCAGGAGCGCGGCCCATGGCTCGGGATGGGGAGTCTCGGCCAGGTCGTCGGCGAGGAGCAGCCCGACCGTGCCGTTCAAGTCGACCTCAACGGGATTCAGCTGGGTCAACGCACGCTTCGTCTGGGTCTTGGTCCACCCGGCCCACCACCTCAGATCGTCCGCCGTGGCCGGACCGAACGCCCGAAGCCACCGCCGGGCGAGCTCTGTCTCCGCCTCCTGGGTGTCCCACTCGGTGAGGCCACCGGGAAACCAGTCCGTCAGCGAAGCCCAGCGGTACTGGTGAGACGTCCACGTGCCGCGCGGACGTCCACGCACCACATGCCCCTCGGCGGCAAGCAGCAGAAGGAGGCGGCTGGCCAGCTTCTGCCGGCCCTCGTAGCTCTTGCCACGCGCCATGACCAACTCGGTGCTCAACCGCGGGTCGTCGCTCGCGAGCTCGGCCGCGGTCGCCTCGCCCCGCTCTTTGAGGGCCCGCAGCGCCACGTCCTCGGCCTCCGACAACCAGGCCGCCACGGCGGCCGCGTCATCGGCGACGCCGGACTCCGTCAGCATCTTCAGGAGAAGACGACGCTCCCGGGCGGCGACCGCACGCGAGCAGGCTGCCTGCAACACGGGAGCCACATCCAGAGACGTGACGAACACCGTGCGGCGCATGCCCATGAACCGGATCAGCGAACGGTCCTCGTACAGGGCCCGTTCCACGTCAGCTACATGACCGTCCCGCATACGGGCCCAGGCGCCCACGTACACCGACGAAGGGTCGGTGCCGTGCAGGGCCAGCAGGGATCGTGCCACCTCGACCGGATCGTTCGACCGGGTGTCCGCCGTCAGCCGGTGTCGCAGCGCAAGTCGTGCCCGCCGCTCCACCACGTCGATCCGCCGCACCGTGCCTCCCATCCGGGCCCTTCGCCGCTCACGCGCCGTCGGTCGGGCCGTCCATGTGCCTCTCCCCGTATGGCCGGAAGAGCCCTTCCTGAACCACCGACACCAGGAGCCGACCCTCAGTGTCGTAGATGCGGCCCCGGGCGAGTCCGCGGCCCCCCACGGCGATGGGGGACTCCTGGTCGTACAGGAACCACTCGTCCGCGCGGAAGGGGCGGTGGAACCACATGGCGTGGTCGAGCGACGCCATGTCGAAACCCCGGGGACCCCACAGCGGCTCCACCGGGATGCGGACGGCGTCCAGGAGCGTCATGTCGCTCGCGTACGTCAGGGCGCACGTGTGGACGAGCGGATCGTCGCCCAGCGGGCCGACGGCACGCATCCACACCGCGCTGCGCGGCTCCGCGTCCTTGACCTCCTCGGCGGTCCAGCGCAGCCGGTCCACGTAGCGGATGTCGAAGGGCTGGCGACGCGCCATGCGCTCCAACTGCTCGGGGAGTGCGCCGAGGTGCTCCCTGATCTCCTCGGCGACCGTGGGCAGTGACTCCGGGGCAGGAGCCGCAAGGCGCGGCGGCAGCTGGTGTTCGAAGGCGCCCTGTTCGGGCTGATGGAAGGAGGCGGTGAGGTTGAAGATGGTCCGGCCCTGCTGGACGGCGGTGACGCGGCGCGTGGTGAAGGAGCGCCCGTCCCTGACCCGTTCCACCTGGTACACGATGGGCACCCCGGGACGGCCCGGACGCAGGAAGTACGCGTGCAGCGAATGCACCGGGCGGTCGCCCTCGGTGGTGCGGCCCGCCGCCACCAGGGCCTGCCCGGCGACCTGCCCGCCGAACACCCGCTGCAGGGACTCCTGCGGGCTGCGGCCCCGAAGGATGTTGACCTCGATCTGCTCCAGGTCCAGCAGGTCGACCAGCCGGTCGGCGGGATTGTTCATGACGGTTCTTCGACTCCTGTCCGGGACACGCGGATCCTCGGGGCGCTCAGAGCTGGCCGACGTCCGTGACCCGGACGACGGCGCGGCCTTCCTCGTCGGAGGCCGCGAGGTCGACCTCCGCGCTGATGCCCCAGTCATGGTCACCGTTCGGGTCGGCGAACGTCTGGCGGACGCGCCACAGACCGTGCTCGGGATCCTCCTCGATGAGCAACAGCTTGGGGCCGCGCGCGTCGGGGCCGGTGCCGAGATCTTCGTACTCGTCCCAGTACTTGTCCATGGCCTCGCCCCAGGCATCGGCGTCCCAGCCGGAGTCGGCGTCGAGCTCGCCCAGTTCCTCGACGTGGTCGAGGGCGGCCAGCTCGACCCGGCGGAACAGTGCGTTGCGCACCAGGACGCGGAAGGCGCGGGCGTTGGCCGTGACCGGCTTGACCTGGTCGGCCTTCTCCTGGGCCTCCTCCGCCGTCATGACCTCGGGGTTGGCCAGCTGCTCCCACTCGTCGAGGAGGCTGGAGTCCACCTGACGGACCATCTCGCCGAGCCAGGCGATCAGGTCCTCAAGGTCCTCGGACTTCAGGTCGTCCGGGATCGTGTGCTCCAGGGTCTTGTACGCGCTCGCGAGGTAGCGGAGCACGATTCCCTCGGTGCGGGCGAGCTCGTAGAAGGACGTGAACTCGGTGAAGGACAGCGCCCGCTCGTACATGTCGCGGATGACGGACTTCGGGGACAGCGGGTGGTCGCCGACCCACGGGTGGCTGGTGCGGTACGTGTTGTAGGCGTGGAAGAGCAGCTCTTCCAGGGGCTTGGGGTACGTGATGTCCTGGAGCCGCTCCATCCGCTCCTCGTACTCGACGCCGTCCGCCTTCATCAGGGCCACGGCCTCGCCGCGCGCCTTGTTCTGCTGGGCGGCGAGGATCTGGCGCGGGTCGTCGAGGGTGGACTCGACGACGGACACCATGTCGAGGGCGTACGAAGGGGACTCGGGGTCGAGGACCTCGAAGGCGGCGAGGGCGAAGGTCGACAGCGGCTGGTTGAGCGCGAAGTCCTGCTGCAGGTCGACCGTCAGACGCACGATGCGGCCGGTGGCGTCCGGCTCGTCGAGCTTCTCCACGATGCCGCCGTCCAGGAGCGAGCGGTAGATCGCGATGGCCCGGCGGATGTGGCGCAGCTGCTGCTTGCGAGGCTCGTGGTTGTCCTCGAGGAGACGGCGCATGGCCTCGAAGGCGTTGCCGGGCCGGGCGATCACGGACAGCAGCATGGTGTGCGTGACGCGGAACCGGGAGGTCAGCGGCTCCGGATCGGAGGCGATGAGCTTCTCGAAGGTGCTCTCGGACCAGGCGACGAAGCCCTCGGGCGCCTTCTTGCGGACCACCTTGCGGCGCTTCTTCGCGTCGTCGCCGGCCTTGGCGAGCGCCTTCTCGTTCTCGATGACGTGCTCGGGCGCCTGCGCGACCACGAAGCCCGCCGTGTCGAAGCCCGCGCGCCCCGCGCGCCCGGCGATCTGGTGGAACTCACGGGCGCGCAGCGTGCGGACGCGATTGCCGTCGTACTTGGTGAGGGCGGTGAACAGCACCGTGCGGATCGGGACGTTGACGCCGACGCCCAGGGTGTCCGTGCCGCAGATGACCTTGAGGAGGCCGGCCTGCGCGAGCTTCTCGACCAGGCGGCGGTACTTGGGCAGCATGCCGGCGTGATGCACGCCGATGCCGTGGCGGACGTAGCGCGAGAGGTTGCGGCCGAACTTGGTGGTGAAGCGGAAGTTGCCGATCAGGTCGGCGATCTTGTCCTTCTCCTCGCGGGTGCACATGTTGATGCTCATCAGCGACTGTGCGCGCTCGACGGCCTGGGCCTGGGTGAAGTGCACGATGTAGACCGGCGCCTGCTTGGTCTCCAGGAGCTCGGTGAGCGTCTCGGTGATCGGCGTCAGACGGTACTCGTACGAGAGCGGCACCGGTCGCGTCGCGGAGCGCACGACCGAGGTGGGGCGGCCCGTACGCCGCGTCAGGTCCTTCTCGAACATGCTGACGTCGCCGAGCGTCGCCGACATGAGGATGAACTGCGCCTGCGGCAGTTCGAGCAGGGGGATCTGCCAGGCCCAGCCTCGGTCCGGCTCGGCGTAGAAGTGGAACTCGTCCATCACGACCTGGCCGATGTCGGCGTCCTTGCCGTCGCGCAGCGCGATGGAGGCGAGGACCTCGGCCGTGCAGCAGATGACGGGGGCGTCAGCGTTGACGGAGGCGTCGCCGGTCAGCATGCCGACGTTCTCGGTGCCGAAGAGCTTGCACAGGTCGAAGAACTTCTCCGACACCAGGGCCTTGATGGGTGCCGTGTAGAAGGTGACCTTGTCCTGGGCGAGCGCGGTGAAGTGCGCGCCCGCCGCGACCAGGCTCTTGCCGGAGCCGGTCGGCGTGGACAAGATCACGTTCGCCCCGGAGACCACCTCGATCAGCGCCTCCTCCTGGGCCGGGTAGAGAGTGATGCCCTGGTCCTCGGCCCACGACGAGAAGGCTTCGAAGAGGGCATCGGGGTCGGCATCCGGCGGCAGCTGATCGATAAGGGTCACACCCCCATCTTGCCTTCCTTCTCACCCGATCAGGGAACCGGAGGTCCGTACGAAGATCACGAACGCTACGCTGTGTCGCCAACGGGGCGTCAGAACAATGGAAATGGGGCGGGCAACACCAATGATGGGACCGGCACACTCACTGTCGGGAGCGGCGGCCTGGCTGGGGGTCGGCGCGGCCGCGGCGGCCGCAGGGCACACGATGCCCTGGCCGGTTCTGCTTGTCGGAGCGCTGATCTGCGCCGGAGCGGCGCTCGCGCCGGACCTCGACCACAAGTCGGCGACCATCTCGCGCGCCTTCGGTCCGATCTCGCGGGGCCTGTGCGAGATCGTCGACAAACTCTCGTACTCGGTCTACAAGGCGACCCGCAAGCAGGGGGACCCCCGCCGTTCGGGTGGCCACCGCACGCTCACGCACACCTGGCTGTGGGCGGTCCTGATAGGCGCGGGCGCCTCGGCGCTGGCGATCTTCGGCGGGCGCTGGGCGGTGCTCGGGATCCTCTTCGTCCACATGGTGCTCGCCATCGAAGGCCTGCTGTGGCGGGCCGCGCGCGGATCGAGCAGCGATGTGCTGGTGTGGCTGCTCGCCGCGACGAGCGCCTGGATCCTCGCCGGGGTGCTCGACAAGCCGGGCAACGGCTCGGACTGGCTGTTCACCGCGCCGGGCCAGGAGTACCTGTGGCTGGGGCTGCCGATCGTGCTCGGCGCGCTGGTGCACGACATCGGGGACGCGCTGACCGTTTCAGGCTGCCCGATCCTGTGGCCCATCCCCATCGGCCGCAAGCGCTGGTACCCGGTCGGGCCGCCGAAGGTGATGCGGTTCCGGGCCGGCAGCTGGATCGAGCTCAAGGTACTGATGCCGGTGTTCATGCTGCTCGGAGGAGTGGGCGGCGCCGCCGCGCTGAACTTCATCTGAGGGACGGAGCGGGGCGGCTGAGGCTTGGAGAGGGACTGCCTGCTCCGCGCCGGACGGCCGGACCCGTCGACTCACGAGGTCGAGGGGTGCTCGCGGTCGCCGTGCCAGGAGTGCCAGAGCGCGGCATAGGCGCCGTCGGCCGACACGAGATCATCGTGGGTGCCGAGCTCGGTCACCCGGCCGTCCTCCATGACTGCGACACGGTCCGCGTCGTGGGCCGTCTGCAGGCGGTGGGCGATGGCGATCACGGTGCGCCCGTGCAGGACGGCGGCCAGGGCGCGCTCCGCGTGCCGTGCCGTGGTCGGGTCCAGGAGCGCGGTGGCCTCGTCGAGGATCACCGTATGCGGGTCGGCGAGCACGACGCGGGCCAGGGCCAGCTGCTGTACCTGCCCCGCGTGCAGCTGGTGACCCCTGGGACCCAGCTCCGTGTCCAGTCCGTCAGCGAGCCCGGCGGACCAGTCGGCGCCGACGGCGGTGAGAGTGGCGAGCAGCTCGCTGTCCGTCGCGTGCTCCGCCGCGATGAGCAGGTTGTCCCGGACGCTACCGAGGAAGACGTGGTGTTCCTGCGTGACCAGGACGACCTGGCGGCGCAGCCGGTCGGGGGCCAGATCGGCGATGGGGACCCCACCGACGGTCACCGTGCCCTTGGTGGGCGCGTCGATGCCCGCGAGCAGTCGGCTCAGGGTGGACTTTCCCGCCCCGGAGGGCCCGACGATCGCGAGCCGCTCCCCGGGGCGGACGGAGAGGTCGACGCCGCGCAGCACATCGATGCCGTCGCTGTAGGCGAAGCGCACTCTCTGGATGTCGATGCGGTCGTCCTCAGGGACGCGGTCGGGGGACGGGGCGGAGACGGACTCGTCCGAGGCCGGGAGTCCGGCCGATCGTGTGGGCGCGACGGCCAGGCCCTCCACCCGGGCGAAAGAGGCACTGCTGCTCTGCACCTGCTCGACCTGCTGCAGGATCGTGTCCAGCGGCTGGGAGAGCTGCCGCAGATACAAGGCGGACGCGACGACTGTCCCCAGGCTCACCTGGCCGTGCTCGTGCAAGGCGCCACCGATCAGCAGTACGGCGACGACGGGAACGGCGTACGAGATGTCGATGGACGGGAAGAGGACGCTGCGCAGGAACAGCGTCCGGTCGCGGGTGGCGATACACCGGTCGATCTTGTCCTCGCTGTCCGCGATACGGCGCTCCCGCAGCCCGAGGGCCTCGACGGTGCGTGCGCCGGTGGCGGTGGCGGAGAGTGCCTCTGCCAGGGTGGAGTGGGCCGCTCCTTGGTCGAGGTAGGCGGAGTGGGCCCGGCGCAGGTACCAGCGGGTGGCGAACCAGATGCCGGTGAGGCCGAGCACGCCGCAGGCGCCGAGCAGCGGATCGAGCAGGAAGACCGCGCCGAGGATGAACAGTGCCTGTACGGCCGCGACGAAGACGTCGGGTCCGGTGTCGCGCAGCGTCTGCCCGGCGGTGGTGACGTCGGTGGTGCCGCGTGCGGTCAGATCGCCTGCGCCGGCGCGTTCGACGACCGCGGCGGGCAGCGCGAGCGCCCGGTCGACGAACTGTTCGCGGATGCGGGCCAGGGTGCGTTCACCGAAACGGTGGGCGAGGTAGCGGGCGTGGCGGGTCAGGAGGAGCTGGGCGACGGCTCCGGCCAGGATGCCGAGCGCGAGGCGATCCACGGTCGCGACGTCTCCGCCGTCCTTGACCGTGTTGATGATGCGACCGAGGAGCCAGGGGCCGACGAGGCCCGCGGCCGCGGCGAGCGCGCTGAAGACGAGCATGGCGGAGAAAGTGCGTCTGTCCTGCCGGATCAGGTGCAGGGCCGAGCGGCGGACCTGGCGGGGGCCGGCTACGGGAAGCTGCCCGGGTATGGCGTCCGGCGTGGCGTCGGTGGCGCGGGGCGGCGTCATCGGAGGGCCTCGTGAGTGGGAGGAATGGGGTGAGTGGGGTGAGCCGGTTCCGAGGTGGGCGGAGGGACGGGGGTCAGAGGTGCGGAGGCCGGGGACGGGTGAGGGCTGTCGTGGCTCTCGTGGGAGCCCTGCTCCGTCGTGTCGTCGGTGCCGCGCGACACCAGGCGCCGGTAGTCCGGGCGGACGGTCAGCAGGTCGGTGTGGCGGCCGGTCGCGGCGACTTCGCCGTCGATCAGGTAGTACACGACGTCCGCTTGGTCCAGGACGAGGGGAGAGGCGGTCGTGACGAGTGTCGTGCGGCCCGTGCGGGCGGCACGGAGCCCGGCCGCCATCCTCGCCTCGGTGTGCGCGTCGACCGCCGACGTGGGGTCGACCGCCAGGAGGATCTCGGGATCGGCGAGCAGGGCCCGGGCCAGGCGGATGCGCTGGCGCTGTCCGCCGGAGAGATTGCTGCCGTGCGCGTCGAGGGACGAGTCGAGCCCGTCCGGCAGGCCGAGCACGATGTCCCGGGCCACGGCGGCGCCGACGGCTCGGGCAAGACTGTCCTCGTCCGGTGTGTGCCTGCCGGAGATGACCGTGCGCAACGTACCGGCGAAGAGGTCGGCCTCGTTGTCCGCGACGAGGATTCGGGCGCGGACCTCGTCCGGTGGGATGCTGGAGAGAGGGACCGTGCCCCAGGTGGCCTGGGAGGGGACGAACCGGCCGAGGCGGTCCACGACCTCCGTGCCGTCCGCCGCGCGGGGGCTGACGAGCGCGGTGAGGATACCGGGAGCGACCTCCACGCCGGACAGCGGATCGCGGAGCACGGACGCCGTGACGGGGCGTGCCCTGTTCTCACCCGCGCCGTCCCCCGCGCCGTCACCTGTGCCCGTGCTGGTGAGGGATGCAGCATCGTCACCACCGTCGGCCAGGGCCCTGGCTTCGGCATCGGCCCGATGTTCGGCCACCTTCCCAGCCCTGGCCCCGACTTCGACACCGGCCCGGCGCTCAGCCGCCCCCTGAGCCCCGCCGCCGGCGCTCCACCGCTCCGGTTCCAGGTTCAAGAAGTCCACGACCCGTCGCGCTGCCACCAGGCCGCGCCCGATGTCGTAGCCGCTCTCGATCAAGGAGGACACCGGGACGACGAGAACGGCGACGTAGCCGTAGACGGCCACCAACTCGCCCACGGTGATGGTGCCCTGCGCGGCCATGCGTGCGGCGAGCCATGTCACGGCGGCGAGGAACAGGGTCGGCAGGCCGACGCCCAGGGCCTGGATCCAGCTCACGGTCGAGCCGACTCGGTACCCCTCGTCCCGCAGCTCGCGCGAGCCGGCGCGGTAGCGGGCCGCGAACACTCCCTTGCCGCCCAGGCCGTTCAGTACGCGGAGGCCGCCTGCCAGGTCGCCGAGCAGTGCGGCGAGTGTGCCCTGCCGGTCCCGGTATGCCGTCTCGGCACCCTGCAAGCGGCTCAGGAGTGGCCCGAGCAGGAGCGAGAGCAAGGGGACGCCCAGCAGGACGACCAGGGCGAGCGGCACGGATATGGACAGCAGCAGGGCGGCCACCACGACGTAGGCGAGCACCGCCCCGATGCCGGGTCCCGTCACCGTGAGGGTCTGGCCGATGACGCCTACGTCGGAGTGCCCGATCGTGACGACCTCACCGGCCGACATCCGGCGGGGCAGCGTGGCGCCCAGCCGGGTCGTGTGGTCGACCACGACGCGCACGGTGCGGACGTAGGCGTCGAGCCGGATCCGGGTCATCGTGCGATGCCGCATGATCGCCAGCCAGGCGTTGAGGACTCCCACACCGAACAGGGCCGCTGCCCAGCCGACCAGCGCACTCCGGCTCCCTGGACGCAGCCCCTCGTCGATGGCGCGCGACAGGACGTAGGGAGGAAGGGTCAGGCAGACCATCCACGCGCTGCCCAGCAGGGCTCCGGCGCAGACCCGACGCCGTTGGCTGACGATCAACCACCAGAGGTAACGGGCAGGGCCGCGTCGGTCGGGGACGCCGGGATCCGTGGAAGATGCAGCCATTGGCGCAGCTTAATCACCCCCGTCCGCACGAACCCCGTCGCCATCCGTCGGGACAGGCGGCTCCTATCCGTGCCACGACCGCCACAGCGCCGCGTACGCGCCGTCGGCCGTCACCAACTGGTCGTGGCTGCCCAGCTCGCTGATGCGGCCGTTCTCGACCACCGCGATGACGTCCGCGTCGTGCGCGGTGTGCAGGCGGTGGGCGATCGCCACAACGGTGCGGCCGTCGAGGACTCGGGCGAGCGAGCGTTCCAGATGCCGTGCCGCGCGCGGGTCCAGGAGCGAGGTCGCCTCGTCGAGGACCAGCGTGTGCGGGTCGGCCAGGACCAGCCGTGCCAGGGCGATCTGCTGGGCCTGCGCGGGCGTCAGGGCGAAGCCGCCGGAGCCGACCTCGGTGTCGAGGCCCTCGTCGAGGGCGCGGGCCCAGTCGGCGGCGTCGACCGCGCCGAGCGCCGCCCACAGTTCGGCGTCCTGCGCCCCGGTCCTGGCGAGGAGGAGGTTGTCGCGCAGGGAGCCCACGAAGACATGGTGTTCCTGGTTGACCAGGGCCACATGCGCGCGCACGTCCTCCGCCGGCATGGCCGACAGCGGGGCACCGCCCAGGGTCACGTGACCGGAGCGCGGGCCGTAGATGCCGGCGAGCAGCCTGCCCAGCGTCGACTTTCCGGCGCCCGACGGGCCGACCAGGGCGACGCGCGACCCCGGTTCGACGGCGAGGGACACCTCGCGGAGCACGTCGACGCCCGGCCGGTAGCCGAAGTGCACGTCGTCGGCGAGGACGTGGCGGCCGTCCGGGGCCACGGAGGGATCGCCCGCGTCCGGTTCGATGTCGCGGACGCCGACGAGGCGGGCCAGCGACACCTGGGCGATCTGCAGCTCGTCGTACCAGCGCAGAATGATCCCGAGCGGGTCGACGAGCATCTGCGCGATGAGGACGCCCGTCGTCAGCTGGCCCACGTCGATCCAGCCCTGCAGGACGAAGACCCCGCCGATCATCAGGGTCGAGCAGAGGACGGTCGTGTGGGTGAAGTTGACCGCGGGGAAGAGGACCGACCGCAGGTAGAGGGTGTAGCGCTCCCAGGCGGTCCACTCCTTGATGCGCCGCTCCGACAGTTCGATGCGGCGGTCGCCGAGGTGGTGGGCCTCGACGGTGCGTCCCGCGTCGACGGTCTCGGCGAGGGCGGCGGCCACGGCGGCGTACCCGGCGGCCTCGGAACGGTACGCGGCGGGTGCCCGCTTGAAGTACCAGCGGCAGCCCACGACGAGCAGCGGTACGGCGACGAGCACGGCGGGCGCCAGGGGCGGCGCGGTCACGACGAGTCCACCGAGCAGCAGCACCACCCACACCACGCCGATGGCGAGCTGGGGCACGGCCTCGCGCATGGCGTTGGCGAGGCGATCGATGTCCGTGGTGATGCGGGAGAGCAGGTCACCGGTGCCCGCGCGCTCCAGGACGCCCGGCGGCAGGCCCACGGAGCGCACGAGGAAGTCCTCCCGCAGATCCGCCAGCATCCGCTCGCCGAGCATCGCCCCGCGCAGCCGCACCTCACGCACGAACAGCGCCTGCACGAGGAGAGCGAGCGCGAACAGACCGATGGTCAGCTCCAGATGGAGGTCGCGGGCGCCGTCCGAGACCTTCTCGACCAGGCCGCCGAGCAGGTAGGGGCCGACCATGGAGGCGACCACGGCGGCCGTGTTCGCCGCGACGAGCAGCAGGAAGGCCCGGCGGTGGCGCTGGAACAGCTCCCGTACATAGGTGCGCACAGTCGACGGCGCGCCGATGGGCAGGGTCTCCGCGGTCGTGGGGGCCGCCGGGTCGTACTCCGGTGGCGCCAGGCCGATCATGCCGTCTCCTCGATGTCGAAATCGGTCAGGGTCGCCGCGGCGGAGCGCTCTGCGGCTGTGTGTTCCGTGGCGGCGCGTTCCGCGTCGGTCTCGCGGGTCACGACCGCGCGGTACCGCGGCTCGCTGTGCACCAGTTCGCGGTGCTCGCCCACCGCGGCGACCTCGCCGTCGGCCAGGAAGACGACGCGTTCGGCGCGGTCGAGGAGCAGCGGCGAGGAGGTGAGGACCACGGTGGTGCGGTGGTGGCGCAGGCGCCGGATGCCGTCGGCGACCCGTGCCTCGGTGTGCGAGTCGACGGCGGACGTCGGCTCGTCGAGGACCAGGGCCTCGGGGTCGGTGACGAGCGACCGGGCGAGGGCGAGGCGCTGGCGCTGGCCTCCGGAGAGGGAGCGGCCGCGTTCGGTGAGGTGGGCGGCCATGGGGTCGTCGTTCACCGAGGCCTGTGCCAGTGCGTCGAGGACGTCGGCGCACTGCGCGGCGGCCAGTGCCTCCTCGTGGGTGACGGCTCCTGACGCGGGTACGTCGAGGAGTTCGCGGAGCGTTCCGGAGAGCAGGACGGGGTCCTTGTCCTGGACCAGGACGGCGGTGCGCGCCGTGGAGAGCGGGACGTCGTCGAGCGGTACGTCACCGAGGCGCACGGACGGCAGGGCCGACGCTCCTTCGAACGCCGGGTGGCCGCCGAGCCGTTCGGCGAGCCGCCCCGCCTCGTCCGGGTCGCCGCACACCACGGCGGTGAGCCGTCCTGCCGGGGCGAGGAGCCCCGTCGCGGGGTCGTACAGATCACCGGCAGGCACCGGGACGTCGGCCGACCGGCTCCGCTCCGCCTCCTCGGTGGCCGTCCGCTCCAGCGAGAGCACGCGGGCCGCCCGTTTCGCGGAGGGACGGGAGAAGGAGTACGCCATGGCGATCTCTTCGAAGTGCCGCAGCGGATAGTTGAGCATCATGATCGCGCTGTAGACGGTGACGAGCTCGCCCACGGTGATCCGGCCCTCGCGGGCGAGGTGCACCCCGTGCCAGACGACCGCGATCATCAGCAGGCCCGGCATCAGGACCTGGATCGCCGAGATCGCCGCCCACATGCGGGCGCTGCGCACCGCGGCGGAGCGGACCTCCTGGGAGGCGCGGCGGTAGCGGTCGAGGAAGAGTTCCTCGCCACCGATGCCACGCAGGACGCGCAGACCGGCGACGGTGTCCGACGCCAGTTCGGTGGCGCGCCCCGCCTTCTCGCGCTGGAAGTCCGCCCGGCGGGTGGCGCGGGGGAGGAGCGGGAGCACGGCGAGGGCGAGCACCGGGACGCCCACCGCGACGACGACGCCGAGCGCGGGCTGGTAGACGAGGAGGCCGACGCAGACCAGGAGGACCGTGAACGCCGCTGCCGCGAACCGGGACACCGCCTCGACGAACCAGCCGATCTTCTCGACGTCGCCGGTGGAGACCGCGACGACCTCACCGGCGGCGACGCGCCGGGTGAGGGCGGAGCCGAGCAGCGCGGTCTTGCGGGCGAGAAGCTGCTGCACCCGCGCGGCGGCCGTGATCCAGTTGGTGACCGCGGTGCGGTGGAGCATCGTGTCGCCGACGGCGACGGCAACGCCGAGAAGGACGATCAGCACACCCGCGAGGGCGAGGCGGCTGCCGGAGCCGTCGAGCACGGCCTCCACGGCGACGCCGACCATGTACGGCAGGCCCGCGATGGCGGTGAAGTGCAGCAGGCCCCAGGCAAGGGCCTTGAACTGCCCGCCGAGCTGGTTGCGGCCCAGCCACAGGAGGAAGCGTGGACCCGATCCGGCATCCGGGACGCCGGGGTCGGTATACGGAAGATCGCGAATCTGCATGACGTCCCAGGACTCGGTGCGGCGGCTGTCGGCCCCGCGGAGCGGGAGGCAGGGCGGACGGCGGTAACAAACCGTGAAAGGTTCGCCTCGTACGGTGGGCCGAAGCAAACGGTTTTCCGCCCCGGAGTAAAGAATCGGCCCGTTCTCCCCGTGGGACGTGGGGCCGGACCGGGGGAGCGCGGACCGGGTGCGACCATGGACGGATGCGTAGAGCGGGTGCGGTGCGAGCGGCGGTCGTGGCGGCGGCCTGCGGTGTCCTTCTGACGTCCTGCGGGGGCGGGAACGACAGTGCGACGGGCAAGGGCGATCACGGCGGGGCGCAGGGCAAGGGCGCGGACGGCGGAGCCCGTGCGCGCGCGGCCGACCTCAAGCGCATCCCCGACGTCGGCGACCGCTTGCAGTCCAGGATTCCCAAGAACTCCCGGCAGGTCGTCGCGGTGTACGGCGACGGCGAGGACTGGGTGAAGTCGACGATCGTCCTCTACACCAAGTCGAGCGCATCGGACGACACTTGGGAGAAGACCCGCAGCTGGGCCGGGCACAACGGCAAGAAAGGCTGGACGACCGACCACCGCGAGAACGACAAGCGCAGCCCGGTCGGTGTGTTCACGCTCACCGACGCGGGCGGTGTCCTGAAGGACCCGGGCGCCAAACTGCCGTACACGCAGTCGTCGTCGATGCAGGCCCCGCACTACTGGCCCAAGACCCACTGGCACGATTTCGACTACGTGATCGCCATCGACTACAACCGCGCCAAGGGGACCCCGCCGAACGACCCGACGCGGCCCCAGGGGCAGTCCAAGGGCGGCAGCATCTGGCTGCACATGGACCACGGCAGCGGCACGTCCGGCTGTGTGAGCCTGTCCAAGTCGGGGATGGAGTACCTGCTCCGTACGCTCGACCCGAAGCAGCACCCGGTCGTGGTGATGGGGGACAGGCTGAACCTCAAGGCGTGAGGCATGACGCGCGACGCGTGAGGCAGCGGGTGGCGTAACCGTCGGCCGCGTGCCGGGGCAGGGGAAGGTCGACACCATTGCGGTGATCGCCGACTCCCCATAGAAATCCCCCATGAGAAGACGCGTCATGTCCATGCTCGTCGGGGTCACCCTCGTGGCGAGCGCCCTCCTCGGCGCGGGTCCGGCCGCCGCCGACACACCGCCCGAGGAGTTCGGCACCGACTGGCACGACCCGGTCACCGCCGCGCCCCCGATCCCCAAGCCGCACACCAAGTCCTGCGAAGTGACGGTCGCCGAGGCCCAGTTCAAGGACTTCACGCCCTACAAGGGCGACTACACGCCGCCCGACAAGTGCGGCAAGGGCCGCTGGGGCAAGGTGGTCCTCCGCCTGGACGGAAAGGTGAAGGGCAGGCAGTACGACCGACTCGGCTATCTGCGCATCGGCGGCGTAGAGGTCTTCCGCACGTCCACCCCCGAGCCGTCGGTCGACGGCATCACCTGGTCCGTGGAGAAGGACGTCACGCGCTACAGCGAGACGCTGGGCCGCGACCAGCAGGTCGAGATGCTCATCGGCAACGTCGTCAACGAGACGTACACCGGGATCATCGACGTGAAGGCGACGCTGACGTTCTACGAGCAGGAGAAGCGCGGCGCGGTGGCGTCGACGACGCCCGACCGCGTGCTCCCGCTCGGCGACGGCACCTCCCTCACCACGCCCCGCAACAGCGAACGCATCGTCGCCGAGGTGTACGCCACCGGGTCCGGCGGCGGCTGCGAGGAGTACTGGTACCTGACGGTGCCCGACGCCGCGCCTTACTCCTGCAAGGCGGACCAGGGGCCGTACCGCGAAGTGCAGATCGAGGTCGACGGCAAACTGGCGGGCATCGCCGCGCCGTTCCCGGCCGTGTGGACCGGCGGCTGGTCCAACCCCTTCCTCTGGTACGTGATACCGGGGCCCCGCGCCTTCGACATCAAGCCCATCGAGTACGACCTGACGCCGTTCGCGGGGATCCTGAACGACGGTCGGCCGCACCGGGTGGAGGTCTCCGTCGTCGGCGTGCCGAAGGGGCAGACCGGCTGGAACGCCCCGGTCAACGTCCTGGTCTGGCAGGACGAGAAGAGCGACCGCGTCACGGGCGCGTTGACCCGGTACCAGGAGGGCGACCTCGCCGACGAGGCGACGTACACGCCCGGTTCGGGCGACGAGGCGCACCGGCTCGACACCGAGGGCGGTCACCGGCTCGGCGTCTCCGGGTATGTGAACACCTCGCACGGGCGTGTGACGACGACCGTGACCCGCGCCCTCGCCAACACCTCCGTCCACCGCTGGACCGAGGGTGAGGCGATGGACGCGCTCAAGGCGACCTGGACCGACCGGGAGACGGTCACCACCGCGGGCCGGTCCGTGCGTACCGACCGGACGTACACGATGGACGGCACCACGACCCTCGGCGTCGGCGACCGGCTGCGGACCACGATCTCTCTGGGCGACCGCGCCGAGAGCGTCACCGAGCGCGGCGGCCGGCGAGCCGCCTGGTCGGTGCTCGACGACCGCTACGACGGCGACGCGACGTACACCGCGAACGTCCCGCGCGACCAGCGGCACGCCGTGGGCACCTCGCGCGAGCGCTACCGCCTGATCGGCGACGGCGGCTGCTACGACCGCACGCTGGCCACGGCCCAGGGCGCGCTGACGGAGGACAGGCGGCGCTGCTGACCACGTGACCCTCCGCCCTCTCCGTCCGGCCCGCGGCAGACACTGCCGCGGGCCGGCTCCGTTGTGGAGCACGATCCAATTTGGAGCAAGATCCAAGATTTACGCCGATGTGACACCGGGGTCTTCTGTGCGGACAGGTGCCCGGCCATAGTGGCGGCTCCCGGAAGCTGGAAGTCAACTTCCGTATCCCAGAAGCCACTTCCTTCAGGAGTGTCCGTGCCGCAGTCCGTACCGTCCCTGCCGCGACGCGTCGCACGCACCTTGCGTACCTCTCTCTTCGCGCAGGTCGCCTGCGCCCTCGTGATCGGAGTCCTCGTCGGACGTCTGTGGCCCCACGCGGGCACGGCCGTCCAGCCGCTCGGCGACGGCTTCGTGCGTCTGATCAAGGCCATGATCGCGCCGCTGGTCTTCTGCGTGGTCGTCGCCGGCATCACCAAGGCCGGTGACCTCAAGGCGTTCGGCCGCATCGGCCTCAAGGCCCTCGTCTGGTTCGAGGTCGCGACCACGGTCGCCCTCGTCGTCGGCCTGCTCGCGGGGAACCTCGCGGGCCCCGGCGTCGGCATGGACGTCGACCCCGCCAAGCTCGACGCCTCCGCCGTCGACGAGAAGACCGGGGGCGGCGAGCTCCCCTCGACCGGCGAGTTCATCCTGCACTCGCTGCCCGACAGCGCGGTCGGCGCGTTCGCGGAGAACTCCCTGCTCCAAGTCCTCGTGCTCTCCTGCCTGGTGGGCGCGGCGCTGCTGCACCTCGGCCACACCAAGGTGCCCGCGATCCTGCCCGCCATCGAACAGGCACAGGAAGTCGTCTTCGCGATCGTCGGCTTCATCATGAAGCTGGCGCCGCTCGCCGTGTTCGGTGCCACCGCGCATCTGGTGGGGGAGTACGGTCTGGGCGCCCTGTCGACGTACGGGAAGCTCATCGGGGTCTGTTACGCGGTGGCCCTGCTCTTCCTCGTGCTGCTCGGCCTGGCCCTCAAGGCGCTGACCGGCCTGAGCCTGTGGAAGTTCGTGCGCTACACGCGTGAGGAGATGCTGCTCGCGCTCGGCACCGCGTCCAGCGAGACGGTGATGCCGCGCATGATGCAGAAGCTGCGCCAGGCGGGCTGCCGCGACGACGCCGTCGGCCTCGTGCTGCCGACGGGGTACTCCTTCAACCTCGACGGCGCCTCGATCTACCTCTCCGTCGGCACGCTGTTCATCGCGCAGGCCGTCGGCGTGGACCTGACCCTCGGGCAGCAGATCACCGTCGTCCTCGTACTGATGCTGACGAGCAAGGGCATGGCGGGCGTGCCGGGTTCGGCGTTCCTCGCGCTGTCCGCGACGGCCTCCGCGCTCGGGGTCATCCCTGCCGGGGCGGTCGCGCTGCTGCTCGGCGTGGACCGCATCATGGACGCGATGCGCGTCGCCACCAACCTCCTCGGCAACTGCGTGGCCGTCTTCGTGGTCTCCCGCTGGGAGGGCGCGCTGGACACGGCGCGCGCGAAGAAGGTCCTCGGCGGCGAGATCGCGTTCGTACCGGAGCAGGCGGACGGGCTCGACGGCGCGGAGGAAGCCGCCGCCGAGCCCACCGTTCCCAAGTCCCTGACGGGAGCTACGCCTTCGGCTTCTCCGAGTCCACGCCCGGACGCGCCTTCTTCCACAGCCCGCGAGTGAAGTCGGGTATCGCCTGAGGCGCGCCCTTCGCCTTGATCGACAGATGGCTCAGCGGCACGGGCGCGGTCCACGTCGCGGCGTCGTACACGTCGAAGTCCGGGACGAGGCCGAGCTGCATGGTCTGCATCAGCCGGAAGATCATGATGTAGTCCATGCCGCCGTGCCCGCCCGGCGGGTTCGCGTGCTCCTTCCACAGCCAGTGGTCGAACTGGTCGGCGTACTTGGCGAAGTCGCCCCACTCGTCATTGGTGTGGTCCGGCTCGATGTAGATGCGCTCGGGGTAGTCCTCGAACACCCCCCTCGTGCCGCCGAGGCTGTTGATGCGGCTGTAGGGGTGCGGGGTCGAGACGTCGTGCTCCAGCCGGATCACCCGTCCCTTCGCCGTCTGGACGAGACTGATGGTGCGGTCGCTCTCGATGTACGTCTCCTTCCAGCTCGGGTCGCCCGCCGGCATGTGCTCCTTGCGGTACTCGGCGAGGCCGAGGGCGGGCGTGCCGAAGCTGGAGATGTGCGTGACGCGGTCGCCGCGGTTGACGTCCATGTAGTTGGCGGTCGGACCGAAGCCGTGGTTGGGGTAGAGGTCGCCGCGCAGCCGGGTGTGCCACAGGCGGCGCCAGGGGCCCTCGTAGTAGTCGGGGTCGAACATCAGGCCGCGCAGATCGTGGTTGTACGCGCCCGCCGCGTGCAGCAGATCACCGAACTTGCCGGCGTGCGCCATGCGCAGCACCCGCATCTCGTTCTTGCCGTAACAGCAGTTCTCCAGCTGCATGCAGTGCCTGCGGGTGCGCTCCGAAAGATCCACCAGCTCCCACAGCTCGTCCAGCCGCAGGGCGATCGGACACTCCACGCCGACGTGCTTGCCGTTCAGCATCGCCGACTTCGCCATGGCGAAGTGGAAGTCCCAGGGCGAGGCCACGTACACGAAGTCGATGTCCTGGCGCTTGCACAGGTTCTCGTAGTCGTGCTCGCCCTTGGTGTACGTCGCCGGGGCGGGCTGGCCCGCGGCCGTGACCTTCTTCGCGGCGGCCGCGGTCTTCTCCTTGACCGGGTCGCAGAGCGCGACGACGCGCACGCCGGGGATGGCGAGGAACAGGTCGATCATGGACCCGCCGCGGTTGCCGAGCCCGATGATCCCGACGCGGACCGTGGAGCGCCGGTCGAACGGTACGCCGATCATCGTGGCGCCCTTGCGGGCGGGTGCCGCGGCCGTGTCCATGGCCGTGTCCGCGGCGGCAGCGGCCGCCGCCGGGGCGTCGGCGTGCGCCGTGCCGCCCGCGAAGGTGCCGAGTCCGATTCCCGCACCGGCGATGCCCGCCGTGCGGAGCACCGCGCGACGCGAGTGCCCGTCTCCCGTCGTGCCCTCGGCGGTGGCGTCGGGGGTGGTGCCGTCAGGGGTCGGTGTCGCGTTCTCGTCGTGCATCGGACCTCCGTAGTTCAATGTCGGCTGGTCTCTACCACTGCGCGCAAGTCACCCTGGTGGGGGTGTGGCCGTGGCGCAAGGGACCGAAGCGGTCAGGGAGTTGGACTTCTCGCGGAATCCCTGGACTCCCGGGTGACCCGCGACGTGTCGCTACGACAGAACGCCCCGCCCCCTGAGGGGGCGAGGCGTTGTGCCACTGCGGAAGTCCCGGAGGGATCAGGGACGCGTCGCGCGCTCCAGCTCCAGCAGGACGGAGTAGTAGCCGCGGCCCGTCGCGTGGTCCATGCCGACCTCGCACATGCGGTTCGCCGACAGATGCGCGTCGAAGGGGCGCGCGGTGACCTCCTCGGCCTCCTTGCGGGTGGCCGACTCCGTGAGTTCCTTGTGGAGCATGCCGCGGTCGCCCGCGAAGGCGCAGCACCCGGCGTCGTCCGGGACGACCACCTCGTCGGCACAGGCCTCGGCCACGGCGCGCAGCTGTGCCTCGTCGCCGAGGTGCCGCATGGAACACGTGGGGTGCAGCACGGCGGAGCCGATCGTGCGGTGCACGGTCAGACGGGGGAGCAGCTCGTCGGCCGCCCAGACGATCGAGTCGACGACCGTCAGCTCCCGGTGCAACGCGCGATTGTCGTCGGTCAGATACGGCACCACCTCATGCGCGATGCCGAGCGTGCACGAAGAGGCGTCGACGACCAGCGGCAGCCGGCCGCCCGCGGTCCAGCCCCAGGCCGCCTCGACGATGCGATTGGCCATGACCCTGTTCCCGGCGTCGTACCCCTTGGAGTGCCAGATCGTCGCGCAGCACGTCCCCGCCACGTCCTCGGGAATCCACACCGGTTTGCCCGCGCGTGCGGAGACGGCGACGACGGCCTCGGCGAGGGAACGGTCGCCGGGGCCGCCGAAGATGCGGTTGACGCACGCCGGGTAGTAGACGGCGGTGGCGCCCACGCGCCGGGTACGCGGCAGCCTGCGTGCCGCGGCCCCGGGGATCTGCGGCAGCCACTCCGGCACGAGGTCGGGGCGCACGGCCTTGCGGGCGGTGCGGGTCACCGCGGTGAGCAGCCGGTCGCTGATCCGGTCGGCGGCGGCCACCGCGAGCCGCGCGGACGCCTCGACGGCCTTGAAGTTCTTCGCGACGAGCGCGGCCGTCCGCTCCTCCCGCGGCGAGTGGCGCGCGTGCCGGAAGTCCTTCATCAGGGCGCCCGTGTCGATGCCGACCGGGCAGGCCAGCTTGCAGGTCGAGTCGCCCGCGCAGGTGTCCACGGCGGCATAGCCGTACGCCTCGACGAGGCCGTCCTCGACGGGGGAGCCCACGGGCTGGCGCATCATCTCGCGGCGCAGCACGATGCGCTGGCGCGGGGTCGTGGTCAGGTCCTCGCTGGGGCAGGTGGGCTCGCAGAAGCCGCACTCGATGCACGGGTCGGCGATCAGCTCCACCTTGGGGATGGTCTTGAGGCCGCGCAGATGCGCCTTCGGGTCGCGGTCGAGGACGATGCGGGGTGCGAGCACCCCGTCGGGGTCGATGACCTGCTTCGTGCGCCACATCAACTCCGTTGCCTTCGGACCCCATTCGAGCTCCAGGAAGGGCGCGATGTTGCGGCCGGTGGCGTGCTCGGCCTTGAGGGAGCCGTCGAAGCGCTCCACGGTCAGCCGGCAGAAGTCGTCCATGAAGGCGGCGTAGCGCTCCACGTCCGAGGGGACGGCCGCGTCGAAGGCGAGCAGGAAGTGCAGGTTGCCGTGGGCCGCGTGACCCGCGACCGCGGCGTCGAAGCCGTGCCGGGTCTGGAGGTCGAGCAGCGCCTCGCAGGCCTCGGCGAGCCGCCCCGGAGGCACCGCGAAGTCCTCGGTGATCAGCGTCGTCCCCGAGGGCCGCGAGCCGCCGACGGCCGTGACGAACGCCTTGCGCGCCTTCCAGTAGCCGCCGATCGTCCGCGCGTCGCGGGTGAAGGAGTTGGTCACCGACGCGACGGGCGCGACCAGTTCGAGTCCTTCGAGCGCCTTGGCCGCGGCGGCTTCGTACGCCTCCTGCGCGGCCTCGTCAGGGGCGCGGAACTCGACCAGGAGCGCGGCCGTCGCCTTCGGCAGGTCGGCCCAGTCGGCGGGCACGCCCTGGACGCTGACCGAGGCGCGCAGCGTGTTCCCGTCCATCAGCTCGACGGCGAGCGCGCCCGCGGCGTTGAAGACCGGGACGGCCGCGGCGGCGGCGGGCAGCGAGGGGAAGAAGAGCAGGGCGGTGCTGGTGTGCCGGTCCAGCGGCAGGGTGTCGAAGACGACCTCGGAGATGAACCCGAAGGTGCCCTCGGAGCCGACCATGAGCCCGCGCAGGATCTCCACGGGGGTCGTGCCGTCGAGGAAGGCGTCCAGGCGATAGCCGTTGGTGTTCTTGATCTCGTACTTGGCGCGGACGCGGGAGACCAGATCGGGGTCCGCCTCGATCTCGCGCTTGATCGCCAACAGGCCCTCGCACAGGGCCGGTTCGGCGTGGGCCAGTCGCTCGTCGGCGTCCGCTTCGGCCGTGTCCACGACCGTCCCGGTGGGCAGCACGAAGGTCAGCGAGGCGAGGGTGCGGTAGGAGTTGCGGGTGGTGCCCGCCGTCATGCCGGAGGCGTTGTTGGCGACGACGCCGCCGAGGGTGCAGGCGATGGCGCTCGCGGGGTCGGGGCCGAGGACCCGGCCGTACCGGGCGAGGGTGGCGTTGGCGCGCACGACCGTCGTCCCGGGCCCGATGCGTGCCCGCTCGCCCTCGCCGATGACCTCGATGCCCGACCAGTGCTTGCGCACGTCGACCAGGATGTCCTCGCCCTGGGCCTGCCCGTTCAGGGAGGTGCCCGCGGCGCGGAAGACGACCTCGCGGCCCCTGCCGTGCGCGTACGACAGGACCGCGGACACGTCGTCGATGTCCTCGGGGACCACCACGACCTGCGGCACGAAGCGGTAGGGGCTCGCGTCCGAGGCGTACCGCACCAGGTCGGAGACGTTCGTGAGGACCTTGTCCGCGCCGAGGAGCGCGGTCAGCTCGGAGCGCAGGGGCTCCGGGGTGCCCGTGGCCCGCCGGTCGGGCACGCGGTCGGGTGACGGTCCCTCCGTGCGCGACGTGGGGCGCAGGGCGTCCGGATCGGGCTCCAGCAGGGGCATGGCTCTCCCTCGACGGGTCTCGGCAACGGCCGCCTGGGCCGTCGCATGTCGGCGACGCGCCGCGGTGACCGTCGCGTGTCAGCAACGACCTCCGGGGTCGTCGACCAGGGCGGACAGCAGGCCGCCGAGCACCTCGCGCTGTTCGGCGGTCAGTGGAGCCAGGATGTCCTCTGCGGCGGCCCGGCGCGCGCTGCGCAGCTTTTTCAGCGCGTCCTGCCCCGCGTCGGTGAGTTCGATCCGGATCACCCGGCGATTGCTCGGATCCGGCGCACGCCGCACCAGACCGCCCGACTCCAGGCCGTCGACCAGGCTCGTCACGGCGCGCGGGACCACTTCCAGGCGCTGGGCGAGATCGGCCATGCGCGGCGGCGCCTCGTAGTGCGCGAGGGTGCGCAGCAGCCGGGACTGGGCCGGGGTGACGCCCACCGGCTCCAGATGGCGCTTCTGGATGCGGTGCAGCCTGCGGGTGAGCCGCAGCAGCTGTTCGGCGAGGGGGCCGTCGGTGTCCGGGGTGGTCATGCCGGGAACATTATCAGGACCTTGTGCATTGTGAACATAGGTAACAGTGAGCTATGCTCCCTGAGTCCTTCATCGTCCCGCCCGTATGCGTCCGATCACGCGTCGCGCAGGGAACACGCAGTACGCACCCGCGCCCGCGGTGCGCACCCCGCCGCGCATCCCGCAGGCCCGCACCCCGTAGGAGCCCATGCATCACGACGAACCGACCTGGACGCCGCCTCCCCAGGCCCCCGACCAGGAACCGCCGCGCCAGCTGCGCCGCATCCTCCGCCTCTTCCGTCCCTACCGGGGCCGCCTCGCGCTCGTGGGCCTGTTGGTCTGCGCCGCGTCCCTCGTCTCGGTCGCCACGCCCTTCCTCCTGAAGGAGATCCTCGACACCGCCCTGCCGCAGGGGCGCACCGGTCTGCTCAGCCTGCTCGCGCTCGGCATGATCCTCAGCGCGGTCGTCACCAGCGTCTTCGGCGTCCTGCAGACGCTGATCAGCACGTCCGTCGGGCAGCGCGTCATGCACGACCTGCGCACGGCCGTCTACGGCCGGCTGCAGAGCATGTCCCTGGCGTTCTTCACCCGCACCCGCACGGGCGAGGTCCAGTCCCGCATCGCCAACGACATCGGCGGCATGCAGGCGACCGTCACCTCCACGGCCACCTCCCTCGTCTCCAACCTCACGAGCGTGATCGCGACCGTCGTCGCCATGCTCGCCCTGGACTGGCGCCTGACCGTCGTCTCGCTGCTCCTGCTGCCGGTCTTCGTGTGGATCAGCCGCCGCGTCGGCCGCGAGCGCAAGAAGATCGCCACGGAGCGGCAGAAGCAGATGGCCGTCATGGCCGCGACCGTCACCGAGTCGCTCTCCGTGAGCGGCATCGTCCTCGGCCGCACGATGGGCCGCGCCGACTCCCTCACCAGGTCCTTCGCGGACGAGTCCGAGCGGCTCGTCGACCTGGAGATCCGCTCGAACATGGCGGGCCGCTGGCGCATGGCCGTCATCACGATCGTCATGGCCGCTATGCCCGCCGTCATCTACTGGACCGCGGGACTCGCCTTCCAGCTGGGCGGGCCGACCGTCTCGATCGGCACGCTCGTCGCCTTCGTCTCGCTCCAGCAGGGCCTGTTCCGGCCGACCGTGAGCCTGCTCTCCACCGGCGTGCAGATCCAGACCTCGCTCGCGCTCTTCCAGCGCATCTTCGAGTACCTCGACCTGACCGTCGACATCACCGAGCCGAAGGACCCGGTGCGCCTCGACGAGATCAAGGGCGAGGTCCGCTTCGAGGGCGTCGAGTTCCGCTACGACGAGAAGTCCGGCCCCACTCTCCAGGGCATCGACCTCGCGATACCCGCCGGCGGCAGTCTCGCCGTGGTCGGCCCCACCGGCTCCGGCAAGTCGACCCTCAGCCATCTGGTGCCCCGGCTGTACGACGTCACGGGCGGTCGCGTCACCCTCGACGGCGTCGACGTGCGCGACCTCGACTTCGACACCCTCGCGCGGGCCGTCGGCGTGGTCTCCCAGGAGACGTACCTCTTCCACGCCTCGGTCGCCGAGAACCTCCGCTTCGCCAAGCCCGACGCCACCGACGAGGAACTCGTCACCGCGGCCCGCGCCGCGCAGATCCACGACCACATAGCGTCCCTGCCCGACGGGTACGACACCGTCGTCGGCGAGCGCGGACACCGCTTCTCCGGCGGTGAGAAGCAGCGCCTTGCGATCGCCCGGACCATCCTGCGCGACCCGCCGGTCCTCATCCTCGACGAGGCGACCAGCGCCCTGGACACCCGCACCGAGCGGGCCGTGCAGGAGGCCATCGACGCCCTGTCCGCCGACCGGACCACCCTCACCATCGCCCACCGGCTCTCCACCGTCCGCGGCGCCGACCAGATCGTGGTCCTGGACGCAGGCCGCACCGCCGAGCGCGGCACCCACGAGGAGCTCCTGGCCCGCGACGGCCGGTACGCCGCGCTCGTCCGCAGGGACGCCCAGCTGGAGCCGACCGCATGACCACCGGGATGTTTGCGTGAAAATATGCCGGGAATGCCCGCTTTTGCGGGTTACCGTGCCCGCATGCAGACCAAGATTCCGCGACGGGGCACGATTCGACTGACGCGGCGGGGCCGGATCGCCCTGATCGCCACCGGGGCCGTCGCGGCGGCCACCGCCGTGGCGGTGCCGCTGCTGCTCCCCGACGACGAGGCGCGGCCCGAGACGCTGACCATCCCCGAGGGCTGGCGCTCGGGCCAGGTGTACGAAGCCGTGGACAAGGCCCTCAAGGTGCCCGCGGGCACCACGAAGAAGGCACTTGCGAAGGCCGACCTCAAACTTCCCGGCGACGCCGGGGGCAACCCCGAGGGGTACCTCTTCCCGGCGACGTACCCGATCGGCTCCCAGTCGACGCCGGCGTCCGTCCTGTCGTACATGGTGAACACCGCGAACAAGAAGTTCGGCGGCGGCCAGGTCACGGCGGGCGCCGACCGCAATGCCGTGAACGTCTACCAGACCGTCACCATCGCCAGCATGGTCGAGGCCGAGGCCGGCACGAAGGCGGACATGGGCAAGGTCGCCCGGGTCATCTACAACCGCCTCGACCGGGGCATGCCCCTCCAGATGGACTCCACCATCAACTACGCCCTGAACCGTTCCACGCTGGCCACCAGCGAGCGTGACACGAAGATCAGCAGCCCGTACAACACGTACGCGCGCATGGGTCTGCCGCCCACCCCCATCGGCAACCCCGGCGAGGCGGCTGTGCGGGCGGCGACCAGCCCGACGGCGGGCGACTGGCTGTACTTCGTGACCGTGAAGCCCGGGGACACCCGCTTCACCGCCAGCTTCGAGGAACACCAGAAGAACGTCGCGGAGTTCAACAAGACGCAGCCCAAGTAGGCCCTCCCCGGGATCCGTTCCCCGCTTTCGGTCGGCCCCCTCTTGACCTCGACCGCGGTTCAGGTACGACGCTGTGCCTCGATCTCACCGCAGCCGCGCTCAGGAGGAGCCGACCATGACCACGCCGATTCCCGATGCCTTCCCCGACGTCCGGCGCGCGGACGCCGGGACGATCCTCGTCAGCTCCTGGATCGTGCCCGCGCCGGACGTCCAGCGGCGGGCCGCGGACCTCGTCATCGAGGGCTGGGAACACGAAGAGCGCCCGGACGCGATGCTCTCCGTGACCACGTTCCTGGGCGAGGACGGCCGCGAGGTCCTCAACCACGCGCAGTGGACGGACGACGAGTCGCACCTGGCCTGGGCCCGCGCCCGGCGCTCCCAGAGCATCAGCGAGGTCGACCGGATCGTCCCGGGCATCGAGCGCCCCGGCCTGGTGCGCTATGCGCACTACCGCAGCTACGCACCCGCCCGGAGCGCGGACCGCACCCCCGGTGCCCTGGTCACCCCCACGTTCGAGACCGAAGGCCCCGACAGTCAGCGCGCGCTCGCCGATGCCGTCGTCGACATCCTTGAGCGGCTCCGGCCCGAGGGGCTGCTCGGGGCCCACTTCCTCGCGAGCAAGGACGGCCGGCGGGTGCTCAACCACGCGGAGTGGGAGGACATGGCGGCCTGGCGGCGCTTCGCCGGGGACGGCGGCACCCGCGAACTGCGCACGGCCATCGACACCTTGGAAGGCGTCACCCCGGTGCACGCCCGTCTCGACGTGCCGCGCTACCTCCCGCACAAGAGCCTGGTGAACGTCGTCGCGCCCTGAGCCGGGCGGGCATGCCCCGGCCTCTTGTGCCGGGCGGGACGGCACGAGAGGCTGACATGCGCTCCGCGCCGCACCACGGGCAACGACCGCACCGCGCACCGCACATGATCCGACCCCACCCCTGGTCAACGAAAGGTTCAGGTGCACCGGGATGAGAATGCCCTCCCGTCGGCGGCCCGCAGCGGTGCTGCTGTCCGCCGCGCTCGTGGCCGCCGGACTCCAGCTCGGCGTCGCCCCTTCCGTCACGCACGCGGCTTCCGGCGGCTCCGCCGGGGACGTGCGGCTCGCGAGCGGTTCCGAGACCGCCGTGCCGGACGGCTGGATCGTCGTACTGAAGGGCGGGCGCTCGGCAGCGGCCGCCGACGCCGCGCCCTCCGTGGCACGCGAGCTCGTCGGCCGGGCCGAAGGAGCGCGGCTCGGGCACGTGTACCGGGCCGCGCTGCACGGCTTCTCCGCCCGGATGAGCCGGGCGCAGGCGGAGCGCCTCGCTGCGGACCCCCGTGTCGCGTACGTCCGTCAGGACACCCGCGTCAGGATCGACGCCCCGCGGGCCGTGCGGCCCGCGGCGGACACCACACAGCCCAACGCGCCCTGGGGCCTCGACCGCATCGACCAGCGGCGCCTTCCGCTGTCCACCACGTACACCTACCGCACCACCGCCCCCAACGTGAGCGTGTACGTCATCGACACCGGACTGCGGACCACCCACGCGGAGTTCGGCGGCCGGGCCTCGGTCGGCATCGACACCGTCGGCGACGGTCAGAACGGCAACGACTGCAACGGCCACGGCACTCACGTGGGCGGTGTCGCGGCGGGCAAGACGTACGGGGTGGCCAAGCAGGCCAAGCTGGTGGCGGTGCGCGTCCTGAACTGCCAGGGCTCGGGCACCACTTCGGGGGTCGTCGCCGGGATCGAGTGGGTGACGAAGAACGCGAAGCGGCCCGCCGTCGCGAACATGAGCCTGGGCGGCGGGGCCAGCCAGGTCCTCGACACGGCGGTCCGCAACTCGATCAACTCCGGTGTCACCTACACCGTCTCGGCGGGCAGCTCCGGACAGTCCGGCGGGGCCTGCGACACCTCGCCCTCGCGGGTGCCCGAGACGATCGGCGTCGGTGCCAGTGACAGCGGCGACCGGCGGGCCTCCTCGTCCAACTACGGCGCGTGCGTCTCCCTGTTCGCGCCCGGCGTGCAGATCCCGTCCGCCTGGAAGGACAGCGACACCTCCAGTACGACGCTGAGCGGCACGTCCATGGCCACGGCGCACGCGGCCGGGGCGGCCGCGCTCCACCTCGCCTTCCGGCCGACGGACACACCGGCCCAGGTGAAGAAGGGGCTCGTCGACAACGCCACCACCGGGGCCCTGCAGGGCACCCCGCCGGTCACGCCCGACAAGCTCCTCTACACCCTCTATCTGCCCTGAGAATCCGGTGGGGGCGTCGCGTCACACCGTGACCGGCGCCTCCGCCAGCAGCCGCCGGACGTCGCGCACCGCCGCGCGGCCCGCGCGATTGGCGCCGATCGTGGACGCCGAAGGCCCGTAGCCGACCAGATGGACGCGGGGGTCGGCGGCGGCGCGGGTCCCCTCCATGCGGATGCCGCCGCCCGCCTCCCGCAGGCGCAGCGGCGCGAGGTGGTCGATCGCCGCGCGGAAGCCCGTCGCCCAGAGGATGACGTCGGCGTCCACCCGCCGGCCGTCGTCCCACTCCACGCCCGTCGGGGTGATCCGGTCGAACATCGGGAGCCGGTCGAGGACGCCGTCGGCCCGCGCCTGCCGGATCGCGTCGTTCACCGGCAGGCCCGTCACCGACACGACGCTGCGCGGCGGCAGGCCCTGGCGCACGCGCTCCTCGACCATGGCGACGGCCGAGCGCCCCCAGTTCTCGTCGAAGGCGCCCTCACGGAAGACCGGCTCGCGCCGGGTGACCCAGGTGGTCGAGGCCGCGTACGGCGCGATCTCCATGAGGTGCTGCGTGCCGGACGCGCCACCGCCCACGACGATCACCCGCTGACCGGCGAACGCCTCCGGACCGGGATAGACCGCCGTGTGCAGCTGCCGTCCACGGAACGTGTCCTGGCCCGGGTAGCGGGGCCAGAACGGCCGGTCCCAGGTGCCCGTCGCGTTGATCAGCGCGCGCGTCGACCAGGTGCCCGCGGAGGTCTCGACGAGGAGCCTGCCCCCGTCGCCCTCGCCGACCTTGCGCACGTCCACGGGGCGGTGCACCCGCAGGTCGAAGCGGCGCTCGTACGCCTCGAAGTACTCCCCGATGACCTCGGACGACGGGCGCGCGGGGTCCGCGTCCGTGAGTTCCATGCCGGGGAGCGCGTGCATCCCGTGGACCTTGGCGTACGTCAGTGAGGGCCAGCGGAACTGCCAGGCGCCGCCGGGCCGGGGCGCGTGGTCGAGGACCACGAAGTCCCGGTCCGGCTCGAAGCCGACCCGCCGCAGGTGGTGGGCGGCGGACAGGCCCGCCTGTCCGGCCCCCACGACGACCACGTCGACGTCCTGTGGCGCCGCCGCGGCGGCCGCGTCTCGTACCCCGATGTCGTTCACGCTTCTACTAACTCCATCGGGGTGTGAGATCTTCCCGCCCCGGACAGGGCACCTCAGCGGCCCCCGGCCACCAGCAGCGGAGCGCCGCCCGGGGCGGAGGCCGGGCGGCCGTTCGCCGCGGGCACCCCGGCGAGCGGCGCCGCCGGGATCCGGGGCAGCAGACCACGCGCGGCCAGGTCGGGGATGACGCCCTCCCCGAACCAGTACGCCTCCTCCAGGTGCGGATAGCCGGACAGGACGAAGTGCTCGACACCGAGCGCGTGGTACTCCTCGATGCGGTCGGCCACATCGGCGTGGCTGCCGACCAGGGCCGTGCCCGCGCCACCGCGCACGAGACCGACGCCCGCCCACAGGTTGGGCGAGATCTCCAGCTTGTCGCGGGAGCCGCCGTGCAGCGCGAGCATCCGCTGCTGGCCCACCGACTCGCTGCGGCCGAGCGCCTCCTGGGCGGCGGCGATGGTGTCCGGGTCGAGGTCGTCGAGCAGCCGGTTCGCGGTCGCCCACGCCTCGGCGGAGGAGTCGCGGGAGATGGTGTGCAGCCGGATGCCGAAGCGGACCGTGCGCCCCTCCTTCTCGGCGAGCCCCCGGATCCAGTCGATCTTCTGCTTGACCTGCTCCGGCGGCTCGCCCCAGGTCAGATAGACGTCCGTGTGCCGCGCCGCGACTGGACCGGCCGCCGCCGACGACCCGCCGAAGAAGATCTCCGGCAGCGGGTCCGGCGGCAGCGCGGTCAGCCCGCCCTCGACCTGGTAGTGCTCGCCGTCGAAGTCGTACGGCCTGCCGCTCCAGACCCCTCGTACGACCGAGAGGAACTCGTCGGTGCGGGCGTAGCGGCGGTCGTGGTCCAAGTGGTCGCCGAACCGCCGCTGTTCGGTCGAGTCGCCGCCGGTGACCACGTTCAGCAGCAGCCGTCCGCGGGTGATGCGCTGGTACGTCGCCGCCATCTGCGCGGCGAGCACGGGGGAGATGACGCCGGGGCGGAAGGCCACGAGGAACTTGAGGCGCTCGGTGTGCTGGGCGAGCGCGACCGTCGTCAGCCAGGCGTCCTCGCACCAGGTGCCCGTCGGCGTGAGCACCGCCTCGAAGCCCAGCTGCTCGGCGGCCTTGGCTATCTGGGCCAGGTACTCGATGTCGGGCGCGCGCACGCCGCTCACCGGGGTGACGCGGGAGCGCGTGATGCCGCCGTCGGTGTAGGCGTGCCGGTCGACGAGGGTACGGCCGTCGCCGCCGGTCGGCAGGAACCAGTGGAGGTGGACGGTCATGGGTCAGGACTCCTTGCTGTACGAGCGCGGCTTGCGGGTGGAGGGCGGCAGGTCGCCGTTGAACCGGGTGTCGACGAAGTCGCCGAAGTCGACGCGGCGCGGGATGAGCTTCAGGTCGGTGAACGTGTCCGCGATCTGCTGCTCGGAGGCGATGACGTTCTTGTCCACGGCCACCGGGACCCGGGTGCCGTTGGTGCGCTTGACCGCGTCGAGCGCCACCTCGTACGGCAGGCCGGTGTCCTTCGCCCAGACCTTCGCCCACGCCTCCGGGTGCTCGTAGACCCAGTCCTGCGCCCGGCGCAGCCGCTTGAGGTAGTCGTCGATCGCCGCCGCCTTCTTCTTGTCGGCGAGCGCGGCGGGCGACGCCACCTGGAAGCTCAGGCCGTTCACCACACCGTCGCCGTCGGTCAGGACGCGGCCCTTCTTCGCGCGCAGGACCTGCGAGGTGTACGGGTCCCAGACGGCCCACGCGTCCACCTTGCCGCCGGTGAACGCGGCCAGCGCGTCGGCCGGCTGCAGGTACTTGACCTCGACGTCCTTGAAGTCGAGCCCGGCCTTCTTCAGGGACGCGATCAGCTGGTAGTGCGCCGACGAACCCTGCGCCACGGCGACGGACTTGCCCTTGAGGTCCTCGGTCCGCTTCAGGGAGGAGCCGTTGGGCACGAGGATCGTCTCGCCGTCCGCCGTGCCATGGGTCGCGGCCACCACGGAGATCTTCGAGTCGGCGCCCGCCGCGAAGACGGGCGGGGTGTTGCCGACGGCGCCGACGTCGACGGCCTTGGCGTTGACGGCCTCCAGGAGCGGTGGCCCCGAGGTGAAGGTCGACCAGCGGATCCTGTAGTTCAGGTCGTCGAGCTCCCCGGCCGCGCGCAGCACGGCCTCCGAACCGCCCTTCTGATCACCGACGTCGAGGGTGAGCGACCCTTCTCCGTCGGTGCCGCCGCCCGAGCCGCCGACCGAGGTGCCCGCGGACGAGGTACCGGAGCAGGCGGCGAGCAGCAGGGCCAGGGGGACGAGCAGGGCGGCGGGGGCGAGAGGTGGTCGTCGCATGGGGTTCCGTTCGGTGCGGTCGGATCGTGGGGCGGAGCGGGCCTGGCGGGGGACGGGGCGTCAGGCGCTGGTCCTGGTGAGGGTTCTGGCGGCGGGGTCGGGCTCGGCCGCGGGGTCCTCTGGCGTCGGGGCGTCGGCCGCGTCCTTCCGGGGCGATGCGGCGGCGTCGGTCGCCCCGGTCCCCGATGCCTCGGCGTCCGCCGTCTCGACCCCGAGCCGCTGGAGCAGCTCCGCGCGCAGCTCGGCGAAGCGAGGGTCGGAGATCCCGCGGGGGCGGTCCAGATCGATCTCCTTCTCGTACGCGATGACGCCGTCGTCCATGACGAGCACGCGGTCGGCGAGCAGCACCGCCTCCTCCACGTCGTGCGTCACGAGCAGGACGGCGCACCCGCGTCGCTGCCACAGCTCGTCGACGAGGCGCTGCGCCTTGATCCGGGTGAGCGCGTCGAGCGCGCCGAACGGCTCGTCGAGCAGGAGCAGATCGGGCTCGCGCACCAGCGCGCGGGCCAGGGAGGCGCGCTGGGCCTCGCCGCCGGAGAGCGTCTTGGGCCAGGCGTTCGTGCGGTGCTTGAGCCCCACTTCGGCCAGGGCCCGCTCGGCGACGTCCCGGTCCGGCTTGCCCGGCAGCCCGAGCAGCACATTGCGCCACACCCGCTTCCAGGGCATCAGCCGGGGCGCCTGGAACGCGACGGCCTTGCGGCGCGGCACGAGCACGGTGCCCTCGATGTCGCGGTCGAGCCCCGCGAGGATGCGCAGCAGCGTGGACTTGCCGCAGCCGCTGCGCCCGAGCAGCGCCACGAACTCGCCCTGCCGCACGTCGAGGCGCAGGTCGTCGATGACGGCGCGGCCGTCGAAGCTGCGGGTGAGCCCGTCGACGCGCACCGCGGACGACGCGCTCCGAGCGGGGGTCACCGGCCGGTGAACGTCGGTCGCCATTGCAGGAGCAGCCTTTCGAGGGTACGGACGACGAAGTCGGCGAGGAGGCCGAGGAAGGCGTAGACGATCAGGCAGACCACGATCACGTCGGTCCGCAGGAAGTCGCGGGCCTGCACCATCAGGAAGCCGATGCCCGCGTCGGCGTTCACCTGCTCGGCGAAGACGAGGGCGAGCCAGGCGATGCCCAGCGAGTAGCGCAGCCCCGTCATGGCGCCGGGCAGCGCGCCCGGCAGCACGACGTGCCGCACGAGCCCCCACCGCGACAGGCCGAGCGACTCGCCGGCCTCGATCAACTGGGCGTCCACGCCGCGGATTCCGGCGTACACGTTCAGATAGAGGGGGAAGGAGACGCCGAGCGCGATGATGGCGATCTTGGGCGCCTCGCCGATGCCGAACCAGATGATGAAGAGCGGGATCAGTCCGACGAACGGCACGGTGCGCAGCATCTGCACCCCGGCGTCCACGAGGTCCTCGCCGATGCGGAAGAGCCCGGAGACGAGCGCGAGCGCCGTGCCGATGACGGTGCCGAAGAGCAGCCCGACGGCGACGCGCTGCAGGGAGACGCCCATGGCGTTCGGCAGGGAGCCGTCCGCGATGAGATCGCGCCCGACCTGCGCGATCGTCCCGGGCGATGCGAGGACGTCGCTGGTCAACACGCCCGTGGCGCTGAGGAGTTGCCAGAGGGCGAGCAGGAGGAGAGGGCCGGAGGTGCGGCGCAGCCAGCGGGGGACGCGGGTGCGGCGGCTGGAGAGGGGGACGAGGGCTTCGAGCTCGGGGCCGTCTCCGTCGGCGCCGGTCCCGCGGCCGGGACCGGCCGACCCGTCTCCAGTTGAGGACGTACCAGAACTGTCGGGCAAATCGGAGATGTCTGGCGATGGGTGTGGCGGGGCATGGCTGATGCTCATGGATGCTCCACGGCAGGAGGGGAGGGGCGCTCCGGCAGGTGGCGACGGGCCTCAGCGGGCCTCAGCGGCGTTCAGGCGTGCGGATCGGGGGACCCGTGGGCGAGGGCGCGTGAGAGCGACGGCGAAGAGGCGCGGGAAAGAGCCGGACTGCCGGAGGGGAGGTGAGGAATGGGGAAGCGGGTGAAAGGGCGTCAGCAGCCGCGACGACACGCGGAGGAGGCCACCCGCAGCAGGTCGATGTGACCGCGCGTGGTGAGCAGAGCTGAACGCAACATGCCGCTGAACGTAGCCAGATGGTGTGCACACGGTCAATGGCGTCTCGGAAACTGGACTCTCCGTATCGCCGAATGGGAAGCCGGATGCGGGAGGATGGACGCATGCCCGACGCGTTCACCACCCGGACCCTGCAGATCACCACCGGCTCGGCCGAGGTGGTCCACGACCTCACCCGCGACTGCGAGGCCTTCCTGCGGGAAGCGGCGGCCGGCCGCGACGGTCTCCTCAACGTCTTCGTCCCGCACGCCACGGCGGGCATCGCGATCCTGGAGACGGGTGCGGGCAGCGACGACGACCTCCTGGCCGCGCTGCACTCGCTGCTTCCGGCGGACGACCGCTGGCAGCACCGCCACGGCAGTCCGGGGCACGGCCGGGACCACGTCCTGCCGGCGCTGGTGCCGCCGCACGCGACGCTCCCGGTCATCGGCGGCCGGCTGGAGCTGGGGACCTGGCAGTCGGTGTGCCTGGTCGACACGAACGTCGACAACCCCCGTCGCGAGGTGCGGCTCTCGTTCCTCGGCTGAGGACGAAGAGGACGCGGTGCTCTCCGGGAGGGGACGCGGGAGGTTCGCTCCACCCGAGGGGCGGGGCCGCGCGTCGCCGCCGGGTGTCAGGCCCGCGGGCCGCAGTCCGGGCACAGCCCCCGATAGGTCACCTCGGCCGCCGAGACCGTGAACCCGAAGCGCTCGTCCTGCGGCAGCGAGGAGAGCGGATCGCCGTTCGGGTGGACGTCGCGGATGGTGCCGCAGCCCGAGCAGACCAGGTGCTGGTGGGGATGGTGGGCGTTCGGGTCGTACCGCCTGGCGCGGCCGTCGGTTGCCACTTCTATGACCTCGCCCAGGGCGACCAGCTCGCCGAGGGTGTTGTAGACGGTCGCCCGAGAGATCTCCGGCAGCCGGGCGGTGGCCTGGGCGAGCACCTCGTCCGCGGTGAGGTGGACGTGGTCGCCGTCGAGCACCTCGGCGACCACGCGGCGCTGGGCGGTCATCCGCCAGCCGCGTCCGCGGAGTCGTTGCAGCAGGTCACTCATGGCCACCAGCCTAACTTTTGCGTCGTCCGACGAATGATTCCGTCCGGGCCTGTCGGTCGTATTGACTTGGATTTCGTCCATCGTAGGATCGGTTCCGGCCGACAGCCAAGGGACAGGGACAGAGCAACATCAGGGAAGAGCACGTGAGTTCGGGAAGCTGCGTGAGTCCAGGGGGCGGGTCCGTGCGACCCGGCATCCGGCGCCCGGCTGCCGGACGGCCGTTTCCTCGTCCTCGCCTCGTGTCTGCGCTCCTCCGCCACGACCTGCTGCGCCGGTCGTACGGTGGCCCTGTGTCCTGGCTGTTCCACCGTCCTCAGAGCTCCTGAGCACCGTGATCCGCCCCGTCCGGAAGGATTCCCATGACCGAGAACCACGACGCGATCGTCACCGACCCGAAGCCTGAGGAGACAGGCGGCTGCCCGGTCGCGCACGGACGCGCGGCACACCCCACCCAGGGCGGCGGCAACCGCCAGTGGTGGCCGGAGCGGCTCAACCTGAAGATCCTCGCCAAGAACCCCGCCGTGGCCAACCCGCTCGGTGGGGAGTTCGACTACGCCGAGGCCTTCAACGCCCTCGACCTCCCGGCCGTCAAACGCGACATCGCCGAGGTGCTCACCACCTCGCAGGACTGGTGGCCCGCGGACTTCGGCAACTACGGCCCGCTGATGATCCGCATGGCCTGGCACAGCGCCGGTACGTACCGCATCAGCGACGGCCGCGGCGGCGCCGGCGGCGGCCAGCAGCGCTTCGCCCCGCTCAACAGCTGGCCGGACAACGCGAGCCTCGACAAGGCCCGCCGCCTGCTGTGGCCCGTCAAGAAGAAGTACGGCCAGTCCATCTCCTGGGCCGACCTCCTGGTCCTCACCGGCAACGTCGCCCTGGAGACCATGGGCTTCAAGACCTTCGGCTTCGCCGGTGGCCGCGTGGACGAGTGGGAGCCCGACGAGGACGTGTACTGGGGCCCCGAGACCGAGTGGCTCGGCGACGCCCGCTACACCGGCGACCGCGAGCTGGAGAACCCGCTCGCCGCCGTCCAGATGGGTCTCATCTACGTCAACCCCGAGGGCCCCAACGGCAACCCGGACCCGATCGCCGCGGCCCGCGACATCCGCGAGACGTTCCGCCGCATGGCGATGAACGACGAGGAGACCGTCGCGCTGATCGCCGGTGGCCACACCTTCGGCAAGACCCACGGCGCGGGCCCGGCGGACAGCGTCGGCGACGACCCCGAGGCCGCGCCGCTGGAGCAGATGGGCCTCGGCTGGAAGAGCTCGTACAACACGGGCGTGGGCAAGGACGCCATCACCTCCGGCCTGGAGGTGACCTGGACCGAGACGCCCACCCAGTGGAGCAACCTCTTCTTCAAGAACCTCTTCGAGTACGAGTACGAGCTCACCCAGAGCCCGGCCGGCGCCAACCAGTGGGTCGCGAAGAACGCCGAGGCGATCATCCCGGACGCGTACGACGCGTCGAAGAAGCACCTTCCGACGATGCTCACCACCGACCTGTCGCTGCGCTTCGACCCGGTCTACGAGCCGATCTCGCGCCGGTTCTACGAGAACCCGGAGGAGTTCGCGGACGCCTTCGCCCGCGCCTGGTACAAGCTGACGCACCGTGACATGGGTCCCGTCGTCCGTTACCTCGGCCCGGAGGTCCCCTCCGAGGAGCTGCTGTGGCAGGACCCGCTGCCCGCCCGCGAGGGTGAGCTGATCGACGCCGCGGACATCGCCTCCCTCAAGGAGCAGGTCCTCGGCTCCGACCTCACGGTCCCGCAGCTCGTCTCCGCCGCCTGGGCCGCCGCCTCCTCCTTCCGCGGCAGCGACAAGCGCGGCGGCGCCAACGGCGCCCGCATCCGCCTGGAGCCGCAGCGCGGCTGGGAGGTCAACAACCCCGACGAGCTCGCGCACGTGCTGCGTACGCTCGAGGGCATCCAGGAGTCCTTCAACTCCGCGGGCGGCAAGAAGGTCTCGCTGGCCGACCTGATCGTGCTCGCCGGCACCGCGGCCGTCGAGCAGGCGGCCAAGGACGGCGGCGTCGAGATCCAGGCGGGCTTCACGCCGGGCCGCGTCGACGCCGCGCAGGAGCAGACGGACGTGGAGTCGTTCGCCGCGCTCGAGCCGGCCGCCGACGGCTTCCGCAACTACGTCGGCAAGGGCAACCGCCTGCCGGCCGAGTTCCTGCTCCTCGACAAGGCGAACCTGCTGACCCTGAGCGCGCCCGAGCTGACGGTCCTCGTCGGCGGCCTGCGCGTCCTCGGCGCCAACCACGCCAAGTCGAAGCACGGCGTCCTCACCGACCGTCCGGGCACGCTGACGAACGACTTCTTCGTCAACCTGCTCGACCTGGGCACGCAGTGGAAGTCGACGTCCGAGGCGCAGGACGAGTTCGAGGGCCGCGACGCCTCCGGCGCGGTCAAGTGGACCGGCACGCGCGCCGACCTGGTCTTCGGCTCGAACTCCGAGCTGCGTGCCGTCGCCGAGGTCTACGCGAGCGACGACGCGAAGGAGAAGTTCGTGAAGGACTTCGTCGCCGCCTGGACCAAGGTCATGGACCTGGACCGGTTCGACCTGGTCTGACACGTCTGAGCACGCCGTCCGGGCCGGCCCCTCGGGGCCGGCCCGGACGCCCCTCACCGGCATCGGCGGGCGGTCATCCGATCTCGACCACGCGCGCCCAGGAGGGCGGCGCGTCCGGCACGTAGTCGGGGTTGTCCTCGTCGTACGCGGCGGACGACCGCCCTCGGGGGAACAGACCCACCACCGTCCGGCACGGCGGACGGCGCTCCGGCCACGGCGTCTGCCCGTCCGTCAGGACCACGACGACATCGGGGTGCGGCCGGGACCGCAGCGCCTCGGCGAAGCCCGAGCGCAGATCCGTGCCCCCGCCGCCCAGCAGTGGAATGCCCTCGGCCCGGCACAGCGGATGCACGGTGCCCGCCGCCGCGTCGCACGACATCACGGTGACCAGGTCACGGCGCCCGCCCACGGCACGGGAGATCGCGGTGACCTCCAGGAGCGCGCTGCCCAGCTCCGCGTCGCTGACCGAACCGGAGGTGTCGATGATCACGGACACCCGCGGGGGAGTGCGCCGCAGGCTCGGCAGGACGACGCCGGGCAGGGACGCCGAGCGCCGCGCCGGCCTGCCGTACGTGTAGTCCTCGCCCACGCCGGGCCCGGACGCCGCCGACCGCATCGCCGCGCCCAGCAGCTCCCGCCACGGCTGCGGCGGATGGAACGCCTGCTCCGCCCACCGCCGCCACCCCTTCGGGGCGCTGCCGGGACGGGCGGTGATGCCCTGCGCGACCCGGAACCTGACCCCGTCCCGCTCCTGCTCACTGAGCCCGTGCGCGCCGTCCGGCCCCTGGTCCCACTCCCGCTCCCGCCCGTCGGCGCCGCTGCCGCAGTCCAGCCACGCCAGGTCCTGGGTGTGCGGACCGAGCCGGAACTGCCGCAGATAGTCCTCCATGAGTTCGCCCGCGGGCAGGTCCAGGTCCGTGGGGTCGACGGCGCCCTCGGGCCGCACGAGGCCGTCGCCGAACACGTCGTCGTTGATCTCGCAGTCCGCCGCGATGTTCATCCGCAGCCGTTCCGCGGCGCCGGTCAGACCGCGCTGGCGCGCGACCCGGTCGCTGCGCCCGTGGTGGTCGCGCAGCAGGTGCGACACCTCGTGGACCCACACCCCCGCCAGCTCCTCCACCGGCGTCCGGTCCACGAAACCGGGCGAGACGTAACAGCGCCAGTACCGGTCGACGGCCATCGTGGGGACCTGCCGGGACGCGACGGTGTGCAGGGCGAACAGGGCCGTCGCCAGATAGGGCCGGGCACGGGCCGCCTGCAGCCGGGCGGCGAAGAGCTTGTCGAGGTCCAGGGCCCCGGGCCGGTCCGCGTTCATCGGCGGCCCCGTGCGCCGACCGCGGGACGGGCGTTCGCGCGCCGGGCGGCACGGTCCGCACGCAGGGAGAGGGACACCGTCCCGGTGAGCCGCTCGATCGACGCCGGGACGTCCCAGTCCTCGCGGCGCAACGAGGCCAGCGTCGTCGCGGGCACGACCACCAGGTCCGGCGCGCCGGTCTCCACGGCCCGCACCAGGAGCGCCCACGCCGCGTCCCAGCGGGACTTGTCGGGACGGTTGCGGACGACCTCCACGACGGCGTCGAGCGCGGCCTGGCGCAGGTCGCCGCGCTCGGGCAGCACGGCGGCGGCCGGGTCGGCGAGCAGCTCCTCGGGGTCGGGCAGGTCCAACCGGTCCAGCGCGGCGAGGAGTTCGAGGCCGGGGCCGTCACCCACCGTGCCCCGGACCAGCAGCGAGAGCACATCGCGTGAGGAACCCGCGGCGGTCGCGAAGGCGATCAGGCGCAGCGCCATCTCCCAACTGCGCGGCGACGGCCAGGCCCCGCCCCGGCGCGTCTCGCTGTCGGGCAGCTGGTGGACGAGCCGGGGGCGGCCTGCGAGGAGTCCGCACACGGCGCGGCGGGCCCGCTCCACCGCTTCGGGCAGCCTCTCCGGGGCGAGCCGGGGGAGCGTGGCACGGGGCCAGGTCCCGCCGAGGCCGCGGACGACGACGTCGTGGTCGTGCGTCCACTTCAGATGCACGAACCGGTTGGCCAGGGGCGGGCTCAGCTCCCAGCCGTCGGCCGCCGAGGAGCGCGGGTTGGCGGCCGCCACGATCCGTACGCCGGGCGGCAGGTGAAGGGCGCCGATCCGCCGTTCGAGGACGAGGCGGAGCAGGGCGGCCTGCACAGCGGGCGGCGCGGTGGACAGCTCGTCCAGGAAGAGCAGTCCGCGGCCCGCCCGCACCAGCCGCACCGCCCAGTCCGGCGGGGCCATCGGGACGCCGTGCTCGGCGGGGTCGTCACCGATGACGGGCAGCCCCGAGAAGTCGGACGGCTCGTGCACGCTGGCGATCACCGTGGTGAGCGGCAGGTCCAGGGTCGTGGCGAGCTGGGTCAGGGCCGCGGTCTTGCCGATGCCCGGCTCACCCCACAGGAGCACGGGCAGATCGGCGGCCACGGTCAGCGTCAGGGCCTCCAGCTGGTCGTCGGGGCGGGGTTCGGTGCTCGTGTCGCGCAGCAGGGTCAACAAGGAGTCGGCGACGTCGAGTCGGGAGGGGCCCGTGGGTTCGGGTGCAGGGGCGGCCGGTCCGTTGGAGGGAGCGGCGGCCGAGGTCAGGTGCTGTGTGGTCATGTGTGATCACCTTTGGGTTCGTGGCGGGCCGTGCGGTGGGCGCACGCAGGGCGGAGGAGACGCGGAAGAGAGGGAAGAGAGGGGTGACAGGGGATTCGGGACATGCGTCACCGACGAAGCGGCACCTGCCGGAGGCGCCGGGGCGGTGGTGGGGGCCCGAGGGCCGGGTCAGCGGAAGGTCGAGTGGCGTGGGCGCGAGCGGTGGCCGGAGTGGCTGGGGCGGTTGGTGCGGACGGGACCCGAGCCGGGACCGGGGCCCGTCAGCCCCGCCCGGTACAGCCCGTAGGTGATCCGCCGACGCGCCGCCGTCTCCAGCTCGTCCTTGAGGGCGCCCTCGCGCAACAGCGCCTCGGGACCGAGCAGTTCCTCGACGACGGCCAGCGCGCCGGTGATGTCGCCGTGGTCGAGACGCTCGCGGACGCCCGTGAGGCAGTCCGGGCGGCGGTGCGCCTCGTCGATGGCCCGCAGGCACGGCAGCGGCGTGCCGGTCAGCGCGACCAGGAGCTCCTCCCGCCGGATCTCGGCCGGATCGTGGTCCAAGGCGGTCAGCACCCCGTCGACCAGGCCGATCCGGTGCTGCGCTCCCCGGCACTCCACGAGCCGGGCGCGCCCCGCCCGGCCCGTGACGGGCGGCGGTCCTGCCGGTGCGGCACCGGGGGCCAGCGCCGAGGCGACCAGCGGATGCAGTCGGCCGGGAGTCACGGCGCCGGCGCGCAGCAGCTCCAGGTCGGGCAGGACCCAGGTCGCCGCGTCGGGCAGCACCGGCAGTGCCGCGCCGCCGTCGGGCGGCGCCGGTGCGATGCGCAGTCCGGGCGGACCGGGGCCGTCGGTGTCAGGGCCCCGGCCCGTGGCCGCCTCGATGGTCAGTCGGCTCCGCGCCCCGAGCCGTACGGCGACGGGACCTGCGGGCCGTCCCTCGGCGCGCAGCAGGATCTCCGCCTCGGCCGCCCATCGGTAGACGGCGCATCGGCGCGGCCCGGCCACCGGCTCGTCGCCGGGCGGGCGGTCCGCCCCGGCGCGGGTGGGCAGCTCGTCGGTCCTGCGGGCGTCCCAGAGGTGACGGTGCAGGTCCAGGCGGAAACGGCGGCTGGGGTGAGGGTGGGGATGGCGCCGGGCGCCCGGGTCGGCGCGGGTGCCGTCCCACAGCGCGAGGCTGATCCGCTGACCGGCGTCCGCCCAGGCCGGCGGCGTGCGGACCACGAGGTGCACGGGACGTACGCCATCGGGTCCGACCGTGTCGTACCGGGCCAGGGGAATCGTGAGACCGGGGCGCAGCAGCCCGTCGGGGGCGACCCGTGGCAGGTGCCAGCGCAGCAGGTCGGGTGCCAGGTGGCGTAGATCCGCCCGGATGCGGGCCGTGAGTTCCCTGCCGTGCGCACCGGCCACGGACGGGAGGCTGAGATCGACGTCGACGTGCGCGGCGGCGCATGCTCCTGCCCAGTCGCCGACGTGACGGCGGGCGGTCGCGGACTCGATCATGGAGGGCGGCACGGCGAACTCTCGCACGCGCGGCCAGAAGGAAAAGCGGGTGTCCCTCTGCGCGTTCCGAGTGAGCATCAGCACTCACCTTGCGCGGACGGGACCCCCATTCTGTGAACGGAGTGAGTCATCATCGCGGCGAGCATAACCCCGCCTGCGGTGATCTGTCAGGGGCCAGGGCGCCTAAAGTGATGCTATGCGAAGTCATAAGGCAGCCTTATGAGGTCATAAACAGGACCCGCCTACTTACTTAGGCTTGCCTTAGTTTAGGCTTCTCCTCAGTCACTCCATCACCGTTCGAAGGGACCCTGAACATGCCTCGCCCTCTGCGGGTGGCCATTGTCGGAGCCGGCCCCGCCGGAATCTACGCCGCCGACGCGCTGCTGAAATCCGCAGTGGCGGACGAGCCCGGTGTGTCGATCGACCTCTTCGAGCGGATGCCGGCCCCGTTCGGTCTGATCCGGTACGGGGTCGCCCCCGACCACCCGCGGATCAAGGGCATCATCACGGCCCTGCACCAGGTGCTCGACAAGCCGCAGATCCGCCTCTTCGGCAACGTCGACTACCCGGGCGACATCAGCCTGGACGACCTGCGCTCCTTCTACGACGCGGTGATCTTCTCCACGGGCGCGACGGCCGACCGCGCGCTCGACATACCCGGCATCGACCTCGACGGGTCGTACGGCGCCGCGGACTTCGTCTCCTGGTACGACGGCCACCCGGACGTCCCGCGCACCTGGCCGCTGGAGGCCGAGAAGGTCGCCGTCCTCGGCGTCGGCAACGTCGCCCTCGACGTGGCCCGCATCCTCGCCAAGACGGCCGAGGAACTGCTGCCCACCGAGATCCCGGCGAACGTCCACGACGGACTCAAGGCCAACAAGGCGCTGGAGGTCCACGTCTTCGGGCGCCGCGGCCCCGCGCAGGCGAAGTTCAGCCCGATGGAGTTGCGCGAGCTGGACCACTCGCCGAACATCGAGGTCATCGTCGACCCCGAGGACATCGACTACGACGAGGGCTCGATCGCCACCCGGCGCGGCAACAAGCAGGCCGACATGGTCGCCAAGACCCTGGAGAACTGGGCCATCCGCGATGTCGGCGACCGCCCGCACAAGCTCTTCCTGCACTTCTTCGAGTCGCCCGCCGAGATCCTCGGCGAGGACGGCAAGGTCGTCGGCCTGCGCACCGAGCGCACCGCCCTCGACGGCACGGGCAACGTCAAGGGCACCGGCGAGTTCAAGGACTGGGACCTCGGCGCCGTCTACCGCGCCGTCGGCTACCTCTCCGACGAACTGCCCAAGCTGCCGTGGGACGTCGCGTCCGGCACGGTCCCCGACCAGGCGGGCCGGGTCATCGAGGAGAGCGGTGAGCACCTCCGGTCGACGTACGTCACCGGGTGGATCCGGCGCGGCCCCGTCGGCCTCATCGGCCACACCAAGGGCGACGCCAACGAGACCGTCGCGAGCCTCCTCGACGACCGCGAGAACGGCCGCCTGCACACGCCCGATTCGCCCGCTCCGGAGGCGGTGGAGGCGTTCCTGGAGGCGCGCGGGATCCGCTACACCACCTGGGAGGGCTGGCACCGCCTGGACGCCGCGGAGAAGGCGCTCGGCGAGCCGCAGGGTCGTGAGCGCGTGAAGATCGTCGAGCGCGACGAGATGCTCGACGCGAGCGGCGCGTAGGGCGCGTAGGCACGAAGAGCCGTACGGGGTCTGCCGCGTGGACGTGAGCCACGCGGCAGACCCCGTTCCGGTCGGTCCCTCGGGTCAGTGCTTCAGGGCGCCGTCGCCGGAGGGCGCGGAGCGCTCGATGAGGCCGTTGACCGTGTTGTCGCCGTGCGCGTCCAGGGGTGTGGAGTAGTCGCCCACGGCCCAGAAGGAGCCGCTGGAACCGGCCGGTGCCAGGTCGTAGAAGGCGTAGGACGGCCACCGGGTGTCGCCGTCGGGCGCCGGCGCGCCGGGCTCCTTGGTCCACGTGGTGCCGTCGAAGTGCCAGAAGAGCGGACCGGATTCGGCGGCCTCGCCGCTGTAGTCGCGGCCGGTGGCCCACAGGCCGCCGCGCCCGTCGGAAGCGATCGCGTCGAGGTGGAGGCCGGAGAGCGAACCGGTGACGTCCTTCCACTCGGTCCCGTTCCAGTGCACGACGCTCGGCACCGGCGGGTCGGCGTTCGGGCCCTCGGCCCACCCGGCGACATAGACGCTGTCGGAGGACTCCGCGGCGACCTCGGCGGTGTCCGTGCCGGGGCGCACCGGGGGCTGCTCCAGCAGCGTCCAGGTCGTGCCGTCCCAGTGGTACGTCACCGGATGGCCGCCCTTCACCGGGTACTTCATGCCGGTCGCGTAGGCGTCGTCGGCCGAGATCGCGTCGATGTCACGGATGTCGACGAGGTCCGGCAGGTCGAACGTCTGCCAGCTCCCGTCCGCGTACGTGTAGAGGTCCTTGCCGCCCTTGAAGAGCCGCCCGGGGACCGCGTCGATCGGTACCTCGGGCCAGGAGTCGTCGAAGGGGCCCGTCGTGGGCACGGTGGACCAGCGCGCGCCGTCGAAGTGGACGAGGGTCTGGGTGTAGCCGGAGGAGCCGTAGGCCCACACGTCGGTGGCGGAGACGGCGCTGACCGAGGACCACTGCCACACCTTGGGCAGTCCGGGGGCGGTGTCCTCGCTCCACCGCTCGCCGTTCCAGCGCATGATGACGCCGTGCTGTTCCTTCCTGCCGACGGCCCAGGCCAGGTCGTCGCCGACGGAGGAGACCGACATCAGCGACCCCGCGGGACTGTCCCCCGACAGCGACACCTCCCAACGGGACGTCGTGCCTTGGGCGTTGGCGCTGCCGACGGAGAGCAGGGTGGCGGCCAGCGTCAGCGAGACGGTGGCGGTGCGCAGCCAGGGGCGTACGTGCATCAGTGAGCGCATCCTTCGCGGTGAAGTCGTGGGACTCCGATGCAGACCCGCGATGATCACGAATGGTTGTAGCGATCACTGGCCGAGATGGCGGGTGTCGCCCACGCTCACGACCTGACGGTTGTGGAAGAAGTCGTCCTCGTGCAGCACCGTGATGCTCCCCGAGGGCGCCCGGAAGCTGACCGAACCCACCGACTCGTACGGCATCCCGATCCAGGCCGCGACGACGAACGTCAGCGCGAAGCCGTGGGTCACGACGACCTGGTGCCCGGCGGGGCGCGCCAGGACGTCGCCCATCGCGTCGTAGACGCGCCGCGCGCAGGAACCTCTCGTCTCGGCGCCCGGTACGCCCTCGTGGTGACGCATGCGGTCCCCGTCGGCCGGAGGCGGCACGAACCGGCGGTCAAGCCACTCCTGCGGCCGGCCCTCCGCCTCGCCGTACGACTTCTCGCGCAGTCTGGGGTCGGGAATCGGCGCGCCACCGAGCACGGCGGTCACCGCGTCCGCCGTCTCCCTGGCCCGCAGCAGGTCCGACGTGATCACCTCGGCCTCCGCGCCGTCCGGGATCCGGTCCCGCAGCGCCCGCGCGATGGCGTCGGCCGCGGCTCTGCCCGCGGGCGTGAGACGGGAGTCGTGCCAGCCGCCGACCACGCCCTCGACGTGGTGGGTGGCCTCCGGGTGGGCGATGACGTACATGCTGCGCATCGGTGCGTGCCCTTCGTCGTGATCGTTGCCTTCCGGCGCCATGATCCCTCCGTCCGCCGCCTCGTCCTCCGGCGCCGTACGTGCCCGCGTGCGCGGGCAAGATCCCGCCGACGATGAGAAGGGCCCTGTCGCGCCGCGGACGGTGTCGGGACGTGGGGCGGTATTTGATCGTTTGTGGACTTTCTCCCCATGCGCCGCGGGCGTGCGGCGGACATCGGGTGCCCGCGGTGGCCGGAGAGCGCCCCGTGCGGCCCGGCGAGAAGCTCTGTGACCGGTCGCGATCCCGCCGAATCGCCGCGCGGCGCTGGCCGGATTGCCCGCGCGGGAACGCGGCTCGTGACTGTGCCGACGTAACATGACCGCGCGATCGGGGGCCCGGTGCGGGGAAGCGGGAACGGGGATCGGGAGCGGGGGCGGTACGGGGCAGGAACCCATGGAGATGGGCGTGGAAACGGACATGCACTACCGCTTACTGGGACCCGTCGAGGCATGGCGCGAAGGACGCCGTCTCACCCTGGGCGGCCCCAAACCCCGGGCCCTGCTCGCGGCGTTGCTCCTGGAACCGGGGCGGGTGGTGTCCGCCGAGGCGCTGATCGACGTGATCTGGGGCGACAGCCCGCCGGACACCGCGAGATCCCTGATCCAGTCGTACGTCTCCGCGCTGCGCCGCGCGCTGTCCGCCGACGTCATCGAGACCCAGCCGCCCGGCTATCTGATCCACGCGGACGCCGACCTCGTCGACCGCGCCGCCTTCGACCGGCTCACGGCACAGGGCAGGCGGGCGGCGGCCGCCGGGGACCACGCCGCGGCGGCCCGGCTCCTGAGCGAGGCCCTCGCGCTGTGGCGCGGCCCCGCGCTCGGCGGGATCGGCGAGACGCTGCGGGCCATGGCCGACCACCTGGAGGAGGCCCGGCAGGCCGCGCTGGAGGAGCGGATCGCCGCGGACCTCGCGCAGGCGGGCCGCGAGACGGAACTGGTCGGCGAGCTCACGGCCCTGGTCGCCACCCACCCCACCCGCGAGCGCCTGCGCGGCCAGCTCATGCTCGCGCTCTACCGGCTGGGCCGTCAGGCCGACGCGCTCGCGGTGTACGCGGAGGGGCGCGACGTACTGGCCGAGGAACTGGGCATCGACCCCGGGCCCGCGCTGCGCTCGATGTACGAGGCGATCCTGCGGGCGGACGCGTCGCTGCTGCCCGAACCGCGGCACGTGCCGACCGTCAGCAGCACACGGATGTCCCGCGGGGCCGCAGCGCCCGCCGCGGCCGCCGAGCGAGATCCCGGCGCCGCCGCCCTCCCGAACGGGGCGGCCGTCCCCGCGGACGACACCGGCACCCCGCCGCCCGCCCCGGCCCTGCTGCCGCCCGCCATCGGCGACTTCACCGGACGCGCGGCACAGCTCGGCGAGGTGCGGGCCGCCCTCACCGGCCCGGGCCCGCGCGAGGCCATGCCCGTCGTCGTGGTGTCCGGACCCGGCGGCGTCGGCAAGTCCGTCCTCGGCGTCACCGCCGCGCACCGGGCCGCCGACGCCTACCCCGACGGCCAGCTCTACGCCGAACTGCGCGGCGCGACCGACCCCGTGGCGCCCGGCGAAGTCCTCGGCAGACTCCTGCGCGCCCTGGGCGCCCACCCCCCGGAGGGCGACGCCGAGCGCAGCGACCTCTTCCGCAGCCTCGTCGCGGGCCGTCGCGTGCTGCTCGTCCTCGACGACGCGGCCAGCGAGTCCCAGGTGCGCCCGCTGCTGCCGGGCAGCGCCACCTGCGGCGTACTCATCACCGCGCGGGCCCGGCTCGGCGCCCTGCCCTGCACCCACCGCACCGACCTCGGCGTGCTCGACACCGAACCCGGCACCGACCTGCTCGCCAAGGTCGCGGGCGAGCGGCGCGTGCGGGACGAACCCGACGCCGCCCGCCGCATCGTCGAGCTGTGCGGCGGCCTCCCGCTCGCCCTGCGCATCGCCGGCGCCCGCCTCGCCACCCGCAGCCACTGGACGGCGCGCACCCTCGCCGACCGGCTGGCCGACGAGCGCCACCGCCTGGACGAACTCGCCGTCGGCGACCTGGAGGTGCGGGCGGGCCTCAGCCTGAGCTACCACGCCCTGGACGCCCCGGCCCGCACCGCCCTGCGCCGCCTCGGACTGCTCGCCGCGCCCGACGTCGCCTCCTGGGTGGTCGCCGCGCTGCTCGACGTGCCGGAGGCCGCGGCCGACCGGGTCGTGGAGCAGCTGATCGACGCCCAGCTGCTGCACTGCACCGTCGTGGACCGCGCCGGACAGCCCCGCTACCGGCCGCACGACCTCGTCCGTGTCTACGCGGCCGAGCGCGCCGAGGCCGAGGACTCGCCCGCCGAACGCTCCGCCGCCGTGGGCCGCGCGCTCGGCGCCGGGCTCTGGCTCACCGGCCGCGTCGCGTCCGCCACGCCGTCCGGGGCGGTCGAACTGCACCGCGGCTTCCTGGACTCGGGCGGCCCGGTCGGGACGGCGTCCGACGCCATGCGCCACCTCGTGCGGCCCGTGGGGCCCGGGGCGACCGGGCGGGCGCTCGCGGACCCGGCCGCCTGGTTCGAGGCCGAGGCCGACGCGTTCGCCGCCGCCGTCGAGCGGGCCGCCGCCTACGACCTGCACGGCCTGGCCTGCGAGGCCGCGGCCGCCCTGTGCTCGTCCGCGTACGCCGTCGGCAACCGCTTCGAGGCCTGGTGGCGCAGCCACGACGCCGCGCTCGCCGCCGCCCGCCGCGCCGAGGACCGCTCCGGCGAGGCCCTGCTCCTGATCGGGCTCGGCCAACTCCGCTACGAACAGGACCGGTTCACCGAGTCGCAGGACTACTTCCGGCAGGCGGCCGGGCTCTGCGCCGACCTCGGCGACGAGCGCGGGCGGGCCGCCGCGCTCGCCGGACTGGGCAGCTCTCTGCGGGAGGCGGGCAGGCTGCGTGCCGCGCTGGACGTCCTGGCCCGTGCCGTGGACGGCTTCCGCGAGCTCGGCGACGACCCGGGCCTCGGGCTCTCCTGCCGCTTCGCGGGCACCGTCCACCTCGAACTGGGCGCACACGCGCCGGCGTTCACACTCCTCGACGAGTCCCTGCGGGCCTACCGCAGGCTCGGCAGCCGCCGCGGCGAGGCGCTCACGCTGCGCTCGCTGAGCCTGGTGCACCGTGCGCTCGGCGCCTACGCCGAGGCCGAGGAGCTGGCGGGGGAGGCGGTGGACCTGCTCACCGCCATCGGGGATCCGCTGATGTCGGCCTACGCCGTGCAGGCGCGGGCCAAGTGCCGGATGAGACTGGGGCGTTCCGCCGAGGCGACGATCGAGCTGCACGGCGTCCTCGACACCTGCCGCGCGCACCGCGACCGCTTCGGCGAGGCGCTCGCCCTGCGCACCCTCGGCGAGTGCGAGCTGGCCGAGGGCCGTCTGGACGCCGCCGTGCGACGGCTCACCGCGGCGGCCGACCTCTGGGCGGCACTGGAGCTGCCGCTGGCCCGCGCCCGCACCCTGCGCGACCTCGCCGCCGCGCGCGAGGCGGCGGGGGAGCGGGCCAGGGCGCTCGCGCTGCGCACCGAGGCGCGGGACGTCTTCATGGCGTACGAGGCACGGGAACAGCACGAACCGGGGATCTGAGAGCGGCGGGACCGGCCGGGGATCCGGGAGCGACGGGTGGTCCGACACCGGACGAGCCGGGCATCCGAAGTCGTATGAGGACGCCGACACCGCAGGTGAGAGGTGCCGCAGCCGCGAAGGCCGGGCATTCCCAGGCCACTTGAGGCGTATTTGCAGAGAACTTGCAGTGCCTCCCGCCATGCTGCTTGTGTCGGCGGCGCTTTGAGGCCGGCAGCAACGGGGGAACCAACGGGGGAAAGGCCACAGTTGCCTTACACGGCCCATACGACCGAGCAAGTCGGCCGTATGGGCCGTAAGTCGCGTGGAGCCACTGCAAAGACGGGGGACTCCGGGGGCGGGTGGGCAGCCCGTCCCCGGAGTTGTGCCCACGACTCCCCGCACGCCGACGCCACCCACAAAGGGGCCCCGAGCATGCCGCCGATCATCCTCATGAACGATCCCCGGGTTGTCGACATACCGGTCCGCGACTGCGGCGAAGCCCTCGTGGACCTGCGTCACCTGCCGTTCGTGGTCGTCGACGACCGTCTCGCCGACCCCGCGGGCGCCTACGCCCAGCTGCGCGAGGGCGTCGCCTGGCGCCTCGCGCGCGCCGCCCGCCTGCTGCCCGAGGGCCTGCGGCTGCTGATCACCGAGGGCTACCGCCCGCTGGAGCTGCAGATCAAGTACTTCGAGGAGTACGCCGCCGAACTCAGGCTCGCCCATCCCGACTGGTCCGACGACCACCTCCACCGCCAGACGAGCCGCTCGCTGTCGCCGCCCGAGGTCGGCCCGCACGTCGCGGGCGCCGCCGTCGACATCACCCTGTGCACCGCGTCCGGCACCGAACTCGACCTCGGCACACCGGTGAACGCCAGCCCCGAGGAGAGCGACGGCGCCTGCTACACCGAGAACGAGGGCATCTCCGCCGCGGCCCGCCGCAACCGCCGCACGCTCGCCGCGGCCCTCGCCACGGCGGGCCTGGTCAACTACCCCACGGAGTGGTGGCACTGGTCGTACGGCGACCGCTACTGGGCGCTGGCGACCGAGGCCTCCACCGCCCACTACGGCCCGGTGAGCTACCGGGCCTAGACCGCGCGACGGCACGGCACGGCACCACCCGGTATGGCGCGGCGCGGTACGGCACGGCGCGGCCCGGCGCACGCCACGTACCGGACCCCGCCGGGAACAGCGCACTGCCCGTACACCGTTGAAGCCGTCGTCCGGACGGGAGCGGGAGCGGGGAGCAGGAGTGGCAGGCAGGGCGGATGTGCGGGGCGTGCGTGGCGCGCGGGACGGCGCGACGGTGGCCCAGGTCGACGGCGCCCTGCGGGAACTGCTGTCCCGCGACGCGCGGCAGGGCGCGCGGGCCGCGGTGGCCGCGCTGCCGGGAGTCGTACGCCGCATCCCCGAACTGTCCGCCGAGCCCGCGTGCCTGCGCGACCCGGACCGTGAACTGATCGCCGCCCTGGCCGAGTTGTGCGAGGTCATCGGGTGGATCCTGTTCGACGCGGGCCTCCACCGCCGTGCCGCGCGGGCGAACGCGCGCGCCCTGGCCCTCGCGGACCTGTGCGGCGACCGGGCGATGGCCCGTCTCGTCCTGCTGAACCACGCCATGCTCCAGACCCACACCGGCCGCCCCCGGGCCGCCCTGGCGACCGTCGACCGCGTGAGCGGCCCGCGCCCGCTCCCGGCCAGGGTCGACGTGCTCGTCCAGATCCGCCGCGCCCACGCGCTCGCGCTGCTGGGCGACGGCCGCGCGTCGGCGGCCCTGATCGCCCGCGCCCGCCACCGCTTCCTGGACGGCCCCTCCCGGCGCGATCCGGCCTGGGCCTGGTGGATCGACGGCACGGAGCTGCTCGGCCACGAGGGCTGGGTGCTCGCCCGGCTCGGCCGGTGGGATCGCGCCGTCCCGCTGCTGCAGGAGGCCGCCGCCGCCCCCGGCGGGCCCTCTTACCGTGACCTGTTCGGCGCGGAACTGCTCTCCGCCCTCGCCGGGGCCGGGGCCTGGCGGGATGCCGAGGACCTGATCGCCGGGCTCGCGCCCCGGGCCGCGGGCATCGGATCGGGCAGGACGGCCGGGTCCCTCGGCGCGACGGCCGCCGGGCTGCGCCGCCGCGCGGACGTGCCCGCGTCGCTGCGCGAGGCGGCGACCCACCTCCTGGAGGCGCTCAGCGGCCGGGCGCGCCCGCCCGCAGTCCGTCCATGACGAGGTCCATGAGGCGCCCGGCACGCGTCTGCCAGTCGCTGTGCGGATCGATCTGCCACAGGCCCGCGATGGCGAGCAGGAAGTCGTCGGGGGTGACGCCCGGCCGGATGGTGCCGGCCTTCTCGTTCGCCTCCAGGAGGACCGAGACGGCCTCGGTGAGGGGGCCGTGCCCGACCCCGGCCAGGCTGCCGAGCGCGCTGGTGGCCCGGCGGATCGCGTCGGCGAGGCCCGCCTTGGCCATCGCGTACCGGACCAGACGGTCCATCCACTCCCGCAGGGCCTGGTCGGGGGCGCGGGTCCGCAGCAGCGTGCAGGCGGCGCCGCAGACCTGCTGGACCTCATACCGGTACACCTCGAGAACGAGTGCCTCGCGGTTGGGGAAGTTGCGGTAGAACGTCCCCTGGCCGACACCCGCCTTCTTCGCGATCGCGCTGAGCGGCGCGTCGCTCGACCGGGTCAGCTCCTCCAGGGCCACTTCCAGGATGCGCTCGCGGTTGCGCTGCGCGTCGGAGCGCAGTGGCGACTCCTTGTGCTGCCCCACGTGCTCTCCTCGCGACATTCGACCGGGCGGCGCCTTGATAAGCGGACAGCTGTCCGCTAAGTTCGCTTCCAAGCTAACGGACAAGTGTCCACTTGGGCTCACCTTAGCGGCAGACACGGCCGCAGGGGACCGCTCGTGACCAAGCGCGCACGATCTCTTCTTCTGTCTCTTCTCCTGTACAGCGCCATTTCTTCCCGAACTCCCCGCCGGGACCGCCTCGTTCGACGCGAAAGCGAAAGAAGGCTGCTCATGGCTCCATCGACGTCCAGTGCCGTCACCCTGAACATCAACGGTGAGAAGCACACACTGTCCGTCGACCACCGCACCACCCTGCTCGACGCGCTGCGTGAGCGCCTCGACCTGACCGGCACCAAGAAGGGCTGTGACCAAGGCCAGTGCGGGGCCTGCACGGTACTCATCGACGGCCGTCGTGCCGTCTCCTGTCTGCAACTGGCGGTCGCCGCCGAAGGGCGCGAGATCACCACCATCGAGGGCGTCGCGGAGGGTGACCGGCTGCACCCCGTGCAGCAGGCCTTCCTCGACCTCGACGGCTTCCAGTGCGGCTACTGCACGCCGGGGCAGATCTGCTCCGCCCTCGGCGTCCTGGAGGAGCACGCGGCGGGCTGGCCCAGCGCCGCCACCACCGACGTCCGCCCCGAGGCGGGCGTCCCCGAACTCACACCGGAGGAGATCCGCGAGCGGATGAGCGGCAACCTGTGCCGCTGCGGCGCCTACGTCTCGATCGTCGAGGCGGTCGCCCGCGCGGCGCGCGCCGAGGAGGGCGCGGCATGAGGGACTTCGACTACCAGCGGGTGTACGACGTGCCCGGCGCGGTCGCCGTCCTCGGCACCGACCCCGACGCCCGCTACCTGGGCGGCGGCACCAACCTCGTCGACCTGATGAAGACCGGCGTCGAGCGCCCCGCGCTCCTCGTCGACGTGCGCGAACTGCCCCTGGACCACATCGAGACCACCGCCGACGGCGGGCTGCGCGTCGGCGCGACCGTCACCAACAGCGACCTCGCCGCCCACCCCGACGTGCGGCGCCGCTACCCGGCGCTGGCGCAGGCCGTCCTCGCGGGCGCCTCGGGCCAGTTGCGCAACATGGCGACGGTCGGCGGGAACCTGCTGCAGCGCACCCGCTGCGGCTACTTCACCGACCTGAGCAAGCCCTGCAACAAGCGCGCGCCCGGCACCGGCTGCTCCGCGGTCGAGGGCGAGCACCACAACGGCGCCATCCTCGGCGCCACCGAGCACTGCGTGGCCGTGCACCCCTCGGACATGGGGGTGGCGCTCGCCGCCCTCGACGCCGTGGTCCACCACGAATCGGCCGACGGACCGGGGGAGACGGCCTTCGCCGACTTCTACCTCCCGGTGGGCGACACCCCGCACCTGGAGACCGCCCTGCCGGCCGGGGCGCTCATCACCGGGATCACCCTGCCGCCCGCCCCGGTCGCCGCCGTCTCCCGCTACCGCAAGGTCCGCGAGCGCGCCTCGTACGCGTTCGCCATCGGCTCGATCGCCGCCGCCCTCGACATCGAGGACGCCGTCGTGCGCGAGGTGCGCATCGCCTTCGGGGCGGTGGCGTCCCGGCCGTGGCGGGCGCGCGAGGCCGAGCGGGTGCTGACCGGCGGGCCGGCGAGCGCCGAGGCGTTCGCCGCCGCGGCCGACGCCGAACTGGCCGCGGCCCGCGCCCTGCCCCACAACGGCTACAAGGTGACGCTCCTGCGCAACCTGGTCGTGGCCGTGCTGACCGAACTCGCCGAGGAGGCGGCCCGATGACCACGACCACCGAGACCACCGCGGCGACGGGCTCCGTCGGCACCGCCCACACCCGTATCGAGGGCCGCGACAAGGTCACCGGCGCGGCCCGCTACGCCGGTGAGCTCCCCTTCGCCGACCTGGCCCACGGCTGGCTGGTGCAGTCCACGATCGCCCGCGGCCGCGTCCGGTCGGTCGACACCGCACCCGTCCTCGCGATGCCCGGCGTCCTCGCCGTGCTCCACCACGGCAACGCGCCGCGCGTCGACACGGAGTACGAGGGCATGCTGGGCCGCCCCGACCCTGTCGTCGGGCTCTTCCAGCACGACCGGGTGCCCTTCGTCGGCTGGCCCGTGGCCATGGTCGTCGCCGAGACGTCCGAACAGGCCAGGGAGGCCGCCGACGCGCTCGTGGTCCACTACGACCAGGAGCCGCACGACGTCGAGTTCTCCGCGGGACGCCCCGGCACGTACCTGCCGGACGGCGACGGCATGCGCGTGGAGAAGGGCGACCTGGAGGCCCAGTTCGCCGCGTCCGCCCACGTGGTCGACGCCGAGTACACCACGCCCGAAGAGCACCACGTCTCGATGGAGCCGCACGCGGCGACGGCGCGCTGGGACAACGGCCGACTCGAACTCGTCGACTCCAACCAGGGCAGTACCTGGGTCGCCGACGAGATCGCGCAGCTCTTCTCCCTGGACCCCACCTCGGTGCGGGTGCTCTCCGAACACGTCGGCGGCGCCTTCGGCTCCAAGGGCCTGCGCGTCCACCAGGTCCTCGCCGTGATGGCGTCGACCATGCTCGACCGGCCCGTCCGCGTCGTCCTGACCCGCCGCCAGATGTTCTCCCTCGTCGGCTACCGCAGCCCCACCACCCAGCGCGTCCGGCTCGGCGCCGCACCGGACGGACGGCTGCGCGCCTTCGACCACCAGGGGCAGAGCCTGTCGTCGACCGTCCACGAGTTCGTCGAGACGAGCGCGGGGTACGGACGCCCGATGTACGCCGCCGACGCGCACCACACCGTCAACCGCGTCGTCCGCCTCGACGTGCCGACGCCGACCTGGGTGCGCGCCCCGGGCGAGGCGCCGGGGTCCTTCGCGGTGGAGTCCGCGCTCGACGAACTCGCCGAGAAGTGCGGCATGGACCCCATCGCGCTGCGCGTGCGCAACGAACCGGACGTGGGGCCCGTCTCCGGACTGCCGTTCAGCAGCCGCAATCTGCTGGCCTGCTTCGACGAGGGCGCCCGCAGGTTCGGCTGGGCGGACCGCGACCCGCGTCCCGGCCTGCGCCGCGAGGGCCGCTGGCTGCTCGGCACCGGCACCGCAGCGGCCACCTTCCCCGTGCTCGTCGCCCCGAGCACGGCGGCCGTCACCGCCGAGGCCGACGGCACCTTCACCGTGCGGATCACCGCGGCGGACGTCGGCACCGGCGCGCGCACCGCGCTCACGCTGATCGCCGCGGACGCCCTGGAGGTGCCGGCGGACCGGGTCCATGTCCGCATCGGCGACAGCGACTTCGGCCACGCCATGCTCGCGGGCGGCTCCATGGGCACCCGCTCCTGGGGCTGGGCCGTCACGGCCGCGGCGCGCGAACTGCGCGACAAACTCGTCCCCGGCGGGCACATCCCGCCCGACGGCATCACGGCCCGAGCGGACACGAGCGCGGTCCTGGGCACGCTCTCCGAGAAGGAACGGCACTCCTTCGGCGCGCAGTTCGCCGAGGTCGCCGTGGACGTCGCCACCGGCGAGGTACGGGTGCGCCGCATGCTCGGCATCTTCGCCGCGGGACGGATCATCAACCCGCTCACCGCGCGCAGCCAGTTCATCGGCGGCATGACCTGGGGCCTGTCCATGGCGCTGCACGAAGAGGCGGTCAGGGACCGGGCGTCGGGCGGCCTCGTCAGTCCCGACCTCGCGGGCTACCACGTCGCCGCGCACGCCGACGTGCCGCACATCGAGGCGGACTGGGTGGCCGACCCCGACGCCGACGACCCGACCGGCATCAAGGGCATCGGCGAGATCGGGATCGTGGGCGCCGCGGCGGCGGTCGCCAACGCGGTCTGGCACGCCACGGGCGTACGCCACCGGGCCCTGCCGATCCGCCCCGACCGCGTGCTGCGGGCCGAGGTCGTGCCGGGCGCCGCGGGGACCGTGTCCGGAGACGGCCCCCGTGCTTGACATCGCCGCCGACCTGAACCGCTGGGTCGAGGAGGGCCGGGACTTCGCGGTGGCCACCGTCGTGACCGTCGGCGGCAGCGCACCGCGCGGTCCCGGCGCGGCCCTCGCCGTCGACGGTGACGGCACCGCCATCGGCTCGGTCTCCGGGGGCTGCGTGGAGGCCGCGGTCTACGACCTGTGCGTCCAGGCGCTCCAGGACGGCACGGCCGCGGTCGAACGGTTCGGCTACAGCGACGAGGACGCCTTCGCGGTCGGTCTGACCTGCGGCGGCGTCATCGAGGTGCTGGTCACGCCGGTCGCCGCGGACGCGCCGGACAGGGCGGTGTACGCCGCCGCCCTGTCCGCCGCCGTCCGCGGCGAGGCGGCGGCGCTGGCCCGCGTCTTCCGGGGCCCGGCCGAGCTGCTCGGCCGACCCCTGCTGGTCGGCCCCGACGGGACGTACGAAGGAGGCCTCGGCGGGCACGCGGACCTCGACCGCACGGCCGTGGGGGAGAGCCGCGCCCTGCTGGCGGCGGGGCGCACCGCGGAGTTCGTCGTCTCGGAGAGCGGATCGCGCTGCGGCAGCCCCGTGACCGTGCTCGTCGAGTCGAGCGTGCCGCCGCCCCGCATGATCGTGTTCGGTGCCGTCGACTTCGCCTCGGCCCTGGTCCGCGCGGGCAAGTTCCTCGGCTACCACGTCACGGTGTGCGACGCCCGGCCCGTCTTCGCCACCCCGGCCCGGTTCCCCGAGGCCGACGACGTCGTGGTCGAGTGGCCGCACCGCTATCTGGAGAGCACCGCCACGGACGCGCGCACCGTCCTGTGCGTCCTCACTCACGACGCCAAGTTCGACGTGCCGCTGCTCGCCGCGGCGCTGCGGCTGCCCGTCGCCTTCGTCGGCGCGATGGGCTCGCGCCGCACCCACGAGGACCGCAACCGCAGGCTGCGCGCGGTGGGCGTCACCGAGGCGGAACTCGCCGGGCTCCGCTCGCCGATCGGCCTCGACCTCGGGGCCCGCACCCCCGAGGAGACGGCCCTGTCCATCGCGGCGGAGATCGTCGCGGCCCGTCAGGGCGGCACGGGCCTGCCTCTCACCGGGGCACGGACGCCGATCCACCACGACAGGCCCGGCGGCCCGCCGGTGCGGGCCGGTGTGCCGGCCTGAGCCGTGTCAACCGGGGGAGCCGTCCTGTGGTGCGTCGGCGTCGACCAGTGCGATGGCCTGATCGGTGGTGAACTCCCGGCCCGCGGCGAGCAGTCGGTCGCACCCGGCGTCGCCGAGCGCCGTGCGCAACCGCTGCTCGTGATGGGTGCGGAAGCTGGTCGCGTTGTGGCGGCCGAGGTCGGGAAGACCGGCCTCGGCCCACAACCGGCCGCTGACGCCGAACAGGTGCGCGGCCCGCTCGGTCCGGCCCCGCGCGGCCTCGACGGCGCTGAGGAGATCCACGGCCGCCGCGGTGCCCAGGCGGTCGTGCACGCGCCACTTGGCGGACAGCGCCCGACGGGCGTGCCCGGCGGCCGCCGCCGCGTCCCCCTGGCCGAGCCGCGCGAGCGCGAGGTAGTAGTCGCCCCAGGCCCGCATCCACAGCTCGCCGCACTCGTCGCACTGCGCGCGCAGCCTGCCCGCGACGGCGGCCACCCGCTCGAAGGCGCCCTGCGCCGCGAGCAGATACGCCTGTACGGCCAGCGTGGTGAGCCGGAAGAACGCGGCGCCCCCGCCGCCCGTGGGCGCCTGCCCCGAGGGGGCGTGGAGGATGGCGGAGCGCGCCGACTCCCCGCGCACGGACAGACTCGCGCCGTTCAGCGGCAGATGGAGAGCCGCCTCGGGCAGCCCACGCGCGGACGCGAGCCGGGTGTACGCCGTGGAGACCTGCTCGGACGCGTCCAGGTCCTCGGGACCGAGGGTGATCAGCCGCTGCGCCCACAGCGCGAGCACCCGCTCGGCACCGCCGCCGTCGCCCCGGCGCAGGGCGCGGCCCAGGTACGTACGGCCCTCCTCCGCGTATCCGCAGGCGAACCAGAAGAACCACAGCGTGCCCGCGAGCTCCAGGGCGCACGACGCGTCCGGGTCGGCGAGGCACTCCTCCAGCGCGAGCCGCACGTTGGCGTGCTCGGCGCACATCCGCTCCGCCCAGGCCCGCTGCGCGGAGCCGAGCCACTCGGCCTCACCGCGCCGGGCCAGCCACCGGTAGTAGTCGCGGTGGCGCCGGCGCACGGCCTCGCTCTCGCCGAGCCCCTCCAGCCACTGCGCCCCGAACGCGCGCAGCGTGTCGAGCATGCGGAAGCGCATGCCGGCGCCGTCCGTCTCCTGCACCACGATGGACTTCTCGGTGAGCCAGGAGAGCAGTTCGAGGACGTGCTCGGCCTCCAGCGGCCCGCCGTGGCAGACGAACTCGGCGGCCTCCAGGTCCCAGCCGTCCGCGAACACCGAAAGACGGGCCCACAGCAGCCGCTCCAGCGGTGTGCACAGCTCATGGCTCCAGCCGATCGCGGTGCGCAGCGTCTGGTGCCGGGCGATGCGCGGCTCGGTACGGGCGGTGAGCAGGTCGAACCGCGAGTCGAGGCCCTCCAGTAAACGGTCCAGCGGCATGCCGCGCAGCCGCACCGCCGCCAGCTCGAGGGCGAGCGGGATCCCGTCGAGACGCGCGCAGATCGCGGTGATCTGGCGTCGGTTGGCGTCGCTCACCCGGAAGGTCGGCACCGCCGCGGTGGCCCGCACGGTGAACAGGGCGACGGCGCCCTCGTCGTCGTCCGCGGCGGCGCCGAGCGGCAGCGGATCGAGGGCGAGGACGTGCTCGCCGGGCACGGACAGCGGCTGTCTGCTGGTGGCCAGGATCCGCAACTCCGGCACCCGCGCCAGGAGTTCGCCGGCCAGCTGGGCGCAGGGCGTCAGGATGTGCTCGCAGGTGTCCAGGACGAGCAGCACCGGCCGGCCGGTCAGCCCCTCGACGAGGACGTCGATGAGGGGGTGCACGGTCTGGTCCGCGCGCCCCAGGGAGTCCATGACCGCGTGCGGCAGGAGGGACGGATCGGTCAACGAGGACAGCTCGACCAGCCAGGCGCCGTCGGGGAAGGCGGGCCGCACGTCGTGGGCGGCGCGCAGCGCGAGCCGGGACTTGCCCACCCCGCCGGGCCCGGTGAGGGTCACCAGCCGCGAGGAGCCCAGCAGTGCCGCGATACGGGAGAGTTCCGGGCGCCGTCCGATGAAGGCGTTCGCCTCCGTGGGCAGATTGCCCGATCGGCCGTCGTCCTTGCGCGCTGCACCCGCCATGCTCCCCCTCGACCTGCCGCGATGCGGATCACCTTAGTCCGTTCCGAGGGGCGCTTCGGATGCGTAACGTGTAATCGTCCAGCCACATCGGGTAGCGGTGCGGCGGAGGTTGTGCGGAGGGGGTGCGTGAGGATGGACACCGCTCCTGCCTTGCGAGCAGTGGGGCAGATGCGGCCAGGAGATCATCTCTTCTTCGGCTACGACACGGACGAGGAACGCGAAGCGGTGCTCGCCGCGTTCCTCCTCGACGGCCTCGCCAGCGGGCAGCGCGGGCTGCTCCTGACCTCGGTCGAGGCGCCGCCACCCGTTCAGTTCGGGTTCCTGCGCAGACAGGGCGGCGACGTCGCCGGCGCGCTGGCCGCCGGCAGGCTGCGGGTGAGTTCCCGCCTGAGCACGCCGAGCGGGCTGTGGGACCTCGACGAGCACGTGCGCCGCGAGGCGGAGGGAGCGGTGGCCGACGGGTTCCTGGGGCTGCGCGTCGCCCTGGAGGTGCTGCCCGACCGGGGCGCCGAACCGCCCAAGGGCCTGTGCGACGCCGAGCGGCTGCTCGACCCCGTCTTCCAGGCGCTGCCCGTACTGGGCCTGTGCCAGTACGACCGCAGGCTCTTCAAGAAGCGCGCCCTGGACGCGCTGGACGCCCTGCACCACGGCAGAGCCGTCGCGGACGACGTCTGGCAGGACGAACTGCTGCGCATCACCCGGACGTTCACCCCGCCCGGCCTCGCCCTGTGCGGCGAGGTCGACGACAGCAACATCACGGCGGTGGCCCGCGCGCTGCGCGCCGAGTCCGAGCGGGCCACGAGCCGTGCGGAGGACCCCCACCGCACGCGACTCGACCTGCGCGACCTGACCTTCATCGACGTGTGCGCGCTGCGGCTCCTCGTCTTCACGGGTCTGGGGCTCTACGCCATGGGCGGCGGCCTGATCCTCGACGGTGTCGCCCCGCACGTGCGCCGGGTCATGCGCGTCACCGGCTGGGACCGCATCCCCGGCCTCGACATGGGAAAGGGGGACGACGACGCATGACACGCTCCGGTTTCGTCCACCAGGCGCTGTGCTACGCCTCGGACGAGGAATTCCTCTCCGGCACGCTCGCGTTCGTCCGTGACGGGCTCGCGGAGGGCGACGCAGTGCTCGCGGTCCTGCGCCGGGACAACATCTCCTTGCTGCGGGACGGGCTCGGCGCGGGAGCGGGAGAGGTCGACTTCGCCGACGCCCGGGACTGGTACGAATACCCCTCCCGCACACTGCGCCGGTACAACGAGTACTGCGCGGAGCACGAGGAGGGCGGCGCCCGCCGCGTCCGCGTCATCGGCGAACCGGTGTGGTCGGGCCGCGCGCCCGTCGAGACCCTGGAGTGGACGCGCTACGAATCGCTGGTCAACGTCGCGTTCGCCGACTCCGGTCACTGGATCGTGTGTCCCTACGACGCCCGCGTCCTGCCCGACGACGTGCTCGCCGACGTGCGACGCACCCACCCCGAGGTGACCGGCGGCAAGGACGACACCGCCGGCGGGTACGCGGACCCGGCGGACTTCTACACCCGGTGCAGCGAACTGGCATGCACGACAGCGGACTTGACCCAACCCACGGACAGGCCCCGTGAGGTGCCCTTCGCCCGGGGCGAGTCGGTGGCCGCCCGGCTCGCCGTCGCGGAGTTCGCCCGCCGCTGCCGCCTGGCCGAGGAACGCGCGCGCGACATGGCCGCCGCGGTGCACGAGGCGGTGGTGAACGCCGTGCGCTTCGGCGGCGGCCGTGGCGTGCTGCGGCTGTGGAGCGACCCGGACTGGGTGGTCTGCGAGGTCGCCGACACCGGTGGCGGACGCCCCGCCGTCTCCGTGCCGGACGCCGGCTATCTCGGTCACGTACCCCCCGACCCGCTGGCCGCCAAGGGCCACGGCCTGTGGGTCGTACGACAGCTGAGCGACCTGGTCACCGAACGGCTCGGCGCGGAAGGGACGGCCGTACGCCTGCACTTCCGGCGCTGACCGCCGCGTGTCCCCGGACGTCGAGGCGGGTGGAGCCACCCGCCTCGGCGCCGGTCCTCGCGACGCCGGAAGACCCGGTGCACGGCCGGGCGCGCCTACGTCCCGCCGTGGCGGTGCGCCGCCAGCGCCGCCCTCAGGCGCGGCAGTTCCGCGGGCAGTGTCGGATCGAGGCCGGTCAGCACGGTGACGCGGCGCAGCCGGTAGTCCACCGTATTGGGGTGGATGTGCAGCGCCTTCGCCGTCGCGCGGCGCCGGAAGCCGCTGTCCGCGTACGCGCGCAGCGTGTCGAGCAGGGCGGGCTGCCGCTCCAGCGGGGTGAGGAGCGCCGCGAGGCGGTCACGGCCCGCGCCGGGCCGGGTGAGCTGGTAGTCCAGCAGGACGTCGGCCACCCGATAGGCGCCGGGCGGCCGCCCGAAGGCCCGCGCCACGTCGAGCACCTCCTCCGACTCGCCGACGGCGGCGGGTACGTCACCGGGCGCGGCGGCCGCCGCGCCCGCGAGGACCGGGGCGCCCGTGCGGTCCGCGAGCCGGGCGACCAGGGCCACGAGCCGCCCCCAGTCCTCGCCCAGCGCGCGCCCCGGATCGTCGGTGGGCAGCAGCACCCGGCCGCCGTGCGGGCCGAGCGCGTGCAGGGCGCCGCCGCGCGAGTCGTGGTCCACCTCGGCCCTGGCCCGGCGGACCTTGCGGCGCGCGGCGACCGCGCCGCCCGTCCCCGGCAGCGCCTCGTCGGGGTGGTCGGCGAAGGCCAGCGCGAGCGCGACGTACGCGGGGGCGGGCCGCAGCCCGGCGCGCGCCGCTGCCTCGGTGGCGTCCCGGCCGTCGAGGAGCGCCGCCAACAGGTCGTGCCGGGCGGCCTGTTCGTGGCCGTGCAGGGCCTCGCGCGCGTCGAGGTAGGCGTCGGTGACGGCGCGGGTGGCGAGCCGCAGCTGGGTCAGGGCGATGCGCTGCGTCTCGACCACCGCCGCCAGATCTCCGGGCCCGGCCCCCGAGAGCAGCTCGTCCAGGCCCAGCTGCCAGCCCAGGTGGTACGCGCAGAGCACCGCCGACAGCGGCACGCCCTCCTCGGCGCGGCGGGCGGCGGAGGCCGCGAGAGGCGCGACTTCGGCCGGATCGGCCATCCCCGCTCCGTGCCGCAGGGCGCGGACGACGACCCGGGTACCGTGCTCGCACCCGCGGGTGACGTCCCCGGCCAGTTCCTCCCGGGGCAGCGCCGCGTAGGCGGGCACCTGTGCGGCGAAGGCCGCGACCATGCGCCGGGCGAGCCGGGGCAGCGCGGCGGCGAGCAGGACGTCGACGGGCGTGCCGCCGATGCGGGGCGCCGAAGGACGTGCGCTACCGGGTGGTTCGGAATCCGTCCCCATGCGGGTGCTCCAACTCTGGAGTTCGTCATGAACACGCGAGTGGCACGAGACACCGACCATAGCGGTGTCACCAGGGCGGTGCCGCCCCCGACGCCACGGAGGAGCCATGGTCAACTCCGCACGCCGTACGTTCCGTTCGCCCCGCAGAGCCGCGCTCGCCGTGGCGGCCGCCTGTACGGTCACCGGGCTGCTGCCCGGCGCCGTGCCCGCCGAGGCCACCGGACCCGGTCACCAGAGGTACGTGGCGCTCGGCGACTCGTACACCTCGTCCCCGCTGACCGGGCTGCCGCAGCCGGGCTCGCCGCCCGGCTGTTTCCGCTCGGACAACAACTATCCCTCGCTGATCGCGCGGCGCATGCGTCCCGTGTCCTTCACGGACGTCAGCTGCGGCGGTGCGCGGACCAAGGACATGACCGCGCCGCAGGACGTCACGCCCGGCGGGCCCAACCCGCCGCAGTTCGACGCGCTGCGCAAGGACACCACGCTGGTCACCCTGGAGATCGGCGGCAACGACATCGGCTTCGGCAAGCTCGTCGACTGCTTCGGACTGAGCGCCGGTGACCCGGGCGGCTCACCGTGCAAGGACGCCATGGTGAAGGACGGCAAGGACCCGTTCACCGAGGCCATCGACGCCACCGCCCCCAAGCTCGCGGCGGTCCTGCGGGGCATCCACCGGCGTGCGCCCAAGGCCAAGGTCTACGTCCTCGGCTACCCCGCGCTGCTGCCCGCGCGGGGCGACGGATGCTATCCGTACATCCCTCTCGCCAAGGGCGACGTGCCCTGGCTGCGCGGCGTGCAGCGCCAGTTGCACGCGATGATCGCCGCGCGGGCCGCGGCGGGCGGTGCCCGGTACGTGGACCTGTCGGTGCCGGGGCACGACATGTGCCAGACGGACCCGACGAAGCGGTGGGTCGAGGGGCCGGTGCCCCTGCTCCCCGCGGCGCCGGTGCACCCGAACGCGGGCGGCTCGCGGAACATGGCCCGCATCGCGCTGGATGCGATCCGGGGACGTTGACGCGCCGAGGCGGCCGCTACTGCCAGACGCGGATGTAGTCGACGTACATCGTGGAGTTCCAGTCGAAGACCTCGTCGTGCACGGAACCGTCGGCCCAGTTGTCGAGCACCTCGTGCGACAGGATCGGGAACTCCTTCACCTGGCTGATCAGTTCGGGATCGGTGACGGTCCGCACGACGGTGCCGTCGTACAGGAACTGCATCCGCGTCGGTGTCCAGGTCAGCCCGAACGTGTGGTACCAGGTGCCGTGCAGGCCGGGGGCGTCGGCGACCGTGGACGAGGACCGGTGGTCGGCGCCGTAGCCGTCCCAGTGGAGGGTGGCGGAGTACTTGTCGGCCTGGAAGTTGGTCTCGGTGACGTCGATCTCGGCCCCGTCGCGCGCCGTGCCGTCGACCGTGCCGCCCGGCGTGAGCCCCGCGTCGGCCTGCAGCCAGACCGCCGCGAGATGTCCGTTGGTCCGCGCCGGGGTGTGCACGCGCGCCTCCAGCGTGCCGTGCGTGTACGTGAACTTGCCCTGGCTGTCGATGCGCCCGCCGGAGAACTGGCCGGGCGCCAGTTCGCGTACGTCGATGGCGAGGGCGCCCTTGCCATCGGTGCGGACGTCGGCCGGCTTGTACCACCAGCGGTCGCCCGGCGCGGCACCGGAACGCTCCTGGTCACGGGCGGTCCAGCGAGCCGTGCTGACCGTGGCGCCGTCGAACTCGTCGCTGAAGACGAGGGCCTGGGTGCCCACGGCACGGGTGTCGGCGCCCTGGGGCCGGACTCCGCGTGGCGTCGCGGGGTCGACCAGGGAGGCGGCCGACGTGTCCTCGGCGGCGCCCGCGGGCACGGCCGCGGCGAGTGCGCAGGCGCAGAGGAGCAGTCCGACGGCCGCGCGGCGGTGGGAGCGTGCGGTGGTGCGGCGGCGGGGGCGTGCGGCGGTGCGGTCGTCGCGCATGGCGTCACCTCTCGGTCGGGCCGCTCCGGGCCGGGGCCCAGGCCTCGCAGGCCGGACAGAAAACGCTTTCTCGACGGGCCATCGTGAGGGCGGGGTGAGGGAGCGTCAAGAGGTGCCGCCGAAAGCGGTGTGGAGCGAGAGGCGGGGCTCAGACCGGCAGCAGTCGCGCGATCAGCCCGCTGAGCTGGCGCGCGTTGCGGCACTCGTGCATCTCGACCAGCTCGGCGTACGCGTCGGCCGCGGAGTCACCCGTCGACCACTGCGCACGTCCCTCCGGGTTGAGCCAGTACACCTGGCGGGCCCGCCCGGCGATGGTCCGCAGTGCGGGGAGGTTCGGGTCGCTCATGTTGGTGCGGGCGTCGCCGAGCACGAAGACCGTGGAGCGCGGGCCGACCGCGTCGAGGTACCGCTCGGCGAACTCTCCGAGGGACGTGCCGTAGTCGCTGCTGCCGTGCCAGCCCGTCACCGTGGCCTCGCCGATGATCCGGCCGCCGAGTCCCGCCGGGTCGGCGGCGCCGTGCGCGACCAGGTCCGTCACCTCGTCGATCCGGTTGACGAACGCGAACACGCGCACCTTGCTGAACTGGTCGTGCAGCGCCTGCACCAGCAGCATCGTGAAGTTCGCGAAGCCCGCGACCGAGCCGGAGACGTCGCACAGCAGCACCAGCTCGGGGCGCGCCGGACGCCGGCGGCGCAGCACGGGCCGCATCGGCACGCCGCCGGTCGACAGCGAGCCGCGCAGCGTACGGCGCAGGTCGATGCTGCCGTGCGCGGCACGCCTGCGCCGGGCGGCGAGACGGGTCGCCAGCTTGCGGGCCAACGGGTGCACGGCCCTGCGGAGTTCGTCCAGGTGGGCGCGGCCCGCCAGGAGGAAGTCGACGCGGTCGGCGGTGGTCTCGACGGCCCGCCGCGCGATCTCCTCCGTGCCGCGCCGCTCGGCGACCCGGCGGCGCGCCTCGGTGCGCACGCGCTCGCGGAACGCCTCGATGCGGCGCCGGATCTCATCGGCCTCCAGCCGGTCCGTGAACGCGGCCTCGCCGGTGTCCTGCCCGGACGACCCCGCGCGCAGGGCGGCGAGCACGCGCGCGAGCAGCGTCTCGGGCCGCAGCCGGCTCAGCGTCTGGTACGACGACCAGCCGTCGGAGCCCGCCGAGGACGAGCCGTAGCCGCCGAAGCCGTCCACCGCCTCGCCCGCCAGCCGGCCGAGCTGTTCCTGGTCGTCGGCGGCCAGCGCGGCGACCAGGCGCTCGCGCAGCGCCTGCCGGTCGGCCTCGTCGCCGCCCGGGCGCTCCCGCGCGTCGGCGCCGTCCGGACCGCCGACGCCGAGCGGGAAGTACAGATCGAAGACCGGGTCGAAGACCGCCCGCTGGCTCTCCTGGTGGAGCAGGGTGGCGGCGAGCCCCTCCCTCACCCGCTCCCGGTCGGCGAGGCCGAGCGCCTCCAGGGCTGCTGCCGCGTCGACGGTCTCGCCGGGACCGATGCGCAGACCGTGCGCGCGCAGCGCCGCGACCAGCCCGGTGAGACGGCCGGTGAGGCCTTCGGGGGAGGCGGACGCACGCTCGGCCGCCGAGCCGGGCAGACCCTCGGGTGCCGCTGTCACACGGCGTCCAGGTCCAGCTTGGCGGCGGCCTTCAGCACGTCCTCCTGGTGCTTGAGGACGACGCCGAGACTGTCGCGTACGACGGTCTCGTCGAGCGCGTCGGCGCCGAGCGCGAGCAGCGTGCGGGCCCAGTCGATGGTCTCGGCGACGGACGGCACCTTCCGCAGGTCCATGGCCCGCAGCGCGCCGACCACCCGCACCACGGACGCGGCGAGCGCCTCGTCGAGGCCGGGCACCTTCCCGCGGACGATCCGGCGCTCCAGCTCCTCCTCGGGAAAGCCGATGTGCAGGAACAGGCAGCGGCGGCGCAGGGCCTCGGACAGCTCGCGGCTCGCGTTGGAGGTGAGCACGACGAACGGGCGGCGCTCGGCGCTGATCGTGCCCAGCTCGGGCACGGTGACCTGGAAGTCGCTCAGGACCTCCAGGAGCAGGCCCTCGACCTCGACGTCCGCCTTGTCCGTCTCGTCGATCAGCAGGACCTTCGGGTCGTCGCCGCGGATCGCGGCGAGCAGGGGCCGCGAGAGCAGGAACTCCTCGCCGAAGATGTCGGTCCGTGTCTCGTCCCACGACTCGTCGCGGCCCGCGGTGATGCGCAGCAGCTGCTTGGCGTGGTTCCACTCGTACAGCGCGCGGGACTCGTCGACGCCCTCGTAGCACTGGAGCCGCACCAGCCGCGCGCCCGCGACCTCGGCCACGGCCTTCGCCAGCTCCGTCTTGCCGACGCCCGCGGGGCCCTCCACCAGCAGGGGCTTGCCGAGCCGGTCGGCGAGGAAGACGGCCGTGGCGACCGCGGGCGAGGCCAGATAGCCGGTCTCGGCCAGCCGGGCCGCGACGTCGTCGACGGATGTGAAGTACCCGGTCGTCATGGGGAGTTCTCCTGCTTCCTCGGCCCGTCCGGTGCCCCGCCCGGTGCCCGGTCCTCCGTACTCGATGTACCCCATGTACCCGATCAGTTCCCGGTGCCCGGCCACAACAGGCCGGGGCCGTTTGCGTCGAACGTCACGTCCGGCGAGTACGGCCCCTCGCTGCTGGGTCTCATGGTGAGACCTTCCGTGACCCGGGACCGCGAGGCCTTCTGGAGCGCGGGTGCCGGTTCGTATGCTTGCGCCATGAGGCGGACTTCCTTTGCGAACTGGCCGTGCTCCATCGCCCGCACGATGGACCTGCTCGGCGACTGGTGGACGCCCCTCGTGCTGCGGGAGGCGTTCTACGGCATCACGCGGTTCGACGTGTTCCAGCAGGAGCTCGGCATCGCCCGCAACACCCTCACCGACCGGCTGCGCCGCCTCGTCGACGAAGGCCTTCTGGAGAAGCGGCCCTACCAGAGCGATCCGGTGCGCCACGACTACGTCCTCACGGACAAGGGCCGCGACTTCTTCGGTGTCCTCGCGGCCATGAACAGCTGGGGCGATCGCTGGCTGAGCGGCGAGGAGGGCGCGCCCGTCGTGTTCCACCACGACCGCTGCGGTCAGGAGAGCCGCGCCGAGGTCGTGTGCGCCGCGTGCAAGGAGCCGATGACGGCCGCGAACACGACCCCGCGCATGGGTCCCGGCTACCCGCCCCGCCTCGCCGAACGCCCGGAAGTCCAGGCGCGGTTCAGCCGCTGAACCCACCCGGCCCACGGTGCGCGCCGCGTCGGGACCTGCCTCTTGACGAGTGAGTCCATCTACGCAACTCTCAAGCTCAGAGACGACTTCGCAAGCCATGGACGCCTTGGAGGGCAGTCGACGATGGAGTGGACGGGTGCGCGCTACGCGGACGGGCCGACGGTCGAGGTGCGCGGGCGGATCGCCGCGTCGCCCGAGCGGGTGTGGGAGCTGGTCTCCGACATCGGCCTGATGCCGGTGCTGAGCGCGGAGCTGCAGTCGGCGGGGTGGCTCGACGGGGCGAGCGGCCCGGCGGTCGGCGCGCGCTTCACCGGCCGCAGCAGACACGCGTCGCTGGGGCAGTGGGAGACCACGTCGTACGTCGTCGCGTGCGAGGCGCCGCGCGTCTTCTCCTGGGCGGTGGCCGACCCCGAACAGCCCAGTGCCCTCTGGCGGTTCAGTCTCACGGCGCGGGACGACGGCGGCACCGAGCTGACGCAGTGGATGCGGCTCGGCCCCGGCCGCTCGGGGCTCTCGTACGCCATCGACCGGATGCCGGACAAGGAGGAGAAGATCGTGTTCGTACGGCTGCGGGAGTTCGAGCGGAGCATGACCACCACGGTCGAGTCGATCCGGAGGCTGGCCGAGGGCACGGCGACCGCGGACGAGGTGCGCGCCTGATGCGCACGTCGACGACGATCGAGGCCTCCGGGGCGAACTGGCGGGAGACGGCCGACTTCGTCACCGAGGCCGAGAAGCTGGGCATGGACATCTGCTGGGTGGCCGAGGCCTGGGGCGCCGAAGCGCCCTCCCCGCTCGGCTACTTGGCGGCCCGCACCGAGCGGCTGCTCCTCGGCTCGGGCATCATCCAGCTCGCCACCCGCAGCCCGGTCGCCATCGCCCGCGCGGCGCTCACGCTCTCCCAGATCTCCGAAGGCCGTTTCCTGCTGGGCCTCGGCCCGTCCGGGCCGCAGGTGATCGAAGGTCTGCACGGCGTGCCGTTCGCGCGCCCGCTCGCCCGGATGCGCGAGACGGTGGAGATCGTACGGAGCGCGGCCGCCGGCGAGAAGATCGCCCACGAGGGCCGGGAGTTCACCATCCCGCTGCCCGGTGGCGAGGCCCGCCCGATGCGCCTTTCGCTGCGCCCCGAGCACGAGTTGCCCGTCTACCTCGCCACGCTCTCCCCGAAGATGCTGCGCCTGACGGGCGAGGTCGCGGACGGCTGGCTCGGCACGAGCTTCGTGCCCGAGGGCGCCGCCGAGGCGTACTTCGCGCCTCTGGACGAAGGTCTCGCCGCGGCCGGACGCACCCGCGCCGACCTGGACATCTGCCAGGGCGCCGAGGTGGCCTTCGCGGAGGACGAGGACGCGCTGCGGGCGATGGTCGCGGGCCGCAAGAAGGAACTCGCCTTCAGCCTCGGCGGAATGGGCTCCGCCACGACCAACTTCTACAACGACGCCTACAGCAGGCAGGGCTGGGCCGAGGTCGCCGCCGAGGTCCGTGAGCGCTGGCAGGCGGGCGACCGCGACGGCGCGGCCGGGCTCGTCACCGACGAGATGGTCCTCGCGACCACGCTGATCGGCACCGAGGACATGGTCCGCGCGCGATTGCGGGTCTGGCGCGCCGCCGGTGTGGACACGGTGCGCCTCTACCCGGCGGGCGACACGCTGGACGCGCGGCTGGCGACGCTCGGACGGGCGATCGAGCTGGTGCGCGAGACGACGCCCTAGCCGATGCGCGAGACGACGCCCGAGCCGATGCGCGGGACGACGCCCGAGTGATCCGGGTGCCGGGCCGCCGCAGGCGCCCGGGGAAGCGGCAGGCGCCTGCGGAAGCGATGGATCAGGGCTCGATCGGATGGATCAGGGCTCGATCGGTGTCAGGACGAAGAGCGGGATCTCCCGGGTCGTCTTCTTCTCGTACTCGGCGTAGTCGGGCCAGACCGCCACCGCCCGCTCCCACCAGCGCTGCCGCTCCTCGCCCGAGGCGACCCGCGCGCGGTAGTCCTTCTTCACCGGGCCGTCCTGCAACTCGACATGCGGCTCGGCGACGAGGTTGTGGTACCAGGACGGGTGGGCCGGGTCGCCGCCCTTGGACGCGACCACGGCGTACTCCCCGTCGTGCTCGACGCGCATCAGGGGGTTCTTGCGGAGCTTGCCGGTCCTGGCGCCGATCGACGTCATCAGGATGACGGGCTTGCCCTGCACGGTCGTCCCGTCGGTGCCTCCCGACTTCTCGTACAGCTCCGCCTGCTTGTTGGACCAGCCCCAGGTGCCGGGCTCGTATTCACCAGTCAAAGGCATACCTCCTTCAACGCCGGGGGAGAGCGGAATGTTCCTCTGAGTCGCGAGAAGGTCACGGGGCGTCGACCTGGTGGGCCGCGTCACTCGGTCGCGCTCCGCGCCCCGCCACGGGCGAACCGCCCCACGCGGCTCGGGTATGCCATGAAATGTCGGACCCGGCGGGTGGCCGTCGACCCCTCATGCGTTAGAAAGGCAGCAATGTTTCACCGAGGTGGCCGCGGTCCACCACGAGGTCAGGGGGCGGACATGGCGGGGCACGGCATACCGGAGGAGTTTCTCGACGGCTATGCCCGCATCCTGGCCGGTGCCGCGACGACCGGGCGGCGGCTGACCCGTGACGAGCTGGACTCGCGGCGCGCGCTGGGCGAGCGGGCCGCCGAGGCGGGCCACGGGCTGCGGGCCCTGGTGGGCGCCTACCTGGCGGCGACCCGCGCCCACTGGCCCACCTCGCGCGCCGTCTCCGCGGACAGCGTGATGGCCGCCGCCGAGCAGGCCGTCGACGCCTTCGCGGAGGGCTACGAACGCGCCCAGCGCCTGGCCGTGCGCCAGGAGGAGGCCGCCCGGCGCGAGTTCATCGACGATCTGCTGCACGGCCGCAGCGACCTGGGCCGTCTCGTCGAACGCGCGGACCGCTTCGGGCTGCGCCTGTCCTACGAGCACGCCGTCGCCGTGGCCGAGGGCGGCGGATACGAGGACGGGGACCCCGTGCCCCGCGAGGTCGAGCGCGCCCTGACCGGCCGGTTCGGCGACCGCAGCATCCTGCTCACCACCAAGGACGGACGTCTGGTGTGCGTCGCCCCCGGCGACCAGGACGAGGTGCTCGCCTTCTTCGCCAAGCACGCGTACGCCGCCACCGACGGAGGCCGCGTCGCCATCGGCAGGCCGCGGCCGGGCCCCGGCGGTGTCGTCCAGTCCTACGAAGAGGCGCTGAACGCCCTGGACCTCGCCGAGCGCCTGGAGCTGGCCGAGCCGGTGCTGCGCGCCGCCGAACTGCTCGTCTACCCGGTCCTGACCCGCGACCGGCAGGCCATGGCCGACCTGGTGCTCGACACCCTCGGCCCGCTCCAGAAGGCCCGTGGCGGGGCGCGGCCGCTCCTCGACACGCTCGTCGCGTTCTTCGACTCCGGCTGCGTGGCGGCGGAGGCGGCCCGCCGACTGTCGCTGAGCGTGCGCGCCCTGACGTACCGCCTGGACCGCATCCACCAGCTCACCGGAGCCAACCCGGCGGATCCGGTGCACCGCTACACGCTGCAGACCGCGGTGATCGGCGCGCGGCTGCTGGACTGGCCGGACAGTCCGTTCTGAGGCCGGACGCGCCGTCAGGGCGCCGGCGCCGGCGTGCCGACGCCCAGCAGTGCGAGGAAGGCACCGGCCGCGGGTGACGGCGTGAACCGGCTCCAGACGAGGCGCTCCACCCGTACCGGACCATGGGCGACCGGCACCGTCCGCAGGTCGTGCAGCCCGTCGGCGAACGCGCCGGGCAGCAGGGCGATGCCCAGGCCGTTGCGGATCATCCGGGCCATGAGTTCGACGCCGGACACCTCGAAGGCGACCTCGCGGCGCAGTCCGGCCGCCGCGAACGCCTCGTCCGACTGGGCACGGGCCGCGCTGCCGTCGGCGAAGTCCACGAACACCTCGTCGGCGAGGTCGTGCAGGTCCACCTCGTCCCGGCCCGCCAGCGGGTGGCCCGGGGCGACCACGGCGACGTGCCGTCCGTGCGCGAGCTGGTGGTCGTGCACGCCCTGCGGCCGGAAGCCGGGCGGCACGCCGAGGAACGCCGCGTCCAGGCCGCCGTCACGGACCTGTTCGATGAGCCGCTCGCTGGAGCCGGCGCGCAGGCTGATCCGCACCCGCGGATAGCGCAGGCGGTAGTCCCGCAGCACCGCGGGGAGATCCACCGCGGCCACGGTGGGGATGGAGCCGACGACCAGCTTTCCCCGTATCTCGCCGGTGGCCGCCGCGACCTCCGCACGCGCCCGCTCGGCCGCCTCCAGGGACTGCCGGGCGGCGGGCAGGAACGCCTCACCGGCCGCGGTCAGCCGCACGCGCCTGCTGGTCCGCTCGAAGAGCCGGGCGCCCAGCTCCTTCTCCAGGCGGGCCACCTGGTGGCTGAGCGCCGACTGGACGACATGACACCGCTCGGCGGCGCGGGTGAAGCTCGAGGTCTCGGCGACCGCGAGGACGTAGCGCATCTGCTGGAGATCCATTGATCCATCGTGGATCGCGATGGACGACGATGACAAGCATGTGTTGGACCGATGGATGTCCGCTCGGAGATGCTGAAGTCCACGGCGGGCCACGGAAGTCGGCGGCCCGCCGACCCGGACCGATGAGGTCCGCCGTACCGCCGCACCACCACAGGCGCCCCGGCGCCCCGACCCACGGAGACCCCCATGCGCGTGATCGCCTTCGACCACCTCGTCCTGAACGTCGCCGACATCGAGCGCGCGATCGCCTTCTATACCGGCCCGCTGGGACTCGAACCGGTACGGGTGGAGGAGTGGCGGGCCGGCAAGGTCCCCTTCCCGTCCGTGCGGGTGAGCCCCACGACCATCATCGACCTGGTCAAGCCCTCCGGCGGGCAGCCGGAGGGCTCGAACGTCGACCACATCTGCCTCGTCGTCGAGCCGCTGGACTGGCAGGAGGTCATCGACTCCGGTGTCCTCACGGTGGTGGACGGCCCCGGCGAGCGCTTCGGCGCGCGGGGCGTCGCGACCTCCGTCTATGTGCGGGACCCGGACGGCAACACCGTGGAGCTGCGGTGGTACCCGCAGGACGCGTGACTAGCCCAGGCGCGGGATCTCGATGGCGGGGCAGCGGTTCATGACCATGGTGAGCCCCGCCGCGCGGGTCCTGTCGTACGCGGCCTCGTCGATCACGTCGAGCTGGAACCACACCGCCTGCGCGCCGGCGGCCACGGCCTCGTCGGCCACCTGGCCCGCCAGCGCGCTGTTGACGAACACGTCCACCACGTCGATCTGGAACGGCACGGCGGACAGGGACGGATATCCCTGCTCGCCGTGGACCGTCTCGGCCTTGGGATGGACCGGCACCACACGCTTGCCGAAGCGCTGCAGCACGGCCGCGACGCCGTACGCGGCCCGGTCGCGGTTGTTGGACAGGCCCACGACGGCCCAGGTGTCGCCGAGCTCCGTCAGGATCTTGCGCACCGTCTCGTGGTCGCCGTACATGACCTGCCTCCTCATGGGTCGCGGCCGGATGCCGCTCAAGGGTCGCGGCTCGACGCCGCCGGGGCCCGGGTCGTCTCAGACGTTCACACCGAAGTCCGAGGCGATGCCGCGCAGCCCACTGGCATAACCCTGCCCGACCGCGCGGAATTTCCACTCCGCGCCGTGGCGGTAGAGCTCGCCGAAGACCATGGCGGTCTCCGTCGAGGCGTCCTCGGAGAGGTCGTAGCGCGCGATCTCGTTGCCGTCCGCCTGGTTCACCACGCGGATGAACGCGTTGCGGACCTGGCCGAAGCTCTGGCCGCGGTTCTCGGCGTCGTGGATCGACACCGGGAACACGATCTTCGTGATCTGGGCGGGCACCTGCGCGAGGTTCACCTTCACGGCCTCGTCGTCGCCCTCGCCCTCACCGGTGAGGTTGTCGCCGGTGTGCTCGACCGAGCCGTCCGGGCTTGTGAGGTTGTTGTAGAAGACGAAGTGCTGGTCGGAGACGACCTTGCCGGAGTCGTCGCACAGCAGCGCGCTGGCGTCCAGGTCGTAGTCCGTGCCGGTGGTGGTGCGCACATCCCAGCCCAGGCCGACCAGCACGGCGGTGAGGCCCGGGGCCTCCTTGCTGAGCGAGACGTTGCCGCCCTTGGCCAGGGAAACTCCCACGATGTCCTCCTGAGGTTCAGAGTTCTGGATGAGTGGTTCCGTAAAAACTACAGGAATGTAGAAATAAGCGGGACGCGGTGCCCCCGTTACGATAGGGCGCTCCCCGTCCGCCGTGGAGCACGAAGACGCAGGAGGGATACCCGGGCATGAAGCGTCATGACGAGAGCGAGGAGCCGCAGCCGCGGCTGCGCCGTCGCGCACAGGGTGAGCTGGAGTCGCAGGTGCTCGCCGCGCTGCACGCCGCACAGGGCCCCGTCAGCGCCGCCTGGGTGCAGGAGCGGATCGGCGGCGACCTCGCGTACACGACCGTGATGACGATCCTGACGCGCCTGCTCGCCAAGGACGTGGTGACCCGGGAGCGCGCGGGCCGCTCCTTCGCCTGGCTGCCCGCCTCGGACGAGGCCGGGCTCGCGGCCTTCCGTATGCGCAAGGTGCTCGACGGCGAGAGCGACCGCGAGGCGGTCCTCGCCAGCTTCGTCACGACGCTCACGCCCGACGACGAGCAGCTCCTGCGCGACCTGCTCGGCCGGGCGGGCGCCGACACGGACGACTGACGCCCGAGGGGGTTCTTCGCTGATGGGCGTCTTCGTCTTCCTGCCGCTGGTGCTGCCGCTGACCGCGTGGCCGATAGCCCGCCTCGCCGAGCAGCATCTGCACCCGCGCGCCGCGACCCGGCTGCTCACCGCCGTCGCCGGCGTGATGGCCCTGTGCAGCACGCTCTGTCTGGCGCTCCTCATGGTCGTCGGCACCGCCCAGTTGCCAGGGAACCCCCTGCCGGACGGCTGGTCCGACCCCGAGGTGCGCGCAGCCGTCCCCTATGACGAGGTCGCGGGCAAGGTCGCCATCCCCGCGCTGCTCGCCGTGTGCGCGGCCTGCGCGCGCACGCTCTGGCGGCACGCGCGGGTACGCCGCCGGGGGAGCCGCGCCCTCGAAGGGCTGCCCGGCACCTCCGTCGCCGTCCTCGACGACGACGCGTCGTACGCGTACGCGCTGCCCTCGCGCGCGGGCGGGCGCGTGGTGGTCACCACCGGCATGCTGTCGAAGCTCGCGGCCCCCGAGCGGCGCGCGCTGTTCGCGCACGAGCGGGCCCACTTGTCCGGACGGCACCACCGGCATCTGCTCGTCACGCAGTTGGCGGCCCGCGCCAATCCCTTCCTGCGGCCGCTGCGCACCTCCGTCGCCTACACCGCCGAGCGGTGGGCCGACGAGGCGGCCGCACGCGACGTACGGGACCGGCGCACCGTCGCCCGCGCGATCGGCAAGGCGGCGCTCGTCTCGCGGGGCGTGCCCGCACCGACGCTGGCGGGACTCGCGGCGCCGGGGCCCGTGCCGCGCCGCGTCGCCGCGCTGCTCGCCCCGGCGCCCGCCGCCCGCACCCGCCCTTCCGTGTTCACGGGGGTGGGGCTCGCCCTGTGGTGCGCGGCGTTCGGCACCGCCGTCTCGGCGATGTCCTCCGCGAACTCCGCGGTCACGATGGTGCTGATCCTGCGGGCCGCCACGCCGCTGTGAGCGGGCCCGCGGCGCCGTGAACGGACCGGCCCCCGGGGGCCGGTCCGCCGGGACGTCCTAGAGGTCGAACTCGTGCGGCGGCAGGTCGAGGGCGAAGCAGGCCTCGCGCACGACGCCCTGCTCGTCCTTGTCGAAGTCGCCGTCGGCGCCGCCGATGACGATGCCGATCTGGATGACCGCGCGGGCCTCCGCCGGCTTCTTCTTGGCCTTCGCGACCTCCTGGAGCACGCTGACCTTGCCGAAGGCGAAGTCGGCGGTCAGCTTGTCCACGTACTCGTCGAAGCGGCGGCGCAGGTCGTCCGCGGGGAAGTTCTGCAGCACCTCGTTCGTGCCGATGAGCTGGGCCACGCGCTGGCGCTCGGAGGCGTCGACGGTGCCGTCGGCGGCGGCCACCAGAGCGCACATCGCCATGCTCGCGTCGCGGAAGGCGCCGCTCTTCAGGTCGTTCTTCTTCGCCATCAGCTGGCTCTGCATCGTCGATGCGGATTCCTTGACGCGGTCCCACAGGGCCATGGGGAGCTCCATAAACGTATCGATGTATCAGGGGTGTTGGACGAGGCCCCGGTACGCTGCACGCAGGTCCGGGGCCTCACCAGTTTCTACAACAGAGTAGAAACTAGCAGCCGGGCCGAGAAGTTCCCGCCCAGTGAGAGGGTGCGCGCGATGACAGCGACGGCTCAGGAGCTCCTGCGGACCACGACGGCCCGCCTCGCCGCCGACCCGGACGCCAACCCGCTGGTGCCGCGCATCGCCGACGGCCGTGCCCGGCTGGGGACCGTCGCGCTCCTCGCCCTGGAGCAGCGGCACGTGATCCCCGCCGACCGGCGCTCCTTCCGGCACCTGGCGCAGCGGGCCGCCGAGGTCAAGGACCCGGAGTCCGCCGCCTTCTTCGAGGCTCTCGCCGACGGCGAGGGCCTGGCCGAGGAACGGCTCGCGCCGCTCCTCGCGGCCTGCGGGGTCGACGCGGCGGAACAGGCGGCGTACGAACCCCGGGCGGGCTGCCAGGCCTATCCGGCGTACGTGGCCTGGCTCGCCCTCAACGGCGAACCGGTCGACGTCGTCCTCGCCCTCACCGCCAACTTCGCCTCTTGGGGCCGCTGTTGCGCGGACATCGCCCGCGCGCTGCGCGAGCGCCACGGCTTCTCCGACGAGGCCTGCGGGTTCTTCGACCTCTTCGCCGAGCCCGCGCCGGACCTCGACCGGCAGGCGCTCACCGCGGTACAGGCGGGCCTCGACCGGGACGGCGTCTCCGCGGCGCATCTGCGCCACGGCCGCCTCGTGCAGAGCTACGAGGCGATGTTCTGGGAGACCCTCGCGCACGCCGACGAGACCGCGCGCGGGAGCTGACTCACCCCGGCGCGCCGCCTCGCAGGTCACCCAACTGCGCGACCAGGCCGCGGATCAGCGCGTCCAGCCCCGCATCGAACGCGTGGTCCGCGCGCGCCGCCTTGTCCCCGTCGTGGGCCGCGCGCAGGGCCGCGGCGAGAACCGGGACGCGCGGCGCGTGACCCGCCGGGTCGATCATCAGCGGCGGCGCGACGAGATCCAGCGCGGAGCCGAGCAGGAAGGACTCCACGCTCGTCAGGACCGCCACCAGGCGCCCCCGGGGCCATCCGCCGCGCGCCAGCGCCGCCACCACCGACTCGTACATGGCGAGCGTCGCCGGAGAGCTGATCGTCGTCGTGGCCAGCAGATCGATGGCCTCGGGATGGCGCGCGAAGGCGTCGCGGTACGAACGCGCCCACGCCGCAAGGGCGTCGGGCCACGGCAGCACGGCGAACGCGGAGACGTCCATCTCCTCGACGACCAGGCGCCGCACTCCCTCGACGACGGCGGCACGGCCGTCCAGGTGGTTGTACAGCGACGCGGTCCGCACCCCGAGCCGGTCGGCGAGCCGCGGCAGGCTGAACGCGGCGGAGCCCTCGGCGTCGATCAGCGCCAGCGCCTCACGCGCGATCAGATCCGGACTCAGCGCGGGTCTGCGCGGTCTGCCCCTGCCCGTCATGCCACGGCCCCACAACTCCCGTTCCGCAAGGGGGTCTTCTCCCGTTCCGCAAGAGGGTCTTCCCTGACGCCCCACCCGAAGAGTACGGTCCTGCCAGCCCGAACTAAAGGGTTTAGTTTCGGGACGTCCTCGCCGTCCCGTCCCGGCCGCGCACCGACACCAGGGAGCACGCGCGTGACAGCACCCTCCTCCGCCCCGCCCTCCGCCGCCGACTCTCCCGGGCGAGGACTCAGCGACGGCGCCATCGGCACCGGAGACCTGGTGTTCTTCGTGGTGGCCGCCGCCGCGCCGCTGACCGTCATGGCGGGCGTGGCCCCGCTCGCCATCGGCATGGCGGGCAAGGCGGCGCCGCTCGGCTACCTGCTCTCCGGGGTCCTGCTCGTCGTCTTCGCCGCGGGATTCACGGCGATGAGCCGATTCGTGCGCAACGCCGGTGCCTTCTACGCCTACATCGGCCGGGGGCTCGGCCGTCCGACGGGCGCGGGTGCCGCGTACGTCGCGCTCTTCTCGTACAACGCCATCGAGGTCGGCCTGCTCGCCGCCTTCGGCTGGTTCACCGAAGCGGGCTTCGAGGACCTCACCGGGATCCACGTGCCGTGGTGGGCCTGGGCGCTGGGCGGGCTCGCCGCGATCGGGGTGCTCGGCTATCTTAGGGTGACGCTCAGCGCCAAGGTGCTCGGTGCCGCGCTCGTCCTCGAAGTCCTGGTGCTGCTCGTCTTCGAGGCGGGCGTCCTCGCGCACGGCGGAGGCCCGCACGGCCTCGACCTCGGCACGCTCTCGCCCACCCACCTCGGCACCTCCGGAATGGGCGGCATGTTCGTCCTCGCCCTCGGCGCCTTCATCGGCTTCGAGGCCACCGCGATCTACGCCGAGGAGGCGCGGCGCCCCGAGCGCAGCGTGCCGCGCGCGACCTACGTCGCCGTGGCGTTCCTCGCGCTCTTCTACACCTTCACCGTCTGGATGATCATCAACGCGTACGGTGCCGACCGCGCCCAGGACGTCGCGAACGGCGCGGGCGGCGCCGACATGGTCTTCACCGCCACCGAGCGCTTCGCCGGTGCCTGGGCCGCCGACTCCATGCACGTGCTCCTGATCACCAGCGCCTTCGCCGCGACCCTCGCCTTCCACAACGGGGCGGCGCGCTACTTCTACGCGCTCGGCAGGGAAGGCCTGCTGCCGGCCCGCCTCGGCACGGTCTCCGCGCGGACCCGGGCACCGGCCGTCGCGGTCGTCACCCAGTCGGTCATCGCGCTCGCCGTGGTCGTCGTGACGCTGCTGAGCGGGGCCGACCCCTACGACGTCACGTTCCTGTGGACCAACGGCTCCGGAATCCTCGGCGTGATGCTCATGCAGGCGCTCGCCGCGCTCGCCGTGTACGGCTTCTTCCGCCGCGACCGGCGCGGCCTGCCCGCCTGGCGGGTGGCCGTCGCCCCGCTTCTCGCCTGCGCGGGACTCGCCGTCATGATCGTCCTGGTCTGCGCCAACCTCGACCTGCTCACCGGCGCGTCGAGCGGCGTCAACGCGGCCCTGATCGCGCCGCTGCCGGTGCTGTTCCTCACCGGGGTGGCGGTGGCCCTGCGGATCCGGCGGCGCGATCGGGCCGCGTACGCACGACTGACCACGGTGGACGCCGAGCGGGTGTGACCCCTCCGGTGATCCGCACGAGCGCGTGCGCGACGGCAGCATCACGTGCGCGACGACAGCATCACGTGTACGAAGACAGCAAGGAGGCAGCGACAGCATGACGGCGACGACCCTCGTCTTCCTCGGCACGGTCCGTACCGGCGGCGACGGCCACGGAACCGGTGGCAGCGGCGCGGACACCACCGCGCTCGCCGTGCGCGACGGCCGGATCCTCGCGCTCGGCGAGGAGGCCCGCGCCCTCGCCCACGGCGCGGACGACGTCGTCGACATCGGCGACGGACTGCTGATGGCCGCCTTCGGCGACGGCCACGCCCACCCGCTCTTCGGCGGTCTGGAGAGCTTCGGGCCGCAGATCAAGGAGCTGGACTCGATCGACGCGGTCGTCGCCGAGGTCGGACGGTGGGCGCGCGAGCACCCGGAGGCGGAGTGGGTCGTCGGCGCGTCCTACGACCCCGCGCTCGCGCCCGACGGGGAGTTCGACGCGCGCTGGCTGGACGCCGCGGTGCCCGACCGGCCCGTCGTGCTGCGCGCCCACGACTACCACACGGTGTGGTGCAACACCGAGGCGCTGCGCAGGGCCGGGGTGACGAAGACGACCCCGGAGCCGCGCCTCGGCTGGATCGTGCGCCGCGAGGACGGCGCACCCCTGGGCACGCTCCGGGAGTGGCACGCCTGCGACCTCGTCCTCGACCAGGTGCCCGACCGTCCGGTGGACGACCTCGTCGAGGCGGTGCGCCGCGCCGGGCACGCGTACGCGCGCGCGGGCATCACCTGGGTCCAGGACGCCTGGGTCGAGCCGGAGATGGCCGACGCCTACCTCGCCGCGGCCCGGCGCGGGGTCCTGAGCGTCCGCGTCGACCTGGCGCAGCGCGCCGACCCCGACCGCTGGCGCGAGCAGCTCGGCCCGTTCGCCGCGACCCGCGCGCGCGTGGCTGCCGACGGCGGGGAGCTGCTGTCCGCACGGACGGTGAAGTACTTCAGCGACGGCGTCGTCGAGGGCGGCACGGCCGCCATGCTCGCCCCCTACCTGGACGCGCCGCACAGCTGCGGCATGCCGGTGTGGGACCCGGCCGCGCTCGCCGAGGCCGTGTGCGCCTTCGACGCGGCGGGCTTCCAGTCGCACATCCACGCCATCGGCGACGCGGGGGTCCGCGCGGCCCTCGACGCCATCGAGGCGGCCAAGGACGCGGGCCCGGACTGGGACCGGCGCCCGGTGATCACGCATGTCCAGGTCGTCGACCCGGCCGACCTGCCCCGCTTCGCCGCGCTCGGCGTCATCGCCAACTTCGAACCCCTGTGGGCACAGCCCGACCCGCTCCAGACCGAGCTGTCCATCCCGCGGATCGGCGCCGCGCGGGCCGCGCTGCAGTACCCCATGGGCGAGCTGGCGCGGGACGGTGTGCGCCTGTCCTTCGGCAGCGACTGGCCCGTCAGCTCGCACGTCCCCCTGGAGGGCATCCAAGTCGCCGTCACCCGGCGTACGTTCACCGGTGAGCCGGCCGACGGATGGCTCCCGCACCAGCGGCTCACCGTCGACCAGGCGCTGACGGCCGCCACGACCGGCGTCGCCCACCAGGCGGGCGCGGACGACCGTCTGGCCCTCGCCCCCGGCGCCCCCGCCGATCTGGTCCTGCTCTCCGCCGATCCGCGCACGACGGACCCGATGGAGATCCGGCACGCGCGCGTGCGGGGCACGTGGCTGGGCGGGCGGTGCACGTACCGGGACGAGGGGGAGTGACGGCGATGGGCCGACCGGCCGCGCGCCCGGCGTGATCGACTGCGCGCCGGGCGCGACCGGCGGCGCCTGGGGCCCGCCCGGCTACGCGTCCTGAGAAGGAGAGGTGATCGGCAGGACGATGGCCGTGGCCGCGATGCCGTTCTGTACGACCCACTGGCCGGAGAACACCTTCAGCTCGACGCCCTCCACCACGGGCCCCTCGACCAGCAGCCGCGCCGTGAACGTCCCGGCGGGATCCAGCTCCACCCGGGCCTCCTCGAAGCCGAGCCAGCGTCCGGTGAGCGGGAACCACGTCTTGTAGACGGACTCCTTGGCGCTGAAGAGCAGCCGGTCCCAGGGCGTGCCCGGGTGGCTGGTCCCCAGCGCGGCGAGCGCGGCACGCTCCGTCTCGTCGGCGACCAGCTTCAGGACGTCCGGGTCGCGCAGCCGCTCGGCGGGCTCCGCGTCGATGCCGAGCGAGGTCACCTCTCCGGCACGGGCGACGACGGCGGCACGGTATCCGGCACAGTGCGTCATGCTGCCGACGACCCCGGCGGGCCAGCCGGGCGCGCCCCGGTGGCCGGGCAGGATCGGCGCGGGCGCCACCCCGATCCGGGCCAGCGCGGTGCGGGCGCAGTGCCGCACGGTGGTGAACTCGTTCCGCCGCTTGGCCACCGCGTTGGCGACCACCGCCTCCTCCTCGGGGAAGAGGACGGCGTCGGCCGGGTCCTCGTGGGTCTCCACCACGGTGACCGGCACATCGGCGAGCAGGGATGCCAAGGGGCCCGCGGAGTCGGGGACTTGGCGCACGGGTATCGAAGGTGACGTCACGAGAGATCACCGTACCCGGCGGCGGGCACGCGCGTGCGTGCTGTGTCCTACGCCACCTCGCAGGTCACGCGCCCGATCGGCGACAGGCTCTCCGGTGGACCGCGCGGCCCTCCCGGCTGGGGACGCCACCCGGCGAGCGCCTACCCTGGTCGGATGCAGGACGAGTACCGCACAGTGGCCCGCGAGGGCGTGCACGAGAGCGAGATCAACCGCTCGCGCTTCCTGTGCGCCCTGGCGCCCGCGGCCACCGAGCGGGAGGCCCAGGACTTCGTCGCGCGCGTCCGCAAGGAGCACCCGACCGCCACGCACAACTGCTTCGCGTACGTCATCGGGGCCGATGCCTCCGTACAGAAGGCGAGCGACGACGGCGAGCCCGGCGGCACCGCGGGCGTCCCGATGCTGCAGATGCTCATGCGCCGCGACATGCGCTACGTCGCCGCGGTCGTGACCCGCTACTACGGAGGGGTCAAACTCGGCGCGGGCGGACTCATCCGTGCCTACGGAGGAGCGGTCGGCGAGGCCCTCGACGCGCTCGGCACCGTCACCCGCCGCCGCTTCCGCCTCGCCACCGTCACCGTCGACCACCAGCGTGCGGGGAAGGTCCAGAACGACCTGCGGGCCGCCGGGCGCGAGGTGCGCGACGTCCGCTACGCCGACGCGGTCACCATCGAGATCGGTCTGCCCGACGCCGACGTGGACGCCTTCCGGGGGTGGCTGGCCGACGCCACGGCGGGCAGCGCGGTGTTCGAGCTCGGCGGAGAGGCGTACGGAGACGCCTGACGCGCGGGGGCCCGGCGGGATGCGGCGGGCCCGGGAAGGGGCGGTTGCGGCGGTAGCCGCCCGTGATGTCCGACCCGCCCGTTAGTCTCGGGGATCATGAGGCTGCTGCACACGTCCGACTGGCACCTGGGCCGCTCGTTCCACCGCGTGAACATGCTCGACGCCCAGGCCGCGTTCATCGGTCATCTCGTCGCGACCGTGCGCGAGCGCGCGGTGGACGCCGTCGTGGTGGCCGGGGACGTGTACGACAGAGCGGTGCCGCCGCTCGCGGCCGTCGAGCTCTTCGACGACGCCCTGCACCGGCTCGCGGACCTCGGCGTGCCGACGGTCATGATCTCCGGGAACCACGACTCGGCGCGCCGCCTCGGCGTCGGCGCCGGCCTCATCGACCGCGCCGGCATCCACCTGCGCACCGACCCGTCCGCGTGCGCCGAGCCGGTCGTCCTGGCCGACAACCACGGGGACGTGGCGTTCTACGGCCTGCCCTACCTCGAACCCGCGCTGGTCAAGGACGAGTTCGGCGTCGCCAAGGCGGGCCACGAGGCGGTCATCGGCGCCGCCATGGACCGGGTGCGCGCCGACCTCGCCACCCGCGCGCGGGGCACCCGCTCCGTCGTCCTCGCGCACGCCTTCGTCACCGGCGGCGAGGCCAGCGACAGCGAGCGGGACATCACGGTCGGCGGCGTCGCGGCCGTGCCCTCCGGAGTCTTCGACGGCGTCGACTACGCCGCGCTGGGCCACCTGCACGGCAGCCAGACCATCACCCCGCGCGTGCGCTACTCCGGATCGCCGCTGCCGTACTCGTTCTCCGAGGCCGACCACCGCAAGAGCATGTGGCTCGTCGACCTCGGCCCCGACGGCGGGATCGAGGCCGAGCGCGTCGACTGCCTCGTGCCACGCCCGCTCGCCCGCGTCAGGGGCACCCTCGACGCCCTGCTCGACGACGAGGACCTCGCTCGCCACGAGGAGGCCTGGGTCGAGGCCACCCTCACCGACGCGGTGCGCCCCGACGACCCGATGGCCCGGCTCTGCGAGCGCTTCCCGCACACCCTCAGCCTCGTCTTCGACCCGGACCGCGCGCCCGACGACCCGGACGTGTCGTACGCCAAGCGGCTGGAGGGCCGCAGCGACCAGCAGATCGCGGAGGACTTCGTGACCCATGTGCGCGGCGCGGGACCCGACGACGAGGAACAGGCCGTGCTGCGCTCGGCGTTCGACGCCGTCCGCGCCGACGACACGCTGCGCGAGGTCGCCCGATGAGACTCCACCGCCTCCGCCTCACCGCCTTCGGCCCCTTCGGCACCGCCCAGGACATCGACTTCGACGAGCTGTCCGCCGCCGGGCTCTTCCTGCTCCACGGCCCCACGGGCGCCGGCAAGACCTCCGTCCTGGACGCCGTCTGCTACGCCCTCTACGGCTCGGTCCCCGGCGCCCGCCAGGGCGCGGGACAGGGCATGACCCTGCGCAGCGACCACGCGCCGCACGGCACACGCACCGAGGTGTGCCTCGAACTGACCGTCTCCGGGCGCCGCCTGGAGATCACCCGCCAGCCGCCCTGGGAGCGCCCCAAGAAGCGCGGCACCGGCACCACCACGGAGAAGGCGCAGAGCTGGCTCCGGGAGTACGACGCCGGGGCGGACGTGGAGCCGGGCGGCTGGAAGGACCTCAGCCGGTCCCACCAGGAGATCGGCGAGGAGATCACGCAGCTCCTCGGCATGAGCAAGGAGCAGTTCTGCCAGGTCGTGCTCCTGCCGCAGGGCGACTTCGCCCGTTTCCTGCGCGCCGACGCCGAGGCGCGCGGCAAGCTGCTCGGCCGGCTCTTCGACACGCGCAGGTTCGCCGCCGTCGAACAGCGGCTCGCCGAGCAGCGGCGCACCACCGAGGCCGGGGTCAAGGAAGGCGACGCGGCCCTCCTGGCCGACGCGCACCGCATGCAGCAGGCGGCGGAGGACGACGGCGGGGGCACCGAGCTGCCCCTGCCGGACGCGGCCCCCGGCGACCCGGGCCTGGCCGAGGCGGTCCTCACCTGGGCCGCCGTCGTCCGCACGAGCGCCCGCGAGCGCCTCACCGTCGCGCACTGCGCGCTCGCCGCCGCCGAATCCGGCCAGGCAGCCGCGGAGCGCGAGCTCGGGGACGCGCGCGAACTCGACCGGCTCCAGCGCCGGTTCGCCGAGGCCCAGGAGCGCGCGGCACGGCTCCACACGCGCGAGGACGAACAGCGCGGCCTCCAAGAGCGGCTGGAGCGGGCCCGCAAGGCCGAGACCGTCGCGCCCGCGCTCTCCCTGCGCGACACCGCCGACGCCGAGCACCGCACAGCCGCGACGGCGGAGGCACAGGCGCGCGGCCGGCTGCCCGGGACGTTCGCCGCCGCCGGCGCGTCGGGCCTCGCCGCCGCCGCGCGCAAGGCCGCGGAGGACCTCGGCGGCCTCGCGTCCGCCCGGCGCGCCGAACAGCGGCTCGCGGACATCACCGCGGAGCGCACGGCGCTGGACCGCCAGGAGCGCGCCGACGACGACCTCCTCCAGGAGGCGTCGAGCTGGCTCGACGCCTGGGAGGAGAACCGCGCCGCCCTCCACGAGCGCATCACCTCCGCCCAGGAGGCCGCCACGCATGCCGAGCGTCTGGCAGGGCGCCTCGAACCGGCCCAGGCACGTCTCGCGGCGGCGCGCCGCCGCGACCGGCTCGCCCAGGACGCGGCACAGGCGCAGGAGCGAGCCCTCGCCGCCCGCGAGAGCGCCACCGCCGCCCACGAGCACTGGCTCGCCCTCAAGGAACAGCGCCTGACCGGCATCGCCGCCGAACTCGCCGCGCACCTCACCGACGGCGAGCCGTGCGCGGTGTGCGGCGCGACGGAACACCCCGCGCCCGCGCGGAAGGTCGCCGGACACGTGGACCGCGGCGCAGAGGAAGCCGCGCTCGCCGCCCACCGCGAGGCGGACGAGTCCCGCACGGCCGCCGAGCGCGCGCTCGGCGACGTACGCGAACTGCTCGCGGCGGCGACGGAGGCCGCGCGGGGCGGCACGGCACCGGAGCGGGAGGCGGCACAGGACGGCACCCGCGCGCCGGACGCGCAGCCGACGGGCGCCGCCGCGCGGGAGGCCACCGTCGACGAACTCGCCGCGGCCGTCGAGGAGCTGCGCCGCGCCCACGCCGTGGCCCACGAGAGCGCCTCCGGGCTGCACGCCGCAAGGGAGGCCCTCGCGCGGGCCGAGCGCGAGTACGACCGCAGACTCGCCGGGCAGCAGGAGGCCGCTCGCCGGGCCGCCTCCCGGACCACCCTGCGCGACGCCCTGGAGCGCGAACGGACGGCACTGGACGAGGAGTTGGCCCGCGCGCGTGGCGGTGCCGGCAGTGTGGCGACCCGCGCCCACCAGCTGGAGCGGCAGGCCGCGCTGCTCACCGAGGCCGCGGACACCGCCCGCGCCGCCGACGAGACCGCCGAGCGCCTCAAGGACGCGGACGCGCGACTCGCCGACGCCGCCTTCCGCGCCGGGTTCGACACGCCGACGGACGCGGCTGCGGCGCTGCTCGACGACGCCGGGTACCGCGAGGTCCAGCACCGCATCGACGCCTGGCGCAACGAAGAGGCCGCGGTCCGCTCGGTGCTCGCCGAACCGGACACGGCCGCCGCCGCGCGCCAGCGGCCCGCCGACCTCCTCGCGGCGCGGAGCGCCGCCGACGCCGCGGGCCTGCGCCTGCGCCGGGCGGCCTCGGCGCGCGACGCCGCGGCCCGGCGCTGCGCCGAACTCGACCGGCTCTCGGGCCGGGCGGCGGACGGGATGCGGGGACTCGCGCCCCTGCGCGCCGCGTACGACCGGGTGGCGCGCCTCGCCGGTCTCGCCGCGGGCACTTCGGCGGACAACGAACGCCGGATGCGCCTGGAGTCGTACGTGCTGGCGGCCCGGCTGGAACAGGTCGCGGCGGCCGCGACCGTGCGGCTGCGGCGCATGTCGTCCGGGCGTTACACCCTCGTGCACTCCGACGACCGCACGGGGCGCGGCCGTTCGGGCCTCGGCCTGCACGTCGTCGACGCCTGGACGGGCCGCGAGCGCGACACGGCGACGCTGTCGGGCGGCGAGACGTTCTTCGCCTCGCTGGCGCTCGCGCTCGGCCTCGCCGACGTGGTCACCGACGAGGCGGGCGGCGTCCGCCTCGACACGCTCTTCATCGACGAGGGCTTCGGCAGCCTCGACGACCAGACGCTCGACGAGGTCCTCGACGTCCTCGACGCGCTGCGCGAGCGGGACCGCAGCGTCGGCATCGTCAGCCACGTAGCGGACCTGCGACGCCGCGTGCACGCGCAGCTGGAGGTCGTGAAGGGGCGCGCGGGATCGACGGTGCGGTTGAGGGGCGGCGGCTGAGCGGCGTCCGTGCCGCCGGGGTCAGCGTCCGAGGGGGCGGCGTGGCAAGGGGGAGGAGTAGACGACGCTCGTCGTCACCGATCCCAGTGCGCCGATCTTTCCGGAGACCTCTTCGAGGTGCTGCATCGAGCGCGCGGTGACCTTGATGACGAAGCAGTCGTCGCCCGTGACGTGGTGCGCCTCCAGGATCTCGGGGGTGGCGTCGACCAGGTCGTGGAAGGGCTTGTAGTTGCCGTTCGGATAGCGCAGCCGTACGAACGCGAGGATGGGGAGGCCGAGCCGCTCCGGGTCGACCACGGCGGCGTATCCCTGGATGACGCCCGCCTCCTCCAGGCGCCGCACGCGTTCGGTGACGGCGCTCGCCGACATCGAGACGGCGCGCGCCAGTTCGGCGTAGCTGGCGCGGCCCTCGCGCTGGAGGACCTCGAGTATGCGCCAGTCGGTGGCGTCCGTGGAATAACCCGTCATCCCCGAGAGGTACCAGGGAAATCCCCGGTCGATCAAGGGGTGAGCCCGAGAAAGTCGCTGCTCGGAGGGTGTCGCCCCCGCGCGGTGGGAGCGCGGAGGCGACGGTTCTTGCGGGTTCCCGGGACCCGGGAGCCCTCAGGCTGCCCGGCTTCCGGGCCCGGGGAGCCGGGCCTCAGGTGCCCGTGCGGTCATGCCGTCAGACGCCCGCGACGCTCTGGATCCAGGAGCGGTACGCCGTCACGTTCGTGTAGGCCGTCGTGGTCTGGCGGTCGCTGGTGGAGGCGACGCCGACCTGCGCGCCGCCGGCCATCATCGGACCGCCCGAGTCGCCGCCCGCGGTGATGCCGTCGCCGCGGCGGGCGCAGATGGCCTGGCCCTGGTAGGCGTCACGGCAGCCGCCGGTCACGACGACGTTGGCGACCTTCAGGAGCCGGGACTGGCAGTTGATCTCAGGGCTGCACTGGGAGGTCGCTCCCCAGCCGTAGACCTGGACGGTCTGGCCCACGGAGACGGATCCGGGAGTGCCCAGACGCGCGTACGTGCCCGGCACGGAGCGGTCCAGCTTGACCAGGGAGAGGTCCGAGGCCGAGTGGCTGGTGACGCTGATGCCGTTGGCCGTGGTGCCGCCGGACGACTGGTCGAGGCTGCCGATGCGGAAGGAGAGGCCGCCGCCGCTGACGCAGTGCTTCGCGGTGAGGATCCAGGTCGGGGCGATGATGGTGGCGCTACAGGTCTGCCGGCCGTTGGAGAAGAGCCGGGCCGCCCAGGGCGCGTTGCTCGCGTTGCCGCCGCCGATGATCGGCTGGGGGGAGTCGACGGAGGCCGCCGGGGGAGCTGGTGTCTGCGCGGCGGTCTGGGCCACTGCCGTGGGGGCGAGCCCCAGAACGGCGAGGGCGGTGGCCGCGAGCGCGGGGACGAGTCTGGATATACGCACGTTCGTCTCCATTGTGTGGGGATGAAACGTTCTGTTGGGGAGCAGGGCTGCATAGGTATGCGGCCACGGTGCACACGCAGGAGGCGGGTAACTCCTGTTGCGTGCATGCCATTTCGGCTGGGGTGAATCTGGCAGAGGAGGCGTCGGCGGCGCAAGAGGTCGGCCGCCGGAAATCCGTTGCCATCGTGGGCCGGTGGCGTTCCTCGGACCGCTTTCTTAGACCAGCGCGGCGCATTGACCTTCAATCGAACGATCAGTCGGGCGTTCGCCCCTGCCGCGCCGCTGGCCGGATGTCGTCGTTCCGGGGGGCGGGTGGGTGTGCTGCCGGGCTGATCCCTCGTCATGGAGTGCGCGTGCCGCGGTGTTTTGCGGCAGCGCGGAACCGCCGTGTGAGCTTGCGTTTTTCCGCATGGGCAAGCGGACTCTGGTCTGAACCATTCTCGGCGGGAAGGGTGCCCCTCTGGCAACGGTCTTTCGCGACAAAGCCGTTCTCTCCGCGCCTCCATGAGTGGCCCCGGCGAATGCCGCGCATCGCAGGGGATTCCACGGCGCGACGGTCGTGATGCCGGGGAAAAGCCCTTCAGGGTTTCGGCCACCGCCCGTAGATTTTCTGCCATGAACAACACGAACGTGCAGCTCAGCGCCCCTTCCGCAGTCCCCGCCGCCACGGCGGGCAACCCCGTTCTGCGTGTCCCCCCGGCATCCCCGGCCGCGGCTGCCGCCTACTTCGGCGCGAGCCTCGCCTTCCACGCGGACGTCTCCGACGTGGCGTCCGCGCTCGCCGCCGAGGGCGACCCGGGCTTCGTCGTCATCGACACCCGCTCCACCGCGTCCTGGGGCCAGGGGCACGTCCCCGGCGCCCTCCACCTGCCCACGGCACTCATCCCCGAGCAGGCGGAGGCGCTGCTCGACAAGTCGGTGCCCGTCGTCACCTACTGCTGGGGCCCCGGCTGCAACGGCGCGACCCGCGCGGCCCTCGCCCTCGCCCAGCTCGGCTTTCAGGTCAAGGAGATGCTGGGCGGCTTCGAGTACTGGGCGCGCGAGGGCTTCGAGTTCGAGACCTGGGAGGGCCGCGAGCGGCGTGACCCGGACGCGCTCACGGCGCCGGTCGACGCCGAGGACTGCGGCTGCTGAGGTCCGTGCAGGGGCAATCGCCGCGCGCGGCGGCCGCGCGGCACGCATCACCGCGCTCGTCACCGGAGCCAGTCGGCGCGGCTCGCCCGCGCGGCCGTGACCTCCGGGGCGAACTCGGGGTCGGGCCGCGCGGCGCGCTAGGAGGCGGACGGGACGACGGAGGCGAAGCCGGCACTTACAGCGCGGACAACTCGTCGACCAGGTCGTCCAGGCCCAGCGAGCCCTGCGAGAGCGCGGCCATGTGCCAGGCCTTGGCGTCGAACGCGTCGCCGTGCCGACGGCGCGCGTTCTCCCGGCCGAGCAGCCAGGCGCGCTCGCCGAGCTTGTAGCCGATGGCCTGGCCGGGCATGGTCAGATAGCGCGTCATCTCGCTCGTCACGTAGTCCGTGGGACGGCTGCAGTGCGCGTCGTAGAACTCCTGGGCGAGGTCGGGCGTCCAGCGCTCGCCCGGGCGGAAGGGCGAATCCGCCGGAATCTCCAGTTCCAGGTGCATGCCGATGTCGACGATGACCCGCAGCGCCCGCATCATCTGGGCGTCCAGATAGCCGAGCCTGCGCTCGGGGTCGGTCAGGAAGCCGAGCTCGTCCATGAGCCGCTCCGCGTACAGCGCCCAGCCCTCGGCGTTGGCGCTGACGATGCCGACGGTGGCCTGGTAGCGCGAGAGGTCCTTCGCGACGTGCGCCCACTGGGCCAGCTGGAGGTGATGGCCCGGCACGCCCTCGTGGTACCAGGTGGAGACCAGGTCGTAGACGGGGAAGCGGGTGTCGCCCATCGTCGGCAGCCAGGTGCGGCCGGGGCGCGAGAAGTCCTCGGAGGGGCCGGTGTAGTAGGGGGCCGCGGCGCCGCCGGGCGGGGCGATGTGGGACTCCACCTTCCGTACCCGCTCGGCGAGTTCGAAGTGCGTGCCGTCCAGGGCGCCGATGGCCTCGTCCATCAGCTCCTGCAACCAGACGCGGACCTCCTCGACGCCCTCGATGTGCGTCCCGTGCTCGTCGAGGTGGGCCAGCGCCACCCACGGCGTCTCGGCGCCGGGCAGGATCTTCTCGGCCTCGGCCCGCATCTCCGCCAGCAGCCGGTGGAACTCCGCCCAGCCGTACGCGTACGCCTCGTCCAGATCCAGGTCGGTGCCGTTGAAATCGCGGGAGAGGAGGGCGTAGCGCTCGCGGCCCACGACGTCGGGGGAGCCCTCGATCGCGGGCGCGTAGACGTCCCGCATCCAGTCGCGCAGCGCCACGACCGACGCGGTCGCGGCCCGGGCCGCGGCGTCCAGGTCGGCGCGCAGCGCCTTGGGGCCCGCGGTCGCGAAGTCCTCGAACCAGCCGCGTCCGCTCGGCTCCGCGCCCGCCTCGCCCGCCCACTCGGTCAGCTGCCCGATGAAGGTGGCGGTCGGGCGCGGCGGCCCGAACAGCTTGCGCTCCAGGCCCAGTTCGAGTCCGGCGCGATAGCCCTCCAGCGCGGCCGGCACGGCCCGCAGCCGCTCCGCGATCGCCGCCCAGTCCTCCTCGGTCTCCATGGGAGTCACCGTGAAGATCTCCCGCACCTGGTGCGGCATCGTGTGCAGATTGCCGACCGCGCGCAGCCCCTCGCCGGCCTCGTGCACGGCCAGCTGGGCGGTGAGCCGCTCCCGCAGCAGCCGGCCGCAGCGGCGCTCGATCTCACTGTCCGCGCCGGGCAGGCGCTCGGCCTCGTCGAGCCGGGCCAGCGTCGTCCGGGCCAGGCGGGCGAGGGCCTCCTGGCCCTCGGGGGAGGTGTCGGGGAGCTTGCTGTTGCTCTCCTTGACGCCGAGATACGTGCCCGTGATGGGGTCGAGGGCGATCAGCTCGTCGACAAAGGCGTCGGCGACGGCGCGGGGCAGGAGACCGGTGTTCGGCTGCGGGTTCTTCGTGTCTGACATGCGGACATCCTCGTACGCGGGACGGGCGCGCGTCATCAAGATTCACTCACTGGCCGGGCGCTGCCGCGGCCACGGGGTCGGGCGGCAGCAGCGGGCCGCACGCCCACTGCTGGAAGATCAAGCGCGTCTCCACGCGCGCCACTTCGCGCCGTGCCGTGAACTCGTCGAGGACGAGCCGCTGGAGATCCGCCGGTCCGGCCACCGCCACGTGCACCAGGAAGTCGTCGGGCCCCGTGAGGTGGAACAGGGACAGCGACTCGGGGAGGGCGCGTACGCGTTCGATGAACGGGCCCACGAGGTCCCGGCGGTGCGGCCGGACCTGGACGGACAGGAGCGCCTCGAGTCCGCGGCCGAGTTTCGCCGGGTCGAGCCGCAGGTCGTGTCCGAGAATCACCCCCGAGCGCCGCAGCCGCGTCACACGGTCGAGGCACGTGGACGGCGCGACACCTACCTGCGCCGCCAGGTCGCGGTACGTGGTCCGGGCGTCGTTCTGCAACAGGCGCAAAATATGCAGGTCCACCGGGTCCAGTGCGACAGATTCGGCCATCGGCCGAACGTAGCACGGCATCCCGGCGACGGTCCCCGGCCGATGTTCAGCCTGGGCGACATGGAAGCGAACACCGGCACCGCATCGCGCACCCCCACCCCCACCGCCGACGTCACGTCACCGCCGCGCGCCCTGGCCACCGAGGCCGTGCACGCGGGCCGCGACGACCTGGCCGACCTCGGCCTGCACGCCCCGCCGATCGACCTCTCCACGACCTACCCCTCCCGGGACAGCCGCGGCGAGGCCGCGCGCATCGACGCGTTCGCCGCCGACGGGACCGTCGACGACGGCCCGCCGGTATACGCCCGCCTCGGGAACCCCACCGTCGCCCGGTTCGAGACGGCCCTCGCCCGCCTCGAAGGCACGGAGAGCGCGGTCGCGTTCGCGAGCGGCATGGCGGCGCTGACCGCCGTCCTTCTCGTCCGAGGGGCCGCGGGCCTGCGCCACGTCGTGGCCGTCCGCCCGCTGTACGGATGCAGCGACCACCTGCTCACCGCGGGCCTGGTCGGCACCGAGGTGACCTGGGTCGATCCGGCGGGCATCGCGGATGCCGTCCGGCCCGACACCGGCCTGGTGATGGTCGAGTCACCCGCCAACCCCACCCTCGCCGAACTCGACCTGCGCGCGCTCGCCCACGCCTGCGGCACGGTGCCGCTGCTCGCCGACAACACCTTCGCCACGCCCGTGCTGCAGCGGCCCGTCGAGAGCGGCGCCCGCCTGGTCCTGCACAGCGCCACGAAGTACCTGGGCGGGCACGGCGACGTCCTCGGGGGAGTGGTCGCGTGCGACGAGGAGTTCGCGCGACAACTGCGCCAGGTGCGGTTCGCCACCGGCGGCGTGCTCCATCCGCTGGCCGGGTACCTGCTGCTGCGCGGCCTGGCCACGCTGCCGGTCCGGGTGCGGGCGGCGTCGGCGAACGCGGCGGAGCTGGCCCGCAGGCTCGCCGCCGACCCGCGCGTGGCCCGCGTCCACTACCCGCGGCTCGGCGGGGCCATGGTCGCCTTCGAGGTGCACGGCGACCCGCACGAGGTGATCGCGGGAGTACGGCTGATCACTCCGGCGGTCAGCCTCGGCAGCGTCGACTCGCTGATCCAGCATCCGGCGTCCATCAGCCACCGCGTGGTCGACGTCGGCGACCGGCACGCGTCCGGCGTGAGCGACCGGCTGCTGCGGATGTCGTGCGGACTGGAGGACGTCGAGGACCTGTGGCGTGATCTGGACCGGGCACTGGGCGGTCCGGGTGCCCGTCCCGCAGGAGGCTTCCGTCCTCGGGACGGCCACGGCCCTGTAGGGATGTCCGTCCGGGAGGGGCAACCTGCCCCGGAGGCCGTCCCGGCCCCGTGAACCGTCAGCGTTCCAACCGCTGATGCCGTTCGGCCGGGCCGTCCCGCCCCTCCTCGACGTCGTACGGCAGGCGTGAGCCGACCGGCGTCGCGTCGAGGCGGGCCGTGATCACGAGCGTGCCCTCCTCGATCTGGTAGTCGAGCGGCAGGCCCAGGCCGCGCATCGCGGCGACCATGCCCGTGTTGGACGCCTGCGTCACCGCGTACACGCTCTCGCAGCCCGCCTCGACCGCCATCGTCACGAGCCTGCCGAGCAGCTGACCGCCGATGCCGCGGCGCTGCCAGCCGTCCTCGACGAGCAGCGCGACCTCGGTCTCGTCGCCGTCCCAGAGGAGGTGGCCGATCCCGACGATCCTGCCGGACGCGGTCTGCACCGCGAGGGTGCGGCCGAACCGGGGGCTGAGCAGGTGGTTGAGGTAGCGGTCGGCGTCGCGCACGGGGCCGTGGTACCGCATGCTCAGCGTGCGCGGGGAGCAGCGCTCGTGCATGGCCTTGGCGGCGGCGACGTCGCCGGTGTCGGCCCGGCGCACGGTGATCGAGTCGCCCTCGGGCAGCGTCAGGACGTCCTGGCTGCGGGGGATGCGCGGGCCGAGGCGGGTGTCGAGCTCGACCAGGGCCCGTGCGCGGGCGAACTCCGTGGGAGTGAAGGGCAGATAGGGCCGCTCAATGGTGATCACTTCGCCCTCGGGGCCCTTGAGGCGCAGCACGGTGCCTTCGAGTACGCCGTCGACCGGGACGCCGTCCGCCTGCGTGGCCTCGCCCTTGCGTGCCGTGGCGGGCAGCGAGCGGATGGTGCAGCGGCCGAGCAGGTGGCGCAGCGCGAGCGGCAGTTCGGCCGCGTCGAGCGCGGTGCGGGTGGCCAGGCCCAGGATGCGGGTGGGGGCGTCCACCAGGTCGTGGGCGTCGGCGCGCTCGATCCAGGTGCCGGAGCCGCCGGCGCGGGAGACGGCCCGGGTGATCGCGGCGGCGGACAGGTCGTCGGGAGCGCGCAGTAGGAACTCGTCGACGGTGCCCTCGGCCAGCGGGTGGGCCTGGAGACTCAGGATGTCCACGCGCTGCTCGGCGAGGGAACCGCACAGGGCGGCCAGGGAGCCCGGTTCGTCCCGCACCGTGGTCCGCATCCGCCACAGGGTGCCGGCACCCGGTACCGGCGCGTCGGCGGACGCCCCCGCGGTCGTCGTGGGGCCGGTGGTCGCGGGCCCGGCCTGCTCCGCGTCCGCGGGCGGCCGGGCGCCGGTATCGTGCGCCGTCGGTGGCGCGTGGTTGTGGCGCCGTGCCCACCACGTGTGGAAGCCGACCGTGGCGAGGAGCACCACGGCCGACACCACGAGCAGGGCGGGCCCGTCGGGGCCGTGCCCGACCATGTTCGCCACGGCGTCGGCCACCGCGACGGCCGTGAAGAGCGCCGCCAGTTCGACCACGTCGCGCCGCCAGTGGTGAACGGGGCGACCGTGCTTGGTCCGTGTCACGTCAGGCATCTCAGCTCGCATACGGCCACTGTGCTGGACGGGTGTTGCGTGATCACGAACGATGTGTGACCGATGGGTTAAGAGGTCATATGTCCCTTCAGTGGCGATTTGCCCTGGCGGGCTACTGTCCCACCCGCCCCGGCTCCAGGACCTGCGTGAACAGCACGCCACCACCCTCCTGCCGCAGCCGCACCGTCAGCGCGCCGCTGTCCCCGTCGATGTCGACCTCGCCGAAGTACTGCGGGGTCTCGGCCGGGGAGGTGTTGGCACGGCTCGGCGCCTTGATGAACTTCTGCTCGGGACCGAACGTCCCGTCGAGCTTCGTCGCCGGGAAACCGCCGGCGGCCAGCGGCCCGGACACGAACTCCCAGAACGGCGCGAAGTCCTTGAACGCCGCGCGCGAGGGGTCGTAGTGCTGCGCCGAGGTGTAGTGGACGTCGGCGGTCAGCCACAGCGTGCCGGTGATCCTGCGGTGCTTGATGTGCCGCAGCAGCTCGGCGATCTGCAGCTCGCGGCCCAGCGGGGCACCGGGATCGCCCTGCGCCACGGCCTCGAAGTTCTCCTTGCCGTCGGCCACGACCAGGCCCAGCGGCATGTCGGAGGCGATGACCTTCCACACCGCACGCGAGCGTGAGAGCTCCCGCTTCAGCCAGGCCAGCTGCCGGGCACCCAGGATGCCGGTGGCGTCGTCGGGCTGCCGGCCCGGCGAGTTGGCGTTGCGATAGGAGCGCATGTCCAGGACGAACACGTCCAGGAGCGGACCGTGCCGCAGCACGCGGTACACCCGGCCGTCCTCGTCGCCCGGCGGCAGCGTCGAGACGGGGAAGTACTCGCTGAACGCCCGCAGCGAGCGCCCGGCGAGGACGTTCACGTCCTTCTCCGTGTAGCGCGCGTCGTCCAGGATCTGCCCGGGGTACCAGTTGTTGCGCACCTCGTGGTCGTCCCACTGCACGATGGACGGCACCTGGGCGTTGAACCGCCTGAGGTTCTCGTCGAGGAGGTTGTAGCGGAACGCGCCGCGGAACTCCGCGAGCGACTCGGCGACCTTGGACTTCTCCTCCGTCGTGACATTGCGCCACACCGTGCCGTCGGGCAGCGTGACGCTCGGCAGGATGGGCCCGTCGGCGTAGATGTTGTCGCCGCTGCACAGGAAGAAGTCCGGGTCCCGCCGCCGCATCTCCTCGAAGACGCGATAGCCGCCCCGGTCGGGGTTGATGCCCCAGCCCTGCCCGGCGATGTCGCCCGACCACAGGAAGCGCACGCCCTGCTTGCGGCCCTTGGGCGTGGTGCGGAACGTGCCGCGGACCGGTTCGCCGGTGCGCCGGGGGTCGTCGGGGTCCGCGAGCAGCACGCGGTAGTGGATCTGCTCGCCCGCGGGCAGACCGCGCAGCCGGGCCGTCCCGGTGAAGTCCGTGTCCGGGCCGAGCAGCGGGCCGTGCCACCGCCGGGGATTGCGGAACGACTCGGTGGCCGACGTCTCCACGATCATCCGGGCCGGTCTGTCGGACCGGACCCACACGAGCCCCGAATGCGCGCCCACGTCGCCCGCCTGCACCCCCCACCCGGCCTTCGGGCGTCCCGAGAGGGCGAGCGAGGGGGCCGCCCCGGCCAGCGCGGGCACGGCGAGCGCCGCCGGAACGGCGAGCGAACCGCGCAGCACACTGCGGCGGCGGGGGGACGGGCTCGGCTGACGATCTGACATGAATGCGCCTCCAGTTGACGGGTGCGACCAGTGTGCGGGTGCCCGGCCGGTACTGCGCCACAGCGTCCACGCGAACCACAAGTGAACAACTCCCCACAGGCGAGGGGGAACCGCCGCGCGGGGATCCCGTCGACCCGGCCTGGGCCGATGGTCGTACGTCGCAGGGCCGGACGCCCGGGACCCACGACCGATGTCCGCAAGATCCACTGCTGGCTACGCTCGGGACCAGGGCACGCCGCCGGGCGTGCCGCACCGAAGGGGGAGTCCCGTGCCCGTGAACGGCCGGAGCCACATCCGCATCGCCCGCCCGTCCCGCGACCTGGCGGCCGCCGAGCGCTTCTGGGCCGGCGGACTCGGCCTTGACGTGGTGTACCGGGCCGAGAGCGGCGGCGCGCCCGGCGAGCACGACCTGCTCATGGTGGGCTGGCCCGACGCCTCCTGGCACCTCGAACTGGTCCACGATGAGGCCGCGCCCGTCCGGCCCCGGCCCACCGAGGAGGACCTGCTCGTCGTGTACGTCGACGGCGAGGTGCCCGACGCACTCGTCACGCGCCTGGAGGAGCACGGCGGCAAGCCGGTCCTGTCGCCCAACCCCTACTGGAACGAGTGGGGCGTCACCGTGGAGGACCCCGACGGCTACCGCTTGGTGCTCTCCACCCGCGCGTGGTCCAACTCCTGAGCCGTCCGCGCCGCGCCCGCCTTGCGCCCCGGCCGGGCCTTGCGCAGGGCCTCCGGTTGATGGACGACCGTCGGCTGCCGCACGGCCTCCGCCAGGATCCGTACGCCCTCGGTGATGCGGGCCGGTGACAGGTGGGCGTACCCGAGCACCAGACGCACGCCGTCGCCCGCCGGACCCGTGCGGTCCGCCGCCGCGCCGTAGTCGCTCAGCGGACGGACGGCGACGCCCGCCGCCGCGGCCCGCGCCAGGAAGGCGTCCTGCGGGCCCCAGCGGGCGGGCAGCCGGGCGATGACGTGCAACCCGGCCGCGATCCCGGTGACCCGCACGCCCGGCAGCCGCTCGTGCAGCGCCGCCACCAGCGCGTCCCGGCGCTCGCGGTACGCCCGCTGGCAGCGGCGCAACTGCCGGTCGTAGTCGCCCTGCTCGACGAACCCGGCCAGGAGCGCCTGGTCGAGTGCCGGGTTGCCCAGGTCGACGACGCGCTTGCGCTCCACGATCTCCTCGGCGAGCCTCTCCGGCACCAGCACCCAGCCCAGCCGCAGCCCGGGAGCCAGCGACTTGCTGACCGATCCGGTGTACGCGACGTGCTCGGGGTCGAGGCCCTGCAACGCGCCCACCGGGGCGCGGTCGTAGCGGAAGTCCCCGTCGTAGTCGTCCTCGACGACCAGGCCGTCCACGGACCGCGCCCAGTCCAGGAGCGCGGCGCGGCGCCGCGCGGAGTAGGCGATTCCCGCGGGGAACTGGTGGGCCGGGGTGGTGACGACCGCGCGCACGCCCTGTTCCCGCAGGGCGTCGACGACCACGCCCTCCTCGTCCACGGGGATGCGCACCGGCGCGACCCCCGCGGCGGCGAGCAGCGTCTCGTGCTCGGGGCTCCCGGGGTCCTCGACGCCGATCGCGGTGTGTCCGCGCGCGTGGAGCACCTGCGCCAGGAGCGTCATCGCCTGGGCCACTCCGGAGCACACGACCACGCGCTCCGGTTCCGCGACCACGCCCCGGCGCCGCACGAGCAGTTCGGCCAGAACCGTCCGCAGCCGGGGCAGCCCGCGCGGGTCCGGATAGCCCAGCATGTGGTGCGGCAGCGCGGCGAGTTCGCGCCGGTGGGCGGCGGCCCAGGCGGCGCGCGGGAACAGCGACAGGTCCGGGAGGCCGGGAAGGAAGTCCACGCGCGCGTGGCCGTCGCGCGGCGCGAGGTCGCGCACCGGGGGCGTCGCGGCCCGCGCCGCGTCGCTCACCCACGTCCCCGAACCGCGGTCGCTGCGCAGATAGCCCTCCGCCGTCAACTGCTCGTACGCCTCCGTGATCAGGCCCCGGGAGACGCCCAGGTCGGCGGCGAGTTCACGGCTGGAGGGCAGTCGGGTGCCCGGCGTGAGCCGGCCCGACCTGACGGCCTCGCGCAGGGCCGAACGCAGCGTGCGGCCCCGGCTGCGCGCGGGGGCGGACACGGCCGGCAGCAGCAGTTCCCAGGCGGCGTTCCACCGCCCGCGGCCGGCGTCACTCTGTGGCAGTGATGTCAGCGCCATGCACCTCTTCGGTCTTCTTGTTCCTCGGACGAACGGGTGGACTGATGAACGGTCGCGCAGGTGAACGTTCGTGCGGGTGAGCGGTCGTGCGGTGGGGAACGCGGGTGCCGGTCGGAGCGAGCGTACGGGTGACGGGCCGGGCGAAGTGGTCCCCGAAGCAGCCACGGAAGTGGACCTCGAAGGGGACCGCCGGGCTTCCTAGCGTCGAGGCATGAACGTGAACTCCACGCGAGGAGCGCTGCCCGCGGCCCTCGCCTGTCTCCTCGTCGGCTGCTCCTTCACCGCCAACAGTGTGCTGGGCGACTACCCATACCTGGGAGGCCAGTTCGTCCGCTACGGCTTCGCGTGTCTGCTTCTCATCCCCCTGTTGGGCACGGGCGGCACGAGGCCTCTGCGACGCCTGAGCACCGGCCAATGGGGCCGCCTCGCGCTTCTCGCGGCCGTGGGGATGGTCGGTTTCAACGTGGCGATTCTGGCTGCGGAACGATCGGCGGAACCTGCCGTACCGGGTGTCTTCGTAGGATGCGCGCCGGTTGTCGTGGCCCTCCTTGTGCCCCTCCTGGAACGGCGTTCCCCTCAAAGGGCCGTGCTGCCCGGCGCCCTGCTCGTCGCCGCCGGGGCCTTCGCCGTGCAGGGGTGGGGCCGCACCGACGTGCCGGGGCTCGTCTTCTCGGTGGGCGCGCTCGCCGGTGAGGTCGGCTTCGCGGTGCTCGCGGTGCCCGTGGTGCGCCCGCTCGGCCCCCGGCTCCTCGCGGCCACCGTGTGCGGCCTCGCCGCCGTCGAGTCGGCGGTCCTGGGGATCGCCGTCCACGGGAGTGCCTTCGTGAGCCTGCCCGACCTCACCGAAGGCGCCGCCCTGCTGTGGCAGTCGGCGATCGTCACCGTCGTCGGGTTCGTCCTCTGGTACACGGGCCTGCAGCGCATCGGCGCCGAGCGGGCCACGCTCTTCTCGGGACTCATCCCGGTCGCGACGGCCTGCACCGCGCCCCTCGTCGGGACGGGAAGCTACGGAGCACCCCAGGCCATCGGCAGCGCCCTCGTCGGCGCCGGGGTGGCCCTGGGGTCCGGAGTCCTCGGCCGGCGTACGTCGACGGCAGGCGTCGGGTCAGCGGCTGACGTCGGGTCGGCGGCAGGTGTCGAGGATGACGCGCGAGACGAGGGCCGGGTCGTCGTGCATCGGCACATGACCGCACCCGCGCAGCCGGACGAGCCGCGCGCCGGGGATGGCGTGCTTGGCGCGGATGCCCTGGCGGGGCAGGAGCAGCCGGTCCCGCGTACCCCAGGCGACGGTGACGGGCAGGCCCGGCACGTCGTCCCGGACGACGACGTCACGCCCGGCCGCGAGCGTCGCGTCGAACCCGGTGGCATCGCGCAGCGCGAGCGTCTCGGCGACGACGGCCCCCGGTGAACGGCGCCAGGGGCGGGCGTAGATGGTGCTCGTCAGCGCCGTGCGCCCGGCCGCCGAGCCCGACAGGCGCTCGATCGCGGGCAACGGCAGCAGCCGGGCGCCCCGCCGCATCGCGAGCAGTGTGGTGAACGCGTACCGGCGCTCCGCGGGCGACCAGAAGCCGCCGGGGGACAGTGCGGTGACGGAACGCACGAGCTTCTCGCGGCCCAGCTCCAGGGCGAGCAGCCCGCCGAGCGAATTGCCCGCCACGTGCGGACGTTCGACCTCCAGGGCCTCGCAGAACGCGCCGAGGACGGGGACGACCGTCGCGAGGTCGTAGGCGAGTCCGTCCGGCAGCGCGGGGGACGCCCCGAAGCCGGGCAGGTCCGCGGCGATCACGTCGTGCTCGGCGGCCAGGATCTCGATCACCGGGTCCCAGGCCTGCCGGTGGTGTCCGATGCCGTGCAGCAGGAGCAACGGCTCGCCGGCGCCCGCCCGTTCATAGCCGACCGTCACGGTGCGCGGGCCGTCGGGGGACGCCACGCCGAAGGACACCTCTGACGCCATGACCACTCCTGTCCCCGCCGCGGGGCGACGGCTCGTCCGATGCGTTAGACATGCTGTCAGCAACAATTACCGCTCAGTAGCCCCCACTTCAAGCGCTCCGTGGGCCCCACTTCAAGAGGGCCGCCGTCGGCCCTGGCCGGATCCGGCCGGACCCGCCGCCGTCACGCCCCGCGCACACCCCCGCGAGGGGACGCCCGATGTGCTCTGCGCCGCACCGATTTCTCCTGGACAGACGCTGTTTCGTGGGCTGGGATGGAGGGCGTGGGTACCGACAGCGCGACCGATGTCTTCGAAGAGCACCGCCCCGTCCTGATGGGCGTCGCCTATCGCATGCTCGGCCGGGTGGCCGACGCGGAGGACGTCGTCCAGGAGGCGTGGCTGCGCTGGTCGGCGGCCGACCACGACCAAGTGCGCGAGCCGCGCGCCTACTTGGTGCGCGTGACGACCCGGCTCGCCGTCGACCGCCTGCGCCACGTGCAGTCCCGGCGCGAGGCGTACGTGGGGCCGTGGCTCCCCGAGCCCTACGTCACCGACTTCGGGCGGACCGTCCCCGATACCGCGGAGCGTGCCGTCCTCGCCGAGTCGGTGTCCCTGGCGGTCCTCGTCGTCCTGGAGTCCCTCTCGCCCCTGGAGCGCGCCGTGTTCGTGCTCCGCGAGGCCTTCGGGTTCCCCTTCTCCGAGATCGCCCTCACGCTCGACCGCAACGAAGCCGCCGTGCGCCAGCTCGCGGCGCGGGCGCGCAAGCACGTCGACGCGGGCCGCCCGCGCTACGAGGTGGACCCGGCCGAGCGCCGCGACCTGACCGAGCGCTTCCTCGCGGCGGCGACGGAGGGCGACCTGGACGGGCTGATGTCGCTGCTCGCGCCGGACGTCCGCCTGGTCGGCGACAGCGGCGGGAAGTCCAAGGCGCCGCTGCGGGTCATCGAGAGCGCCGACAAGGTGGGTCGGTTCCTGCTGGGCGCCGCCCGCAAGAGCGTGCCCGGAGCCGGCGAGTTCGCCTTCCGGTTCCTGGAAATCAATGGCGCCGACTCCGTGCTCTTCCTCGTCGACGGCAAGCCGGACAGCATCTTCCAGTTGGATGTCGCCGACGGGCGGGTCCAGAGCGTCTACATCGTCCGTAATCCGGACAAACTCGTGTCGCTCGCGCCCTAGAGCGGCGCCTCGGGATCGTCGCCGGCGCCGTATTTCCGCAGGACAGAGCCCCCGCCCGGAAAAGCGGGGGCTTTTTGCTGCGATCTTTGTGCGCCGTTCACGCGCGCGTGGCCGATTTCGCCCGCTTGGCCCCGCACGAACAGCACATGAATGCTCTGTGGCATCACCCCTGTGCGGGCTGTAACGGATCGAGGATTGGTCTTGACCAAGGGTGAGTGCGGCCCTATGGTCGCAGAGATAGTGCAGGAACCTTTAATAAACAAGGGCGCTAAAAAGCCGCCGGTGAACGGCGATTGCGGAGGACAGGGTGGGGACCACGCAGCTCGAAACGGTGCCGGAGCCGAAGTACTGGCATCTGAAGACCGTGCTCAGTGAGGCACTCGACTCCGAGTTCACGGTCGGCGAGATCCTGCCGAACGAGCGCGACCTCGCCGCCCGCTTCGGTGTCGCCCGTGCCACGCTCCGGCAGGCTCTCGAACAGCTCGAACTCGAAGGCAGGCTCCAGCGCCGCCGCGGAGTCGGCACGACCGTCGCTCCGCCGCGGATGGGCGTGGCCGTCGGATCGGCGCAGGGCTCGTGGCCGGGCGCGGTCGGCGACGCCTGGCAGCCCGCGGACTGCGCGCCGGCGGCCCCGCCCGCCGAGGTGGCCCGCATGCTGGAGACGCTCCCCGAGGAGCAGGTGCACGTGGTGCGCCGCACCCGCGTGTCGAACGGCCAGCCCGTCGCCGCCGAGCTCCTGTACGTTCCCACGTCGGCGGTCGCCGAGCTGACCGGGATGGACGCGCCGTCCGGCGCGGCCCGCGCCCGCGTGGTCCTGCGCGAACTCGCCCGGCTCGACCTCGAGGGCCAGGACCGGGCCGTCGAGCTCGGCTCGGCCCGCGCGGACGACGCCAAGGCGCTGGACCGCCTCCCGGGGGCACCGGTCCTCGTAGTGACGACCCGCTTCTTCGCCGAGGGGCGTACGGCCGCGGTCTCGGTGGCCACCTACCGCGCCGACACGTGCCGCCTCACCTTCGGCGACACGGGCGGCGTCGAGATCCACCACGAGGGGGAGGGGCGGGCCTAGACCGAGGCCGCCGACGGGGTCCGCGACGTACGCGAGCCCCAGCTCAAGTGATACGGCATCCAGCGCCCGGCACTCCGTGTGCCGGGCGTCCTGTGTGCGCGGCGGTGCTCAGCGCCGGGCCGTGACCGTTCCCTCCACGGCGAACAGCTGCTCCTCCACGTGGTCGAGTGCCAGACGCAGGGCGCCGGTCGAGACCGCCGCCTCGCCCAGCGTCGACAGGGCCACCTTCGGAGGGCGCAGGCAGTAGCGGGCCAGTTCGCGGTCCAGGGGCTCCAGGACGCCGTCCAGGCCCGAGGCCCAGCCGCCCACGACGACCAGCTCGGGGTCGAGGGCGAGGACCAGGGCCGCCACGTCGTGGACGAGGCGCTGGATGAAGCGCTCCACCGCCGCCCGGGCGCGCTCGTCGCCCTCGCGCGCGTGGGCGAAGACGTCGGCCACCGCCTCCTCGTCCAGAGGGTGCAGGGGCTCGCCCGTGGTGGACAGGAGGGTCTCCGGGGTGGCCTCGCGGCCCAGCAGGTGCAGCGCGCCGATCTCGCCGGCCGCGCCGCCGTAGCCGCGGTGCAGCCTGCCGCCGATCAGGGACCCGGCGCCGGGGCTCAGCCCCGCGCGCACGAACACCACGTCGTCCGTGTCGGCCGCGACGCCCTTCCAGTGCTCGGCCACGGCCGCGGCGTTCGCGTCGTTCTCCACCAGGACCGGACACTTGAACGAGCGGCGCAACCGCTCGCCCAGCTGGAGACCCGTCCACTCGGGCAGCGCCGTGCACAGTTGCACCGTGCCGTCCGCCTCCAGGATGCCGGGGCTGCCCACGCCGACCGCGCGCAGTGAACTGCGGGCGATGCCCGCGCGGCGCAGCACGTCGGCGACCATCGTCCGCAGGCGATCGAGCCGGTCGTCCGCCGAGGCTTCCGCGGAGACGCTCTTCGCGCCGGTGCCGAGGACCGTGCCGTCGAGGTCCGAGAGGACGGCCGCGACGCGGTGCGGGCCGATCTCCAGGCCGAGCAGATGCCCTGCCTCCGCCCGGAAGCGGAACTTCCGGGCGGGGCGTCCCTGGCGCCGGGTGCCACTGTCCTCGGGGGCGGACTCCACCACGAGCCCCGCCTCGATGAGTCCCTCGACGACCCCCTCGACGGTGGGCCGGGAGAGCCCGGTCACGCGGGTGATCTCCGTGAGCGTCGCCAAGTCCGCGGCGCGCAGCGCGTGCAGCACCACCGCGGAGTTGATCCGCCGCAACAGAGAGGGGTCCCCGCCGGTCAGCTGCCCCAACGTCCGTCCTCCCAGCTCGTGCGCATGATGGCCGGATCGTACTCGCAGGACGGGACAGCGGCGAGTGCCGGACCCTCCGGAGTCCCGCACGCCGACAGGCGCGACACTGCGACCGGCGTCCGGTCAGCGTAGATCACCGAAGGGGTAGTTCGACGTGGACCTGCCATGCATCGTCGTGCGGACCCGTCGTGGCGCGCCCGCCGAGGAGCGCGGCGCGCTCGCGTATGCCGTGCAGTCCGCTGCCGCCGCGAGCGGTGCCGGGAGAGGCCGACGGGGGCAGTGCGTTGCGTACGTCCAGCACGAGGCGCGCGTCGTCGACGGCGACGCGCAGCCGTACCGGAACCGGGCCCGCGTGGCGCAGCACGTTCGTCAGCGCCTCCTGGAGCATGCGGTAGCCCTCCCGGGAGACCGGCCCCGGCACGCGCTCCACCGGGCCCGTCACCTCGACGTCGACCTCGGTGCCCGAGGCACGGGCGGAGACGAGCAGGCGCTCGGTGTCGAAGAGCGTGGGCCGGTCGCCCGCGGGCTCCCCGTCCTCGCGCAGGACGCGCAGGACGCGTTCCAGGTCCTCCAGGGCGGCCCGGCCGGTCTCTTCGACGGCCTCCAGAGCACGGTCGGTGAACGCGGGGTCGGCCGCGGCTCTCGCGGCGCCCGCCTGGACGACGGCGACGGTCAGCGCGTGCCCGATCGAGTCGTGCAGCTCCCGGGCGATGCGATTGCGTTCCAGGAGCTGTTCGGTGCGCTCCTCCAGGACGGCGAGGCGCTCCGCGGGGGAGGGGCCCAGGAGGTGGCGTGCCGCGCCCGCCATGACGTGACCGGTCGCGACGACCAGCGCGAGGACGGCGAGGACGGGGAGCACGCTCAGGGGGATGTCCGCCCGGCCCAGGGACGGCACGCGCGGGAACGCGCCCGCGTCGTGGGAGCGTTCGTCGTCCGTCGAGCCCAGCAGAGTCAGACTCAGCCCCAGGAGCTGCACCGTCGCCAGGGCCGTGACGACCCCGACCTCCAGGCGCAGCACGAGCCACAGCGCGGTCCTGGCCCGGTCGCGCCACGAGGCGGACGGGGCCACGGAGATGCCCGGGGCGCCCTCGGCGCCCGCCACGCGCGCGTGCCCGTCGTGTCCCGGCGGTGGCGGGGCCGGGAACAGCATCAGCCGTGCCTGGAGCCCCTCGACGCGTCGCATGGCGGGCACCATGGCGGCCACGACGACCAGGGGCACGGGAATGACGAGCAGGAGGAGCCAGTCGGTACGCGCGTCGACGGGCAGGCCGGGATAGATCGCGCCGCAGATCCAGGCGACCACCGAGCCCACGAGGACGTGCAGCCAGCGCGCGTAGGTGACCGCGCGGGTCAGGGGTCTCAGGAAGCCGGGCATGACGTCATCCTGCCAGCCGTTCCCGCGTGGGCGGATCCCCTGCCCGGGGGAGGCGAACTCCCTGGTCCGGGGCGCCCCGGCGGTCTGCCGTGAGCCGGGTGCACGGCAGGTGACCCGTTGTCAGTGGCGCCCGCTTTACTGGACGTCATGAGTACCGCACAGCATCTCGCCGCCATCGATCTGCTGCGCTCCCGGGAGTTCCCCGCGGAGCACGGCAGATCGGCGTGCGGCGCCGAGGGACCCGGGTACCACATAGCGGAGTTACTGACGAGCGACACCTTCTGGGACGACGACGGCACGCGCTGGCACGCCGCCGAGGAGCAGTTCGAGGCCGAGCGCGACGGACTGACCGTGCTGCTGGCCGACCGGTGGGGGCCGCCGCAGAGGTTCAGCCTGGCGAGCCTCTTCGAGCGCGCGATGGAGGCGGACTCGGGGGAGGACACCGAGGAGATACCGGAGCCGTGGCTGCAGTTGTGCTCGGCCGTCCCCGATCTGCACCTGTGGCGGGTGGAGGACCGCTGGATAGCGCTCGGTGTCGCCCAGTGGGACCGCGAGCTGCCCTTCCAACTGCTGGCCGTCGTCACGGAGATCGATCCGCCATGACGCGCGGGAAGCACCCGTCGTGACGGCGCGGCACCGACGTCAGACCAGGCGGAGACCGCCGCCGTCCGCCGGACCGTCCACCGCCGCGAAGACCCGGGCCACGTCCGCCTCCGTCACCTGCGACAGCTCCGCGGGCGACCAGCGCGGCCTGCGGTCCTTGTCGACCACCTGGGCGCGGATCCCCTCGGGCAGGTCCGGCGAGGCGAGCATGGCGCAGGAGACGCGGTACTCCTGCTCCAGGACGGCCTCCAGGGACGGCAGTTCCCGTGCCCGGCGCAGGGCCGCGAGCGTGACCTTCAGCGACGTCGGTGACTTGGCGAGAAGGGTCTCGGCGGCCTCCTTCGCCGGCCGCTCCCCGCTGGCGTGCAGCCGGTCGACGATCTCCTCGACGGAGTCCGTCGCATAGCAGTGGTCGATCCACGCGCGGTGCCCGGCCAGTTCACCCGCCGGTGCCTGGGTGGCGAACCGCCGCACGGCATCCGCCGGATCGGTGTCGGCGAGCGCGGCCGTGAACTCCCGCAGCCGCTCGGAGGGTACGAAGTGGTCGGCGAGGCCGCACAGCAGAGCGTCGCCCGCGCCCACCGCGCCGCCCGTCAGCGCGAGGTGGGTGCCCAGCTCGCCGGGCGCGCGGGTGAGCAGATAGGTGCCGCCCACGTCGGGCGTGAAGCCGATGCCCGTCTCCGGCATCGCGACCCGCGAGCGCTCGGTGACCACACGCACGCCGCCGTGTGCCGAGACGCCCACGCCTCCGCCCATCACGATGCCGTCCATGACGGCGACATAGGGCTTGGGGAAGCGGGCGATACGGGCGTTGAGCCGGTACTCGTCGTGCCAGAACGCCGCCGAAGCAGCGGCGCGGCCCGCGCGCACGTCGTCGTGGATGGACCGGATGTCGCCGCCCGCGCACAGCCCGCGCTCCCCGGCGCCGGTGAGCACCACCGTCGCCACCGACTCGTCCCGCTCCCAGGCGTCGAGGGCGCCCGCCATGAGCTCGACCATGGGGTGGTTCAGGGCGTTGATGGCCCGGGGCCGGTTGAGGACGATGTGCCCCGCCCGCCCCTCACGGCGGAGCAGGACAGGGGCGTCGTCGGGAGTGGCGTTCGCGGCGGTCATCGTGCGGGTGGCTCCAATTCACAGGGGGCGCGGCGCTCGTCGTAGCAGACGCGGTGCCGCCGGGATCGCGGTACGTCGGCGGGGGGGACGCGGTGCTCAGCCGGCGGGTGGTGCGGTCCGCTCGCCCTGGAACGCGTCCAGGATCTGCTCGGCGGCCGAGGTCGCCGTCAACGTACCCTCGCGGACGCGCTGTTCGAGATCCGGGGCGACACGCTGCACGTCGGCGTCGCCGCGCAGCCTGCCCAGCAGCTCGTCCCGCACCATCGACCAGGTCCAGTCGACCTGCTGGTCGCGGCGCTTGGCGGCGAGCCGGCCGGAGGAGTCGAGCAGCGTCCGGTGCTGCTCGATCCGCTCCCAGAGGGTGTCCAGGCCGCTCGACTCGCGGGCGCTGCACGTGAGCACCGGGGGAGTCCAGGAGGCGTCTGCCGGGTGCATCAGGCGCAACGCGCCCGCCAGTTCGCGCGCCGCCGAGCGCGCGTCCCGCTCGTGCGGGCCGTCCGCCTTGTTCACGGCGATCACGTCCGCCAGCTCCAGGACGCCCTTCTTGATGCCCTGCAACTGGTCGCCGGTGCGGGCCAGGGTCAGCAGCAGGAACGTGTCGACCATGTTCGCGACCGCCGTCTCCGACTGGCCGACGCCCACGGTCTCCACGAGCACCACGTCGTACCCGGCCGCCTCCATCACCACGATCGACTCCCGGGTCGCCTTGGCGACCCCGCCGAGCGTGCCGGCGGAGGGAGACGGCCGGACGAAGGCCGCGGGATCCAGCGAGAGCCGCTCCATCCTGGTCTTGTCGCCCAGGATGGAGCCGCCCGTGCGCGTGGACGACGGGTCGACCGCGAGCACCGCGACCCGGTGGCCCAGCGCGGTGAGCATCGTGCCGAGCGCGTCGATGAAGGTCGACTTGCCGACACCCGGCACACCGCTGATGCCGAGCCGCCGGGCCCGTCCGCTGTGCGGGAGCAGCTCGGTGAGCAACTCCTGGGCCAGCGCGCGGTGCCGCGGCCGGGTCGACTCGACGAGGGTGATGGCGCGCGCGACGTACGCGCGCTTCCCGTCGAGGACGCCCTTCACATACGCATCGATGTCGATCGTCACAGGCATGGGGTCGGCGCTCACCGGCTCACAGGTCGTGGCCGAGATCGGCCGCCAGTCGCTTCACCAGGTCGTACGCCGCGTCCGGGATCACCGTGCCGGGCGGGAACACGGCCGTGGCGCCCGCCTCGTGGAGCGCGTCCACGTCCTGCGGCGGGATCACCCCACCCACGACGATCATGATGTCGTCGCGGCCCTCGGCGGCGAGCTCCTCGCGCAGCGCCGGTACGAGGGTGAGGTGGCCGGCGGCCAGCGAGGAGACGCCCACGATGTGCACGTCCGCCTCGACGGCCTGGCGCGCGACCTCCGCCGGCGTCTGGAACAGCGGGCCGACGTCGACGTCGAAGCCCAGGTCGGCGAAGGCCGAGGCGATCACCTTCTGGCCGCGGTCGTGACCGTCCTGGCCCATCTTGGCGACCAGGATGCGGGGCCTGCGGCCCTCGGCCTCGTCGAAGGAGTCCACGAGCGTGCGCGTGCGCTCGACGGACGGGGACTGGCCTGCTTCGGTGCGGTACACACCGGAGATCGTACGGATCTGTCCCGCGTGCCGCCCGAACACGCTCTCCAGTGCGTCGGAGATCTCACCGACGGTGGCCTTGGCGCGCGCAGCGTCCACGGCGAGCGCGAGGAGGTTGCCCTCCAGGCCCTGGCCGGGGCCGCGCTGGGCGGCGGCGGTGAGGGCGCGCAGCGCGTCCTGGCAGGCCGACTCGTCGCGCTCCGCGCGCAGCCGCTTGAGCTTGGCGATCTGCTGGGCGCGCACCGAGGAGTTGTCGACCTTGAGGACCTCGATCTGCTCGTCGCTGTCCACCCGGTACTTGTTGACGCCGATGACCGGCTGGCGCCCCGAGTCGATGCGGGCCTGCGTGCGCGCCGCGGCCTCCTCGACGCGCAGCTTCGGGATGCCGGCGTCGATGGCCTGCGCCATGCCGCCCGCCGCCTCGACCTCCTCGATGTGCTGCCAGGCACGGCGCGCCAGGTCGTACGTGAGCTTCTCGACGTACGCGCTGCCGCCCCACGGGTCGATCGAACGCGTCGTACCCGACTCCTGCTGGATCAGGAGCTGGGTGTTGCGGGCGATGCGCGCGGAGAAGTCGGTGGGCAGAGCGAGCGCCTCGTCCAGGGCGTTGGTGTGCAGCGACTGGGTGTGGCCCTGCGTCGCCGCCATCGCCTCGACGCAGGTGCGCGTGACGTTGTTGAACACGTCCTGCGCGGTGAGCGACCAGCCCGACGTCTGCGAATGGGTGCGCAGCGAAAGCGACTTGGCGTTCTTCGGGTCGAACTGCTTGACGAGCTTCGCCCACAGCAGGCGCGCCGCGCGGAGCTTGGCGACCTCCATGAAGAAGTTCATGCCGATCGCCCAGAAGAACGAGAGACGCGGCGCGAACGCGTCCACGTCCAGGCCCGCGTCACGGCCCGCGCGCAGGTACTCCACGCCGTCGGCCAGCGTGTACGCCAGCTCCAGGTCGGCCGTCGCGCCCGCTTCCTGGATGTGGTAGCCGGAGATGGAGATGGAGTTGTAGCGCGGCATCTTCTGCGACGTATACGCGAAGATGTCGGAGATGATCCGCATCGAGGGCTTCGGCGGATAGATGTAGGTGTTGCGGACCATGAACTCCTTCAGAATGTCGTTCTGAATGGTCCCGGCCAGCTTCTCGGGCGCGACGCCCTGCTCCTCCGCCGCCACGATGTAGAGCGCGAGAACGGGCAGCACGGCGCCGTTCATCGTCATCGACACCGTCATCTTGTCGAGCGGGATCCCGTCGAACAGCTGACGCATGTCGTAGATCGAGTCGATGGCGACGCCCGCCATGCCGACGTCACCCGTCACCCGCGGGTGGTCGCTGTCGTACCCGCGGTGCGTGGGCAGGTCGAAGGCGACCGACAGGCCCTTCTGGCCCGCCGCGAGGTTGCGGCGGTAGAAGGCGTTCGACTCCTCGGCGGTGGAGAATCCCGCGTACTGCCGGATCGTCCAGGGCTGGTTCACGTACATCGTCGGGTAGGGGCCGCGCAGATACGGCGCGACGCCCGGGTACGTGGCGAGGAAGTCGAGGCCCTCCACGTCGCTGCCCGTGTACAGCGGCTTGACCGCGATGCCCTCGGGGGTCTCCCACAGCAGGTCCGCCTCGGAGCGGCCCGCCGACTCCTTCACGGCGGCGCGCCACTGCTCGTCCGAGCCCGAGGGCCCGCCACCCGCGCCGAGTTCGACGTCGGAGAAATCGGGGATCCGCATTACGCCACTCCCATGCGGTCGAGGGTGGAGGTGAGATGGGCGACCGCGTCGCAGCCCACGAAGACGTTGTCGTCGACGTCGGCGAACTCCCCGCGCCCCGCGAGGAACACCCGCTGCGCGCCCGCCGACTTCAGGGCCTTGGCGACATCGGCGGCCTGCTCCTCGTAGAGCGCGTCGCTGGAGCAGAGGCACGCGACGCCAGCCCCGCTCGCCGCGAACGCCTCGGCGGCCGACTCCGCGTCCACCGACACCGGGTCGTGCACGGGCTCGATGCCGCCCGCCATGAAGAGGTTCGACGCGAAGGTGGCGCGCGCGGTGTGCGCGGCGGCCGGGCCGAGCGCGGCGATGAACACCTTCGGGCGGCTGCCCGTGGCTTCGAGGTGCGCGTCCGAACGCGTACGCAGCTCCTCGTACGCCTCGTCGCGGCGCACCCGGGGAAGTCCGCCGGACGGTGCATCGGGAGCGGCCTCGCGCTCCACCGGGCGCTCCGCGAGCAGCGGGAACTCGCTGACGCCCGTGATGGGCTCGCGGCGCCGCGCCAGCTTCTTCTTGCGCTGGGCCCAGGTGGCGGCGATCCGGTCGCCGATCAGCCCCGAGCGCAGTGCAGCGGCCTGGCCGCCCGCGCGCTCGATCTCCTGGAAGAACTCCCACGCGGAGTGCGCGAGTTCGTCGGTGAGCCGCTCCACGTACCAGGAGCCGCCCGCCGGGTCGATGACGCGCGCGAGGTGGGACTCCTCCACGAGGATCGTCGAGGTGTTGCGGGCGATGCGGCGCGCGAACGCGTCCGGCAGGCCCAGCGAGTGGTCGAACGGCAGGACCGTGACGGCGTCCGCGCCGCCGACGCCCGCGCCGAGGCACGCCACGGTCGTGCGCAGCATGTTCACCCACGGGTCGCGGCGGCTCATCATCACCGACGAGGTCACCGCGTGCTGGCGCTGGGCGCCGGCGGCGGGCGCCCCGGACGCCTCGGCGACCCGCGCCCAAAGGCGCCTGGCCGCACGGAACTTGGCGATGGTCAGGAACTGGTCGGCGGTGGCCGCGTAGCGGAACTCCAGCTGGGCGAGGGCCGCCTCGACGCTCAGGCCCGCCTCGTGGAGCGCGCGCAGGTACGCGACGCCGGTGGCCAGCGAGGTGCCGAGCTCCTGCGCGGCGGAGGCACCCGCCTCGTGGTAGGGCAGCGCGTCCACGGTCACGGCACGCAGACCGGGGTGGCGGTCGGCGCACAGCGTGGCGAGCGCCGCGACGCCGTCGAAGGAGGCGGGCTCCTCGCCGGTGCGGGCCGCGTGGCCGAGCGGGTCCGCCCCCAGGGTGCCGCGCACGGCGCCGTCGGCGACGCCCGCGGCCTCGACGACGCGCAGGAACTCGCGCGCCGCGGGCTCGTACTGGTCGCCGGCGTCGAGCGCCACGGGCGCCAGGTCGAGGAAGACACCGTCGAGCGCCCGCTCCAGGCCGGAGACGGGGAGCCCCGCGGGGCCCACGGTCAGCCAGAGCGAGGTGACGCCGTTCTCCAGGTCCGCGAGGACCGCCTCGTTCGTGGCCGCGGGGTCACCGCTCGCGTGCCGCTGTCGTACGTCCCAGCCCGAGGCCGCGTTGCCGCCTGCCGTGCCACCCCGTACGAAGGGGGCGAATCCGGGAAGTCCGACATCGGCTGCGGTGTCGCGGGCAGTGTACAGAGGGCGGGTGATGAGCCCGTCCTCGAGGGCGGTGGACAGAGCGTCCTCGGCGGCCGTGCCCGATACATCCTTACCCGACTTGCGCAGCACGCCTTCCACCAGGCGTTGCCACTGCTCATGGGTCGCATCAGGGAACTCGGCGGCCAGGGAAAGCCCGTCGTCAGGCTGGACCGTCATGCCCTGATGCTAGGGCGCAACCCCTGGCACGCGGTGTCATTCGAGGCTGTGACCTTGCCCTCTTCTGAACACTCTTGATCTCGAACAGGTGGGCGGCTAGGGGCGGGTGATGCCTGGTCCGGGAGTTCCCTGGGGTTTCCCGTGGCGTACCGGACGTATTCATGGCGCAGTCGAAATCCAGCCGTCCAGGCCAGCAGGCGGCTGGGGCGGTTCTCCTGCGCGCACGACCAGCTCGCGGTGCGGCCCCGCGCGGCGATGTCCGCGCACAGGGCGGTGACACAGGCCAGCCCGAGGCGCTCGCGTCGGCGCTCGGGCGCGGTGACCACGGCGACATCCTCGTACGTCTGTCCGACGAAATAGCCGCAGGCCACCGCCGCGAGGGTGCCGTCCCGGTCGAACGCGCCCCGGCCGTGACCGGAGCCCGCGAGCCCCTCGGGTCCGCCCCAACTGTCGTGGATCCAGGCCGTGTCCGGGGGCAGGGCGGCGAGCGCGGGGGCGTCGGCGGCCGTCAGACGCCGGACGGTCACACCGCGCTTCGGGCGGGGCGGGTCCACCGGCTCGCGGTGCACGTACACCATGCGTTCCACCGGGACCAGCCGGTCGAAGGCCGCGCCGAGCACCGGAAGGAAGCGGGCCGCCGCCTCGACGTGACTGTGCGCGAAAGGGGCCAGCAGGCCGGGTCTGACGCAGTGGGGGTCCCCGCGCAGCAGCACATGGCCCGCGCACGCCACCGCCACGGCCCGCGGCTCCTGGGCGCGGTCGGCCCACCAGCCGCCGACGCCGCTGGTGGCGACGTGCTCGGGCAGTACGGCGGGGCCGGGCATCCGGGGCGTGAACCAGTGGGGCGCGGCGGGCAGGCGGTGCGGGGACAGCGGGATCATCGTGAGCTCCTCGGGGGAACCGGACCGGCGCGAGCGGGATCGGGGTGATCACGGGCGCTTCTGGAATGAGGCATTCGGGTGAAACGAGGCGCGGCCGTCCGGCCGGTCCTGGCATGCGGGACGGGCCGCCGCACGCACCGGGTGCCCACCGTGCCCGACATCCAACAGATCCGTGGGCAGCCGCTCAAGAGCGCGCCGGCGGCCTTGACACGGTCCTGATGGACGGACGGACGAAGCGCCAGTATCGCGTCAGGGCGGGGCGTCGGTGCGTCAACGTCACGTCATGGAGGGTCGGTTGACCCCGCGTGCCGGGCATAACGTCACGGAGTGCCGCAGGATGCGGCCTCCCCTTCCGTCTCCCTTGGAGGAACCCCATGGCAGAGCTCCCGTGCGGCGAGGACCCCGAGCCCTGTGAACCGGGCCCGGCCGGACCCCTGTTCGTCCCCGTCCGGCCGGGACCCGCGGGCTGCGTGGCCCGCCTGTTCCGCACCCCCGTCGGCGGCCGCACCGCCGTCGCCTTCACCACCCCGCAGCGCCTGAGCGCGGCCCTCGGCTCCCGGCAGGAGTGGATCAGGCTCTCCGAACCGGCGCTGCGGGCCCTCACCACGCCGCTCGGCGTCCGCGAGGTCACCGTCGACCCACGGCTCGCCGCCCACCCCGTCGGCCCGCCCCCGGCCCGGCGCGCCGCGCGGTACGCGGAGGCCCTGCGCGACCGGGACCCCCGGGCCGTGGGCGCGCTGCGGGTCACCGGTGCGGCGGCCCTGGTGGGCGCCCTGACCCTGTGGATCGGCTGACGTCGAGGCGAAGAGAGAACCTGTCATGGCCACACTGCACGTCCCCCCGTTCCCGTCCCAGGCCTCGGCCGCGACGGACACCCCGCCCCGGCCCGCACACCGCGCCGAAGCCGACGCCCCGGCGGACGACGACCTGTCCGTCTGGCCCTCGTCGACCGCGCGGATCGCCCACGGTGACCTCGCCGTCGGCGGTGTGCCGCTCACCGAGATCGCCGACCGCTTCGGCACCCCCGCGTACGTCATCGACGAAGCCGACGTACGCGCCCGCTGCCGCGCCTACCTGCGCGCCTTCCCCGACGCCGAGGTCCTGTACGCCGCCAAGGCCTTCCTGTGCCGCGCCATGGCGCACTGGATGGACGAGGAGGGCCTGGGCCTCGACGTGTGCTCGGCCGGCGAACTGGAGCTCGCCGTCACCACGGGCTTCCCCGCAGAGCGCATCGTGCTGCACGGCAACGCCAAGAGCCCGCACGACCTGCGGGCCGCCCTCCGGCTCGGGGTCGGCCGCATCGTGATCGACAGCGCGTCGGAGATCGCCCGGCTCTGCGCGGCCGTGCCCGCGGGCAGCCGGCAGAAGGTGATGGTCCGCGTGGTGCCCGGCATCGCGGCCGGCGGGCACGCCAAGATCAGGACGGGCACCGACGACCAGAAGTTCGGGCTGTCCCTCACGGACGGCTCCGCCCAGCACGCCATCGCCCGCATCCTGGGCCAGCCGTCCCTGGAACTCGTGGGCCTGCACTGCCACCTCGGCTCACAGATCACCACGGAGAAGCCGTTCCTGTGCGCCGTGCGGCGCATGGTCGGGCTGATGGCGCGGATCAAGGAGCAGCACGGCGTCACCCTGCCCGAGCTGGACCTCGGCGGCGGCCACGGCATCGCCTATCGCCCCGGCGAGGAGGCGCTCGACATCGGCTCCCTCGCCCGCAAGGTGCGGGCCGAGCTGATCGAGAGCTGTGCGGCGGCGGGCCTGACCGTGCCGCGCCTCATCGTGGAGCCGGGGCGCGCCGTCGCGGGTCCGGCCGGAGTGGCGCTCTACCGCGTCCTCGCCGTCAAGCGGACCGGTGAGCGCACCTTCGTGGCCGTGGACGGCGGCATGAGCGACAACCCCCGTCCGGCCCTCTACGGCGTGCGGTACGTCCCCCGGCTGGTCGGGCGGCAGTCCTCGGCGGAGCCCGCGCCGGTGACGGTCGTCGGGCGGCACTGCGAGGCCGGCGACGTCCTGGCCTCGGACGTCCCGCTGCCCGGCGACGTACGCCCGGGAGACCTGCTGGGCGTACCGGTCGCCGGGGCGTACCACCTGTCCATGGCCTCCGGCTACAACCTCGTGGGCCGTCCGCCCGTGGCCGCGGTGGTCGACGGGCACGCCAGGCTGCTGGTCCGCCGCGAATCGCTGGAGGACTTCCGCAGCAGGGACGTCGGGCTGTAGCCCGAAGGCGAACGCGCGACGGCCCCGGGGCGGGAAGCCCCGGGGCCGTCGCGGCGGTTCCTGCTAGAGGATCGCGCCCGGTGTGTACGCCGCGGCCTCGGGGTGCTCCTTCAGGAGCGCCTCGATCTGCGCGACGACGACGCCGACCTGGTCGCTCGCGGCGCCGGTGAACGACAGCTTGTCGGCCATCAGCTCGTCCAGCTGCGCGCGGTCCAGCGGGATGCGGGCGTCCGCGGCGAGCTTGTCGAGCAGTTCGTTGCGCTCGGCGCCCTGCTCGCGCATGGCGAGCGCGGAGGCGACCGCGTTCTCCTTGATGGCCTCGTGGGCCTCCTCGCGGCCGACGCCCGCGCGCACCGAGGCCATCAGGACCTTGGTGGTGGCGAGGAAGGGGAGGTAGCGGTCCAGCTCGCGCGCCACGACCGCCGGGAAGGCGCCGAACTCGTCGAGGACGGTCAGGAACGTCTCCAGGAGACCGTCGAGCGCGAAGAACGCGTCGGGCAGGGCGACCCGGCGCACGACCGAGCAGGAGACGTCGCCCTCGTTCCACTGGTCGCCCGCCAGCTCGCCGGTCATCGAGGCGTAGCCGCGCAGGATGACGGTGAGGCCGTTGACGCGCTCGCAGGAGCGGGTGTTCATCTTGTGGGGCATCGCCGACGAGCCGACCTGGCCCGGCTTGAAGCCCTCGGTGACCAGCTCGTGGCCCGCCATCAGGCGGATCGTCTTGGCGACCGAGGAGGGCGCGGCCGCGACCTGCACGAGCGCGGTGACGACGTCGTAGTCGAGGGAGCGCGGGTAGACCTGGCCGACCGAGGTGAAGGCCGACTCGAAGCCGAGGTGCGAGGCGATGCGCTGCTCCAGGTCGGCCAGCTTCGCGGCGTCGCCGCCGAGCAGGTCCAGCATGTCCTGGGCGGTCCCGACCGGGCCCTTGATGCCGCGCAGCGGGTAGCGGCCGATCAGCTCGTCGAGGCGGCGGTACGCGACGAGGAGCTCGTCGGCGCCGGTGGCGAAGCGCTTGCCCAGCGTCGTCGCCTGCGCGGCGACGTTGTGGGAGCGGCCCGCCATGACCAGCTCGGCGTACTCACCGGCGAGCCGGCCGAGCCGGGCGAGGACCGCGACGGTGCGGGAGCGGATCAGCTCGAGGGAGAGCCGGATCTGCAGCTGCTCCACGTTCTCGGTCAGGTCGCGCGAGGTCATGCCCTTGTGGACGTGCTCGTGCCCGGCGAGGGCGTTGAACTCCTCGATGCGGGCCTTCACGTCGTGGCGCGTGACCTTCTCGCGCTCGGCGATCGAGGCCAGGTCGACCTGGTCGAGCACGCGCTCGTAGTCGGCGATGGCGGCGTCCGGAACCTCGATCCCGAGGTCCTTCTGCGCGCGCAGCACGGCGAGCCAGAGCTGACGCTCCAGCTTCACCTTCTGCTCGGGCGACCAGAGGGTCGCGAGCTCGGCGGAGGCATAACGTCCGGCGAGGACGTTGGGGATACGGGGCTTTGCAGGCGCAGCAGTCACGTGTACGGATTCTACTGGGCATTCATGCAGGCCAGCGCCACGCCCCCGTTCGTCGGAAGCTACGAGAGCGGGTGTGGCGCCCGGCCTGGGGAGCGGAGCCGGGGCGGTGGACCGGTGCGCTAGGGCAGCGGCCCGTCGTAGGGCAGCAGGTCGGGGCGCTTGGGCGGGCGGCCGTCGCCGGAGGAGCGGCCGGTGAGACGGCGGCCGATCCAGGGAGCGAGGTGCTGCTTGGCGAACCGGGCGTCGGCGACGCGGCGCGCGACCCAGTGCGGCGGCACCGAGGGCGGCAGCGGGCTGCGCCAGTCGTCCTGCGGTGCGTTGCCGAGCGCCTGCCAGACGGCCTCGGCGACCCTGCGGTGCCCCTCGGCGGTCAGGTGCAGCCGGTCCACGTCCCACATGCGCTGGTCGGCGAGCGAGGCGGCGCCGTAGAGGTCCACGACCACCGCGTCGTGCCGTGCCGCCAGGTCGTCGATGTGGGCGAAGAGCTCCTCCATGCGCGGGCGGAACCGCTGGAGCACCGGGCCGTTGCGGCCGGGGCTGCGCATCAGGACGAGCTGCTTGCACGACGGGGCGAGGCGCTCGACGGCCTCGTCGAGCAGCCCGAGCACCCGGCCCATGTCGCACTTGGGGCGCAGCGTGTCGTTGAGCCCGCCCACCAGCGTGACCACGTCGGCCCGCATCGCGGCGGCCGCGTCGACCTGCTCGGCGACGATCTGGCCGATGAGCTTGCCCCGCACCGCGAGGTTCGCGTAGCGGAAGCCGGGGGTCTGCGCCGCCATCCGGCCGGCGAGCACGTCGGCCCAGCCGCGGTAGCTGCCGTCGGGCAGCAGGTCCGACATGCCCTCGGTGAAGGAGTCGCCGACCGCGACGAGACTGGTGTAGTTGGCATTCATCTGCATGGCGGAAGCGATCGTATCCCGCCGGGGCGGGATGCGCGGGCGGGATACCTGTGCCGTCAGCGCGGGCGGGATGCCTGTGCCGTCAGCCCGGTCGCCGCGACGAGCGCCCGCAGGTGTTCCGGGCGGCGAGGTGGGCCACCACCGTCTCGCCGATCTCGGCGAACGCCTCGATCTGCGCGGGGGACAGCAGATCGATGAAGTTCTCGCGCACGGACTCCACGTGCGGCGGGGCCGCCGCCTCCAGGGTGCGCAGTCCCTCGTCGGTGAGCGCGACCACCGCGCCGCGGCCGTCGCGCTCGCAGCCCTCGCGCCCGACGAGCCCGCGCTGCTGCATGCGCGTCAGATGGTGGGAGAGGCGGCTGCGGGACCACAGCATGCGGTCGGCGAGCTCGCTGACGCGGCGGCGGTGGCCGGGGGCGGCGCTCAGGGTGGACAACACGTCGTAGTCGGGGTCGGAGAGTCCGCTGCGGCGCGTGAGGTCGCGGGACACCTCGGCGTCGAGCAGCAGGGACATGCGGCGGTAGGCCTGCCATGCGCGCTGTTCGCGGTCGGTCAGCCAGCGGGGTTCCTCGGTCACGTGACCACCGTAGCGAACGTTTCGTTGACATGTCATCCACCTGGGTCCTACCTTGATGAGTGACACGTCAACCATCTGGAGAAGCCGGTGCCCGCAGGGTCGTTGAGTCCGCTGGGCGGGCTCGTCCTGTGCGGTGCGAAGACCGGGCCGCTCGCCCTGGTGGTGGTACGCCGCTTCGTCACGGCTCCCGGCGTCGGTGCCGTCCGGGCTGACGCGGCCCCGGACCGGCCGGACACCCCTGCCTCCACGCACGCACGTATCCACGCATTCATGCAAAGGACCAGCACGATGCCCCGACTCCACGTCGTCTCCGCCAGCACCCGCCCCACCTCCGCCGGCCGTCCGCTGGCCGCCTGGGTCGCCGAACTCGCCGCCGCACGGCCCGAGTTCGACACCACGCTTGTCGATCTCGGCGAAGTCGCCCTGCCCTTCCTCGACGAACCCGAATACCCGTCCCACGGTCGCTACGTCCACCAGCACACCAAGGACTGGAGCGCGACCGTCGACGCGGCCGACAGCTTCGTCTTCGTGATGCCGATGTACAACGGCGGCTTCACCGCGCCCCTGAAGAACGCGATCGACTCCGTCTACCGGGAGTGGCAGGACAAGCCCGTCGGCCTGATCAGCTACAGCGCGGGTCCCACCGGCGGCGCCCCGGCCCTGGAGATGATCCGGCCGGTGCTCGACCGCGTGGGACTGCGGCCCGCGGCCACCACCCTGTCGATCCCCGGCATCGAGGACCGCGTCGGCCCGGACGGCCGCTTCGTCGCCACGGACGAGCTGATCGCCGGGACCGCCGCCGTCCTGGACGAGGTGGCGCTCCTGACCGCCGACGCCGCGGCCCGGGCCGCCGCCGTATGAGCCGCCCGTGAGCAAGGCGCCGCGGACCTGGGCAGCGGGGCGTGACGGCGGTATGTCATAGACACGTCGTCGTCACGAGAGAGCGAGCCCGCCATGTGGACCGCAGCCTTCTGGAAGGCCACCGCGGAGCGTGCGATCCGCACCTTCGCGCAGTCGCTCGCCGCGGTCCTGGTGGCGGGGGCCACCAGCCTCATGGACGTCCCGTGGGGCGCCGCCCTCGCGACGGCGGGCCTGGCCGCGCTCCTCGCGGTCCTGACGGCGATCGGCGCCTCGGAGGCCGGGGCGAAGGGCCCCGGCCTCACCGAGCGCCCGACCACGGTGAAGGGCCGGGGCGAACCCGTCCTGTGACGGTTCGCCCCGGCCCTTGATCGATTCGTTCCGGCCCCTGCCGGATCACACCGGCTGGCCGAACAGCTCCCTCAGGACGTCCTCCATCGTGACCATGCCGGCGAGCCTGCCGTCCGAGCCGAGCACCGCCGCCACGTGCGTACGGCTGCCGCGCATGGCGGTCAGCACGTCGTCCAGCGGCGTGGTCTCGCGGACCTGGGCGATCTTGCGCATGTCCGGCACCCGGAACGGCAGGTCGCGCGGCGCCCGGTCCAGCGCGTCCTTCACGTGCAGGTAGCCGACGATGCGACGGCCGTCGTCGACCACGGGGAAGCGGGAGAAGCCGGACTCGGCCGAGAGCTGCTCCAGCTTCTCCGGAGTGACGCCCACGCGCGCGTAGACCACGTCCTCCAGCGGCAGCACCACGTCCCTGACCGGGCGGCGGCCCAGCTCCAGCGCGTCGTGCAGCCGCTCCTGCGCACGGTCGTCGATCAGGCCCGCGTCCGAGGAGTCCTTGACCATGCGGGCGAGCTCGTCGTCGGAGAAGCTCGCCGACACCTCGTCCTTCGCCTCCACGCGCAACAGCTTCAGCAGGCCGTTGGCGAACGCGTTGATCGCGAAGATCACCGGCCGCAGCGCCCGCGCGAGCGTCACCAGCGGCGGCCCGAGCAGCAGCGCCGTGCGGACCGGCTCGGCGAGCGCGATGTTCTTCGGGATCATCTCGCCGAGCAGCATGTGCAGATAGGTCGCCAGCGTCAGCGCGATGACGAACGAGATCGGGTGGACCAGGCCGTGCGGCACCCCGACCGCGTCGAACGCCGGCTCCAGCAGATGCGCGATGGCCGGCTCCGCGACGATGCCGAGGACGAGGGTGCACAGCGTGATGCCGAGCTGCGCGGCGGCGAGCAGCGCCGACACGTGCTGCAGCCCCCACAGCACGCTCTTGGCCCGCCGGTCGCCCTCCTCCGCGTACGGCTCGATCTGGCTGCGGCGCACGGAGATGAGTGCGAACTCGGCACCCACGAAGAAGGCGTTGACGACGAGCGTCGCCAGGCCGATCAGCAACTGGACGGCGATCATCGGGCGTCCTCCTCGTGGGCGTCGGCGGCCTGCGGGGCGTGCAGCAGCACACGGGCGGCGCGCCGCCCCGCCGCGTCGACGACGTCGAGCCGCCAGCCGGCCACCTCGACCGTGTCGCCGACGGCCGGGATGCGGCCGAGCTCCGTGGCGACGAGTCCGGCGAGCGTCTCGTAGGGTCCGTCGGGCGCCCGCAGGCCCACCCGCGCGAGCTGGTCGGTGCGCGCCGCGCCGTCGGCGGAGTAGAGCGTCCTGCCGTCGTCGTCGGTGCCCGCGGCGGCGATGTCGGGCGTCTCGTGCGGGTCGTGCTCGTCCCGCACCTCGCCGACGACCTCCTCGACGATGTCCTCCAGGGTCGCGACACCGGCGGTGCCGCCGTACTCGTCGATGACGACGGCCATCGTGCGCTTGCCGGAGAGCCGGTCCAGGAGCCGGTCGACGGTCAGCGTCTCCGGTACGAGGAGCGGCTCGCGCATCAGCTCGGCGACGGAGACGCGCGGCCTGCGGTCGGCGGGCACCGCGAGCACGTCCTTGATGTGGGCGACCCCGACGACCGTGTCGAGGTTGCCGCGGTAGACGGGGAAGCGGGACAGGCCGGTCGCGCGGGTGGCGTTCGCGACGTCCTCGCAGGTGGCGTGCACGTCGAGGGCCATGACCTGGACGCGCGGCGTCATCACGTTCTCCGCGGTCAGGTCGGCGAGGTTCAGCGTGCGCACGAACAGCTCGGCGGTGTCCGCCTCGAGAGCGCCCTCCTTGGCGGAGTGGCGGGCCAGGGCCACCAGCTCCTTGGGGCCGCGCGCGGAGGCCAGCTCCTCGGCGGGCTCCATGCCGAAACGTCGTACGGAACGGTTCGCGGTGTTGTTGAGATGCGCGATGAACGGGCGGAACGCGGCGCTGAACAGGCGCTGCGCCGTCGCCACCCGCTTGGCGACGGCGAGCGGCGAGGAGATCGCCCAGTTCTTGGGGACCAGCTCGCCGACGACCATGAGGAAGACCGTCGACAGGGCGGTGCCGATGACCAGGGCGATCGAGGATGCCGCCGAGCGCGGCACACCGAGGTCGCCCAGCGGGCCCGCGATCAGCTTGGCGATGGACGGCTCGGAGAGCATGCCGACCACCAGGTTGGTGACGGTGATGCCGAGCTGGGCGCCGGAGAGCTGGAAGGTGAGGTTCTTGACCGCCTTGAGGGCGCCGGCGGCCCCGCGCTCGCCGCGTTCGACGGCCCTTTCGAGTTCGCTGCGCTCGACCGTCGTGAGCGAGAACTCCGCCGCGACGAAGACGCCGCAGGTCAGGGAGAGCAGCACCGCCACGAGGAGCAGAAGCACTTCGGTCATCGGGTCACCTCCGTCCCATGATCGGGCAGGGCGGGGAGGAATGCGCGATGTCGGGTACTGGGAGGCTCGCCCATGGGCGGACGCTCACACCTTTCCGTGGGATACGACTGGTGTGTCCATGTTAAAGGACCAGCAAAGCCGTTCGAACTGGTGTCAGGTCTCCAGAGGCTTGACCCAGCGGCTCCACTGCGGTTCGGGAGCGTATCCCGCCGCGCGCCAGGTGTGGTGGGCGAGGTCGTTGCGGTCCAGGACCATCGCGTCGCCGCGGCGCCCGCCGAGCCGCACGAACCGCTCCTCCGCGGCGGCGAGCAGCGCGGAGCCCACGCCCCGGCGGCGGTGGTCCGGATGGACGGCGAGACGGTAGAGGTGGCAGCGCCAGCCGTCGAAGCCGGCGACGACCGTGCCCGCGAGCCCGCCCGCGCGCTCGGCGAGGATCAGCGCCTCGGGGTCGCGGGCGAGGAGCCGCTCCACGCCGGAGCGGTCGTCGCTGATGCTCGTGCCCTCGGCGGCCACCTTCCAGAAGGCGAGCACCGCGTCCAGGTCCTCGGGCGTCGCGGCCCGTATCCGTAGATCGTCCATGCGGTCATCCCACCACCGGGGCGGAGCACGGCGTGCGGGGATTTCAGGATGCGGACGCGGGACGAGGCCGGGGGGGGGAGGCCTTGCTCTCCGGGTGAGGCGGCCCTCCTCAGGAGGGAGGCGGTCTCCCTCAGCTGCCGCTCAGCTCCTCGACGACCGGTCCGAACGCCTCCATGGACGATTCCAGAACGCTGATGTAGGAGAAGCCGAACCGCTCGCGCAGGGCGCGCAGTTGCTCCGCCATCTGCCGGACCGTGCCGAGCAGCAGGACGGGCAGGTCGAGTGCCTGGTCCTCGGTGAGGTGGGGGACCAGGGAGAGGAAGGGGCGGACGGCGGCCCGCCGGTCCCTGGTCGCCTCGACCCGCTGGAGCAGGAAGTTCAGCTCCGCCGGTGCGGCCCGGGACGCGGCGAAGCGGCGGTAGGTGTCGACACGCTCGGCCAGGTCCTCGGTCGACTGGACGGACAGCGTGCCGCTTCCGTCCTCGGGGCTCGTCCGCGTGCCGGTGAAGGCCGCGATGTCGGCGTGCTCGGCCGTCAGCCCCAGCATGCGGTCGCCGGTGCCGCCGATCAGCAGCGGCGGGCGCGGGCGCTGCACGGGCCGGGGCGTGTGCTCCTCGGAGCCGAGCAGCCTGTCCAGCTCCTCGACCGTGCGCCGCAGGTGGGCCACGCGGTCGCCCGGCGAGCCCCAGGGCAGACCGGCCCGGTCGTGCTCGGCCCTGACGTAGCCGGTGCCGAGGCCCAGTTCGAGGCGGCCGCCCGTGAGCGCGTCCGTGGTGGCCACCTCGCGCGCGAGCAGGGTGGGGTTCCAGAAGGCGGCGTTCAGGACGAAGGTGCCGACCCGGGGGCGCTCGGTGGCCTCGGCCGCGGCGACGACGGAGGGGAACGGCGCGGGCATGCCGAGGTGGTCGGCGACCAGGATGACGTCGTAGCCGAGGTCCTCGGCCTTGCGGCACTTCGCCCGCCACTCGTCGCCGGTCGTGGGGGTCATCATGGTGACGCCGAATCGGAAGGGGCGGGCCATGAACTCTCCTCGTGTGGGGTGGACGCGGTCCGGCCGGGCGTGACGGTTGTGTACGCGAGACCGTCCCGACCGGCCCCTCATTCGTGGGCGATCGCCGCCAGGACGTTCATGCGGGACGCCCGCAGCGCCGGAAGGAGCGCCGCCGCGAGGCCCACGAGCACCGAGCCGATCACCACCGCGACGATGGTCGTCCACGGGAACGCCAGCTCCTTCATGCCCTGCAGGGCGAGGACCTGCTGCACGGCGACGCCCCAGATCAGGCCGAGCACGAGACCGAGCACCGCGCCGAACACCGCGATCACCACCGACTCCAGGCGGATCATGCGCCGCAGCTGGCGCCGGCCGAGCCCGATGGCGCGCAGCAGCCCGATCTCCCGGGTGCGCTCCACCACCGACAGGGCGAGGGTGTTCACCACGCCGAGCACCGCGATGACGATCGCGAGGCCCAGCAGCGCGTAGACGAGGTAGAGCATCACGGCGATCTGCTGCCGGATCAGCTCCTTGTAGTCGGCCTGGTCGCGCACCTGCACCTGCGGATAGGGATCGAGAGTCCTGTCCAGGTTCGCGCGCAGCGTGTCCGCGTCCGTACCCGAGGCCGCGTTGACGTACAGCGCGGAGTCCTGACCGCCCGGCACGTACTTCTCGACCGTGCGGAAGCCCAGGAAGAGCCCGCCCTCGACGCCGAAGCCCTCGGGGGAGTCCTGGTCGGTGAGCGCGCCGACGGTCAGCCTCGTGGTGCGCCCGCCGGGGAACGTCGCGGGCAGCGAGTCGCCCGCGCGCACCCGGTGCTCGGCCGCGAAGTCCTTGTCCATGCCGATGTGCCCGGGAGCCAGTGCGGCACGTGAACTGCCCTGTGCGTACTCGACATGGGCGACGTCGTCGAGCTGCCGGTCGTAGCCGGCGGCCGTCGACTTGACGTGCTGTCCGTCGGGCATCGTCAGTTCGATCGGGGTGAAGCGCTGGCGGACGACGAGGCCCGCGCCCTCGGTGTCCTCGACCTTCCGGGTGACCTCGGGCGAGAACGGCATGAAGTTGCTGTTCTGCACCACGAAGTCCGCGCCGAGCGTCTTGTCGATCTGCCGGTCGAACGACTTGGTCATCGACGCGCTCGCCACCGAGAGGCCGCCGACCAGCGCGAGCCCCACCATGAGCGCCGCGGCGGTGGCGCCCGTGCGGCGCGGGTTGCGCAGGGCGTTGCGCTGGCTCATCCGGCCGACCGAGCCGAAGACGGCGGGGAACGCGCCGCCGAGCACCCGGATCACCGGACGCACCAGGAGCGGCCCGGCGAGCACGGTGGCGATCAGGGTGAGGACGACGCCGAGACCGAGCAGGGACGCGGCCGACGGGGTCGTATCCGCCGCCGCGCAGCCCACCAGCGCGGCGGCACCCGCCACCGCGACCACCGAACCCGCCACGGCCCGCACCGCCAACGGCCGCCCCACGCCGGCGACTTCCGCGTCGGCGAGGGCCGCCATCGGCGAGACCTGGGCGGCCCGGCGCGCCGGGAGGTACGCCGCGACGAACGTGACGCCGATGCCGACGACGTACGCGGCGACGGGCGTCACCCAGCCGATCACCATCTCCGTGGACTTCAGGTTCATCCCGAACAGGCCCATCAGCTCGATCAGGCCGAGGGCCAGACCGATGCCGAGGGCGAGCCCCAGCGTGGAGCCGACCAGGCCGAGCAGCAGTGCCTCGGTGAGCACCGAGCGGCGCACCTGCCGCCGGTCGGCGCCGAGCGCGCGCAGCAGGCCGAGCTCCCGGGTGCGCTGCGCGATCAGCATCGAGAAGGTGTTGACGATCAGGAAGATGCCCACGAGGACGGCGATGCCCGCGAAGCCGAGCATCACGTACTTGATGACGTCCAGGAAGGCGCCGAATTCCTCGGCCGCCGACTTCGCCTGCTCGTCGGCGGTCTCCAGCTTGTAGCCGGAGCCCAGCGAGGCCGCGATCCGCTGCTTGAGCACCGTGTCGCCGACGCCGTCGGCGGCGGTCACGGAGATGCTCGTCGCCTCTTTCGTCGAGCCGAGGAGACCGCGCTGGGCGGCCGTCGTGTCCAGGTAGACGAGGGCGGCGCCGGGGTTGGTGGTGGTGAACGTGGCGATGCCGACGACCTCGACCTCGAACGAGCCGGGGCGCGCCTGGATGGTCAGCGTGTCGCCGATCTCCACGTCCTTCTTGTCGGCGGTGTCCGCGTCGAGGACCGCCTGCCCCGCGCGGCGCGGGGCGTGGCCCGAGGTGAGTTCCACGGGGCTGCGGTCCGTGAGGTACCAGTTCGTGGCGACGGTGGGCGCGCCGGTCGTGGGCCCCACCGATTCGTTGTCGCTGTCGACGACGACGGCGTTGTCGACGGACACGTCGAGGTGCGCGTCGGCGACCCCCTTCACCTTCGCCACGCGCGCCCTGAGGCTCGCGGGCACCGTCGGTGTCTGCCCCGAGGGCACCGCCTCGTCGAGGTCCTCCTTCGGCGCGACCGTCACATCGGCGGAGGTCGAGGCGAAGAGCCGGTCGAAGGTGCGGTTCACCGTGTCCGAGAAGATCAGGCTGCCCGCGACGAACGCGACCGACAGGATGACCGCCAGCGCGGACAGCACGAGCCGGCCCTTGTGCGCGAGAAAGCTCCTGAGCGTCGCCTTCAGCACGGCGCCCCCCCGCGTCAGCTCTGCTCGGTGGCGCCGTGGCCGGACGTGTGGTCGCCGGGCGGTGCCGCCCCCGGCGCGGGCGGCACCGCGTGCATGGCGTCGAAGCGCTTCATCCGTTCGAGCACCGCTTCGGCCGTCGGGCGCGCCATCTCGTCCACGATCCGCCCGTCGCCGAGGAAGAGCACCAGATCGGCGTGGGCGGCCGCGCCGGGGTCGTGGGTCACCATGACGACGGTCTGGCCGAGCTGGTCGACCGCGTCGCGCAGGAAGCCGAGCACTTCGAGTCCGGCCCGTGAGTCGAGGTTGCCCGTGGGCTCGTCGGCGAAGATCAGCTCGGGCTTGGCGGCCAGGGCCCGCGCACACGCCACCCGCTGCTGCTGCCCGCCGGACAGCTGCGCCGGGCGGTGCTTGAGGCGGTCCCGCAGGCCCAGCGTGTCGATCACGTGGTCCAGCCAGGCGCCGTCGGGCCGCCGCCCGGCGATGTCCATCGGGAGCGTGATGTTCTCCAGGGCGTCGAGCGTGGGGATGAGGTTGAAGGACTGGAACATGAAGCCGATGCGGTCGCGTCGCAGCCGGGTCAGCTCACGCTCTTTGAGGCCCGTGATCTCGGTGTCCCCGAGCCACACCTGCCCCGCGGAGACGCCGTCGAGCCCGGCCAGGCAGTGCATCAGGGTCGACTTCCCCGAGCCGGACGGACCCATCACGGCCGTGAAGCGCTCGCGCGCGATGTCCACGTCGACCGAGTCGAGGGCGAGCACGGCCGTCTCGCCCGAGCCGTACGCCTTGGTGAGGCCGCGGGCGCGCGCGGCGGTTCCGGCGGGTCGCGAGGAGCCCGCGAGCGGTGCCGAAGCAGGTGTGGACAAGGCCGCCTCCTGGGTCGTGGCCGTTCCAACTGCCGTATGCCCGCGTAGAGTAGTGGGGCCCGCCGGGGGTCCGGTATCCCTCCGAGGTCGGTCGACTCGGACCGGTGTAAGGGGCAGGATCCTGGCGCCCTTGTCGTGCTAGCGCCTCGGCGCTAGCTTGACGGTATGGCGAAGACTCAGCTGAACGTGCGGGTGGACGAGGACACCGCCCGGGCCGCGCGGGAGCGCGCCCTGGCCCGAGGCATGAGCGTGAACCGCTATATCGAAGAGCTCGTCAGACAGGACGCGGGAGAAGTGGGGCATACGTTCGTGGAGGCGGCGGCCGACTTCATGAAGCAGTACGAGACGATCTTCGCCGAGGAGTTCGGCGGCGAGCGAGAAGGCCGTCGCTGAGCGTTGAACCTCAGAATCGATCTTGCCTGGCTCCTCATGATCGCCGAACACAAGACCCCCGGAGACCCCCAGGTCACCGACTGGGGGGCACTCGTCGCCGCCGTCAGCAGGCACGAGGCGGAGATATTCGGCGTACCCGTCTACGAGACCCCGCACGACCGGGCGGCGGCGCTCCTCCAGGTCCTGCTCCACATCCCCGCGCTGGAGCGCTCGAACGCGCTCTTCGCCTCCTCCGTCGCCTACGCCTACCTCGTCTCCAGCGGCCTGAAGGTCGTCACCTCGCCCGAGCAGGTGCGCGACCTCGCACGCCTGGTCAAGGAGGACGGCGCGAACGTGCACGCCATCGCGGACCAGCTGCGGTTGTGGAGTCTGTGACGGCCGCGGCGGCGGACCGCGGACCGCCGTGACACCGGGGCCTTTCCTGACCGAGCGATGAGTTGCGGCCCCCGGCCGAGTCGTAACGGACGACCAGCCGCGGGCCCGACGGCCCGCGCCACCTCGTCCGCCGGAGGAGACCGCCCATGACATCCACCATCCAGCCGATGCTCGTCACCCCCGACGTGGCGCGCCTGCTGTCCTTCTACCGCGATCTGCTCGGCGCCGAGGTGACCGAGCGCTATCCGAAGGACGGCGCGGTCTTCTTCACCCTGCTGCGGATCGGCGGCGCGGACCTCGGCATCGTCGCCGACGCCGAGGCCGAGACCGGCACACCGCAGCGGATGCTCCTGAGCGTGCGGGTGGAGAACGTGGACGACCTGCTCAGCCGCGTCGAGCCCCTGCACGGAACCGTCCTCGGACAGCCGAACGACATGCCGTGGGGCGAGCGCGTCGCCCACATCAAGGACCCGGACGGCAACGCGGTCAACCTCACCCAGAAGCTCTGAGCCCCGTCCGTCAGTCGGCGTCCGGACGCCGTGCCGTGCCGATCACGCAGTACGAGGAGGGCAGCCGCGGCCCCTTCGCGGGCACCAGGACCCGCCGGAACGCGCCGAGTTCGAACCCGGCCCCGCGCAGCGCGCCCAGCGGGTCACGTGCCACATGACAGCCGCCGAACAGGGGCGGCCACACCGTGCGGTCCAGGGCGCGCTGGGTCGCCGCCATCAGGGTGCCCGGCGCCCGCCCGTGCTCGAAGAACCGCAGCTCGCCCCCGGGCCGCAGCACCCGCCGCAGCTCGCCGAGCGCGCGCGGCACATCGCGCACGCTGCACAGGACGAGCGAGGCGACGGCCGCGTCGAACGCCTCGCTCTTGACAGGCAGCGCCTCGGCGGCGCCCGGCACCACGTCGACGGGCACCTCGGCGCGCAGCGCAGCCGACGCGGCCAACTGCCGCAGCAGGCGCTCCGGTTCGATCGCCACGACCTCGGCGACCTCGCGCGGATAGTGCGGGAAGTTCAGGCCGTTGCCCGCGCCGATCTCGATCACCCGGCCCGTGAGCCCGGCGAGCAGCTCCTTGCGGTGAGGGGCGATCACGGGCTCGGCGGCCGTGCTGTGGCGTGCGTAGAAGCGGGCGAAGACGGGGTGGTGCACGGCGTCCCTGTGCGCCGGCCTGGCGGAGCGCGGTGACATGAACCCTCCTCGGCGGAGCGGGCTGATACCGCAATGGTGCCCCGGCGGCGGCCGTTCCCCTCCTGCTGACGCGGGCGAGTCGTGCCGTCGGTCCGCCGCTCGGGCGGACCGACGGCACCGGCTCAGGCGCCCAGGGCCCCGGGCGCCTCCCGCTCCGCGAAGGCCGTCGCGTCCCAGGTGCCGCCCAGCTCGGGCCCCAGCCAACTCCCCGCCGCCGCACGGAAGTCGGCGACCGGCAGGGCGCCCGCCCCCTGCGGGATCGCGCCCAGCAGGCCCCCGCCCGCGTCCTTGGGCAGATCCGTGAGGTTGCAGCGGGCGGCCAGGTCCGGAGCGGTGGGCCAGCTGCCGACGACGACGCCCAGCTGGGCCACGCCGCGCGCCTCCAGCGCCTCCCTGGTCAGCGTCGTCGCGTTGAGCGTGCCGAGGCCCGCCGTCGTGACCACCAGGACGGGCGCGTCGAGCAGCCGCGCCGCGTCCGCCAGCGTGCCGCCCGCGTCGTCGAGACGGACGAGCAGGCCGCCCGCGCCCTCGACCAGCACCAGGTCGTGCTCCGTCGCCAGCTTCCGCGCCGCGTCGGCCACGTCCTGCGGGCCGACCTGTGCCAGTCCGGCCCGGCGCGCGGCGGTGTCGGGGGCCAACGGCTCCGGGTACCGCGCGAGTTCACGCGTGGTGACGCCCTCGCCCGCCAGCCGGGCCACCTCCTGCGCATCGCCCGGCTCGCCGGGGGCGACCCCGGTCTGCGCGGGCTTGAGCACCGCGACGCTCCGCCCCGCGGCGAGCGCGACGGCGGCCACCGCGGCCGTCGTCACCGTCTTGCCGATCTCCGTGCCCGTACCGGACACCACGATCACCGGCATGTCAGCCCTCCTTCGCCGCGGCGCACACCGCGCGCGTGATCCGCGCGACGTCGTCGTCGCCCGTGATGAACGGCGGCATCGTGTAGATCAGGTCGCGGAACGGCCGGACCCACACTCCCTCCCGCACCGCCGCGCGGGTGGCCGCCGCCATGTCCACCGGGTGGTCGAGCTGCACGACCCCGATCGCCCCGAGGACGCGCACGTCCCGGACCGAGCCGTGGTCGGCGACCTCGGCGAGGCCGTCCCGCAGCCCCGCCTCGATGCGCTTGACCTCGGTCTGCCAGTCCTGCCCGAGCAGCAGGTCGATCGAGGCGCTCGCGACCGCGGCCGCCAGCGGATTGCCCATGAACGTCGGCCCGTGGGCCAGGACCGGCACCTCGCCTTGCGAGATCCCGTCCGCGACGCGCGGCGTGCACAGTGTCGCCGCCATCGTCAGATAGCCGCCGGTCAGCGACTTGCCCAGGCACATCACGTCCGGTGTGATCCCCGCATGGTCCGCCGCGAACAGCGCGCCCGTGCGGCCGAAGCCCGTCGCGATCTCGTCGAGGACGAGCAGCACGTCATGGGCGTCGCACGCCTCTCGGAGCACCCGCAGATACGCGGGGGAGTGGAAGCGCATGCCGCCCGCGCCCTGCACCACCGGCTCGACGATCACGGCCGCCAGCTCCTGCGCGTGGCGCCCGATGATGTCGTGCAGATGCGCCGCGTACGCCTCCTCGTACGCGGCCGGCGGCGCGTCGGCGAACACCTGGCGGGGCAGCACGCCCTGCCAGAGCTGGTGCATGCCGCCCTGCGGGTCGCAGACCGCCATCGGCTGCCAGGTGTCGCCGTGGTAGCCGCCGCGCCAGGTCAGCACGCGCTGCTTCTCCGGACGGCCGAGCGAACGCCAGTACTGCAGGCACATCTTGAGTGCGACCTCGACCGAGACGGAGCCGGAGTCGCAGAGGAACACGTGCTCCAGGCCCTCGGGCGTCAGGTCGACCAGGCGCTTGGAGAGCCGGACGGCGGGTTCGTGCGTGAGCCCGCCGAACATGACGTGGCTCATGCGGTCCAGCTGGCCGCGCACCGCGTCGTTGAGGACGGGGTGGTTGTAGCCGTGGATCGCCGACCACCAGGACGACATGCCGTCGATCAGCTCGGTCCCGTCCGCCAGGCGCATGCGGACGCCGCTCGCGGACTCCACGACCAGGGGTTCCTGGCGGCCCGGCATCGGCCCGTAGGGGTGCCAGACGTGCTGCCGGTCGAGGGCGAGCAGGTCGGCCGTGGACAGATCAGGCATTGGGGGCCAGGTCCGTTCCCGCGCCCCGGCGGCGTACCGCCACCAGGTCCGTGCGTGCCTCGTTCGGCTCGGCGGGGGCCCGGTCCGCCGGCTGGTCGCTCCCGCAGGGGCCACAGCCGCCCCCGCCGTGCGAGCCGCAGCCGGCGGCCTCCGCGTCGTGCGAGCCGCAGCCCGCCGCGGCCGCGGCGGCGTCGACGCGGTGCTTCGGCAGCGTCACCTGGTCCGCGCCCTCGACCTCGAAACCTGCGTCCGCGATCATGTCCAGGTCGGCCTTGCCTGCCTGGCCCTCGCTGGTCAGGTAGTCGCCGAGGAAGATCGAGTTGGCGATGTTCAGGGCGAGCGGCTGGAGCGAGCGCAGATGGACCTCGCGGCCGCCCGCGATGCGCACCTCGACGTCCGGGCAGACGAACCGGGCCATCGCGAGGATCCGCAGGCAGCGCTGCGGCGTGAGGTTCCACTCCTTGGCCAGCGGCGTCCCCTCGAAGGGGATCAGGAAGTTCACCGGCACCGAGTCGGCGTCCAGCTCGCGCAGCGCGTACACGACGTCGACCAGGTCCTCGTCGCTCTCGCCCATGCCGGCGATCAGCCCGGAACAGGCGGAAAGGCCCGCCGCGTGCGCCTTCTGGACGGTGTCGACGCGGTCGGCGTACGTATGCGTCTTGGTGATGTCCCCGTACGTCGCCTCGGACGTATTGAGGTTGTGGTTGTACGCGTCCGCTCCCGCGCCCTTCAGGCGCTCCGCCTGACCGTCCGAGAGCAGGCCGAGGCAGGCGCACACCTCGACGCCCTCGTTCTGCTCCTTGACCGCCTCGATCGTCTGTGCGACGCGGTCGACGTCACGGTCCGTGGGGCCGCGGCCGCTCGCCACGAGGCAGACCCGCTTGGCGCCGCCGGCGATGCCGGCCGCGGCGGCCTGCGAGGCCTCGTCGGGCTTGAGCCAGGTGTACTTCAGGATCTCGGCCTTGGAGCCGAGTCGCTGGGAACAGTACGAGCAGTCCTCCGGGCACAGGCCCGACTTGAGGTTGACCAGATAGTTGAGTTTCACCCGTCGCCCGAACCACTGCCGCCGTACCTTCCCGGCGGCAGCCACTACGTCCAGGAGATCGTCGTCGGAGGTGGCCAGAACGGCCAGCGCCTCTTCACGGGTCGGCAGTTCGCGCCGAAGCCCCTTGTCCACCAGCGTGTTCAGCAGGTCCATGGCGCTGATCCTTACGCACGGCAGCCTCCCCGGCCAAGGAGGGTTTGCACAACAGAACCGGTTTGACGTGTGGGTATTGCCACATCCTGGCCAGGTGGCAGGGCGGCTAGGGTCTGTGCAATGTCTACAAACAGCCGCCCCGCGACGGGCGCATCGGGCGTACCCTCCTCCGCCTTCGGGTGGATCGACGAGCAGGCGCGGCTGCGCGCCGCCGCCGGACTCGTCCGCACTCTGCGTCCGCGCCCCGCCGCCGACGCCCTCCTCGACCTGGCGGGCAACGACTACCTCGGCCTGACCCGGCACCCCGAGGTCATCGAGGGGGCGGCCGCCGCTGCCCGCCGGTGGGGCGGCGGCGCCACCGGCTCCCGGCTGGTGACCGGCACCACCGAGCTGCACGCCGAACTGGAGCGGGAACTCGCCGAGTTCTGCGGGGCCGAGTCGGCCCTTGTGTTCTCCTCCGGCTACGCGGCGAACCTCGCCGCCGTCACCGCGCTCGCCCCGCACGGCTCGCTGATCGTCTCCGACGCGGGCAACCACGCATCGCTCATCGACGGCTGCCGGCTCGCCCGCGGGACCACGCAGGTCGTGCCGCACGCCGACCCCGAGGCCGTCCGCAAGACGCTGGACGCGCACGACGGGCCCGCGATCGTGGTCTCCGACTCGGTGTTCTCGGTGGACGGCGACATGGCCCCGCTGGCCGAACTGGCCACGGTCTGCCGCGAGTTCGGCGCCGGACTCGTCGTCGACGACGCCCATGGGCTCGGGGTGCTTGGCGACGGCGGCCGGGGCGCCCCGCACGCCGCGGGCCTGGCGGGCGCGCCCGACACCGTGGTCACCCTGACCCTCTCCAAGTCCCTGGGCAGCCAGGGCGGCGCCGTGCTCGGCCCCGCCGAGGTCATCGAGCATCTGGTGAACGCGGCCCGCACCTTCATCTTCGACACGGGCCTCGCGCCGGCCGCGGTGGGCGCCGCGCTCGCCTCCCTGCGCCTGCTGCGCCGCGAGCCCGAACGGGCCGCCCGGGCCCGCGAGGTCGCCGCCGAACTGCACCGGCGCCTGACGGCCGAGGGCCTTTCGGCGGTACGCCCCGACGCCGCCGTCGTCTCCGTGCGCGCGCCGTCGCCGGAGCTCGCCGTGCGCTGGGCGGCCGACTGCCGGGCCGCCGGCCTCGCGGTGGGATGTTTCCGGCCGCCGTCGGTGCCCGACGGCGTGTCACGGCTGCGGCTGACCGCCCGTGCGGATCTCACCGACGCGCAGATCGCCGATGCCGTACGAGTGATCAGCCGCAGTGCACCTCGATGAAGCATGCCGGGCCCGGTGAGGGCGGGGCTCTGCTCACCGCATGCTGTTGAGGAACGACTCCCAGGGGCCGGGGGAGAGAAGCAGGGCGGGCCCTGCGATGTTCTTCGAGTCACGCACGGCGCACAGGCCGGTCAGCGGACCCGAGTCGAGCGTGGCCGTCTCGACGCAGTTGTTCATTCCGTTGCTGTAGCTGCTGCGCTGCCACCGCGCACCTCGAAGGGTCGTGCTGGAAGGTACGTTCCGAGGCCTTGCGGTCATGGTGCCTCCTTAGCGCCGTCGCAGAGTTCGGCGATGAAATGCGTGGAGTCCTCGGGTGATAGCGCCTGTACCTGAAGGGAGGTGAAGGCCTCCGTGTACGCCTGGAGGTCTTCTTTCCGTTCGAGGTAGAGGCTACTCGTCAAATGGTCGAGAACAACCACATCCAGATCAGCAATGTTCGGAAATGAAAAAATAACGAAAGGACCGATCAGACCCACATGCTCTCCGGCGGCGAACGGCAGCACCTGGAGATGCACGTGCGGCAGCAGAGCCACCTTCCGTAACCGTGACAACTGCCCTGCGAAAACCCGCTCCCCGCCCACCGGCCGGCGCAGCACCGCCTCGTCCAGGATCACGCTCAGGCGCAGCGGCGGATCCGCGCGCAGCACGTCCTGGCGGGCCAGACGCACCTCGACCAGCGCGTCGACCTGCTCCTCCGGCAGGCCGCCGAGTGCGGCCCGGGTCACCGCGCGCGCGTACTCGGGGGTCTGCAGCAGCCCCGGTACGACACTCGTCTCCAGCGTGCGCACCCAACTCGCCTGCGACTCCAGGCTGATGAAATCGCGGTAGGTGGCGGGCAGCAGATCGCGGTAGGCCTTCCACCAGTGGTGGCGCCCCGCGCCGGGGTCATCGGCACCGGCGAACGCGAAGAGCAGTTCGTTCAGTTGGGGGTCCTTCACCTCGTACGCTTCGAGGAGCAGACGCACGTCGGCGGCCTTCACGCCACTGCGGCCGGTCTCGATCCGGCTCACCTTCGACTGGTGCCAGCCCAGCTTGGCCGCGGCCTGGCTGCTGGTGAGTCCCGCGTGGGTGCGCAGCGCGCGGAGTTCGGCACCGAGTTGGCGGCGACGCACCGCGGGGCCGTACTGCATGCCCGTCTCCTTCCGGGTGGAGCCGTCGGGCATCCCGGCGGCAGAGCGGGGGCAGTAGGCGACAGTAGAGGAAGCACCAGTGTGCATCCCAAATACGGTCTGCCGTAGCAGAGTTCACCGCTTCGAGCGACAGATATATGCACATCTCGGTGGATCGCCACCCGTGACAGGGTAAGGAGTGGCAGGCTGGCGCGAAGCACCAGTTCGGGACTGTCCTCGAGTCATCCGCGACGAGTCGGAGACCGGTCCCGGTGGGAAAGGGACAGCGTCGCCATGGCAGACCTCCAGGAAGCCTCCGTCACTCTGCCGAGCGATCCTGCCTCGGTCTCCGCGGCCCGGAAATACGTCTTGCGGGTGCTCTCCGAATGGGGACTGCCCGGCGACGACGAGGTGGCCGACACGATCAGACTGATCGTCTCCGAGCTCGCCACGAACGCCGTGCAGCACACCTTGGGGCAGTCGCCCACCTTCACCGTGGACGTCGAGCTCGACCGGGAGGAGCAGCTGCGGATCGGTGTCACCGACAGCCACCCCCGCTACCCCAGGCGGCTGCCCGCGGCCGTCCAGCAGGACAACGGCCGGGGCATGGTAATCATTCGCTGGCTCACCGCAGAGTGCGGCGGCAGACTCTCGGTCAGTCCGACCGACGAGGGCGGCAAGACCGTGTGGATCGCCCTGCCCTGGAAGGCGCCGGTCCGGCGCAGACAGCGCGGCGCCGCGCACTGAGACGCGGGACCGGCCGATCCGCCCGCGAGAGCTCGCGTGGGGGCCGCGCCGGTGGGTCCGCGCGATCTCCCGGGCCGTGCTCGGTCAGCCCGTCCCGGCCGAGCGGCCGAACGCCCCGCGCAGCAGCGCCCGGAAGGAGTCCGCCGCGGCGTTCGGCTCGTCGGTGCGGTGCACCACGGAGATCGTGCGCCGCAGGTCGCCCGGTTCCAGCAGGCGGGTGCCGACGGGCGTGACCGCGGTGCGCGCCACCATCTCCGGTACCACGGCGACCCCGAGCCCGGCGCTGACCAGCGCGCAGACCAGTGCGTACCCCGGTGTCCCGACCAGCACCGCGGGGCTCGTCCCGGCACGGGCCAGCGCCCGCTCCACCGCCTGCCGGGGCGGATGGTCCGGCGCCATGCTGATCAGCGGCTGTCCGGCCAGCTCGGCCAGCGGCAGCCGGGAGGTGCCGCTGCTGAGGGCGTGCCCCGGCCGGGTCACCAGGACCAGCTCCTCGACCAGGATCGGCTCGGCCGAGACCGCGGCGGGCAACGGCACCGGATCGGCGGGCTCGTAGGTGTGCGTGAGCGCCAGGTCGACCTCGCCCGTCGCCACGGCGGTGACACCCGAGGGCGGCTCGTGCCCCGTCACCGTCAGCTCCACATCCGGATGCGCCCTGCGGAACGCGCTCAGGACGGGCGGCAGCAGATGGATGCCGGCGGTCGGAAACGTCCCCACCCGCAGCCGTCCGCCGGAGAGCCCGGCGAGCCGCGCCAGTTCGTGCCGGGCCCGCTCCATCTCGTCCAGCACCCGGCGGGCATGCCCGACGAGGAGCTCGCCCGCACCCGTCAGCCGCGCCCCGCGATGGTGCCGGACGAGCAGTGCGGTGCCCGCCTCGCGCTCCAGCTTGGCGAGTTGCTGCGAGAGCGCGGGCACGGTGTAGCCGAGGCGCTCGGCGGCCCGGGTGATCGAACCTGCCTCGGAGACGGCCACGAGAGCGGCGAGGCGTGTGGGGTCGTACATGGCATCTCCCTCAACACCTGCTTAAGGCAGACCCAGGATATTCCACATACCTGCTGAAGGCTCCGCCCGGGCAGGCTGGCCCCCATGGACGCACAACTGGTCGCCTTCACCGGCGTCGCCGCGGGCATGGTCGCCGTGCCGGGCGCCGACTTCGCCGTCGTCGTACGCAACGCGCTCGCCTCACGACGGGCCGGAGTCGCCTGCGCGGTCGGTGTGGCCGGCGGGCTCTTGGTGCACACCGCGCTGGCCGTCGCGGGCGTCGCCGCGGTCCTCGCGGCCGAGCCCGCGCTCTTCCGGGCGCTGCAACTGCTCGGCGGGGTCTATGTGCTCCACCTCGCCCACCGCGCGCTGCGGTCGGCGGCGGTGCCGCGGGCCGCTTCGGGGGACGAACCGGTGGCGCGGGGCGGTGGCCTGCGCGAGGGGTTCCTCACCAACGCCCTGAACCCCAAGGCGTCGATCACCTTCCTCAGTGTGCTGCCCCAGTTCGTGCCCGACGGCAGCCCCGCGATGCCCAGGACGTTGCTGCTGGCGACGATCGTGGTGGCGTTCGCACTGCTGTGGTTCCCGGTGGTGGCGCTTCTGGTGGACCGGCTCGGTGCCTGGCTGCGCAGGCCGCGCACCGCCCGTGCCGTCGAGGCCGTCACCGGCGCCGCGCTCGGCGTGCTGGGTCTTGTGCTCCTCCTGGAGCCGGTTCTCGCGTGAGGGCGGAGCCCGTCCGGGTGTGACCGGAGGTTCTGCGGGGCCGCGGCTCCGGCGCGCGTCACGCACGGGCACCTGGCGGGTGCGTGACGCGCGCCGGACCGATCGCGGCCGGGTCAGCGGACCCTGCCGTACCAGACGCTCTTGGACCAGATCTTCTCCAGGCGGACCACCGTGCCCGTCTTGGGGGCGTGCCAGATGCGGCCGTTACCCGCGTAGATCCCGACGTGGTAGACGTTCCGGCCCGAGTGGAAGAACACCAGGTCGCCGGGGGATCGCTGGGACTTGGAGATGTGCCTGGTCTTGTTGTACTGCGCGGCGGCGGTGCGCGGCAGTTTCTTGCCCGTCTTCTTGAACGAGTAGAGCGTCAGGCCCGAGCAGTCGAACCTGTTGGGCCCCACCGCGCCGTAGCGGTACGGAGAGCCCTTCTTGGAAGCCGCGATCTTGAGCGCCTTCGTCCCGTGTGTGGCTGCCTGTGCCTCCGACGCGAGCCCGGGGGCCACGACGGTGCCGCCTACGACGGCGAGCGTGAGGACCGATGCCGCACCGGTCCTGCTGAGCAGCGACGGAACATGATTCAGCGCAGTCATGCGCAACCCTTCGTCAGCCGCCTGTGAAGGATGACCTGTCGGGTTCGGGCAGGCGAAGATGCCCGGCCGCGTCGTGCTCTGCGGCTTCACCCCAAGGGCGTCGTCCGGACTTCCCGGACGGGCCCGCCGTGCTTGGGTCCTCCACTCCTGCCGTTGCACCGATGTCGACCGGTCATCCGGGTGGCGGCAGGACTCGGCGTCCGCCCGGACCGCCCCGCCGCTGTGGCGGGGGCTTGTCGTCGGAAGGGATCTTGACCCGACAAGGGCGAAAAAACCGAGCCGAAACGGCGTTTTGTGAGGCTCCTCACGACTGACCCGTTCGGGTGGACACTGACGAATTCGGGTTGAGGAGGCATGGTCTGACGACCGCTCGACCAGCGTTGGAATGTGTCATTCCGCCCCCGTTGTACACACCTGGCGCAACTCTCCACGGCAGGGCGGCGGACGCCCTGGTACGCCGTCCGGGGTAGCTCGTCTGGTCCGTTTCGAACCGGTCCGGGACGTTCCGGAGGGCCGTGCGGGGGCGTCCGCGCCGTGGTCAACCGGCCGGGGGCGGCGGCACGGTGACCCGCCGGGCCCGTCGCTCGCCGTCGAGGACGCGCAGGGCCGTGGCGAGTGTGCCGGTGTGCACCTCGCTCTCGCCGCGCTGGTGCATGAGCGTGAGCGCGTCCCGCAGGGCGGTCGCCCGGCCGACGAGTGCCTGGGCGGCGCGCAGTCCGCCGTAGGTGTGCTCGGCGCGGGCGGGGTTGATCCGGCCGAGCAGGTCGACGACCTCCAGATAGCGGTCGACCAGCTCGGCCTCGGCCCGCGTCAGGGCGGGCAGGGGTGGCAGTTCGGGTGGCAGCATCGCCCGCTCACCTCGGATCGCGCGCGGCGAGGGAGGTCTTGCGGTTCGGGATGATCCGGTCCACGAGGCCGTACTCCAGGGCCGCCGGCGCGTCCAGGATCTTGTCCCGCTCAATGTCCGCGGTGATCCGCTCCGGGCTCTGCCCCGTGTGCCGTACGAGCAGTTCCTCCAGGAGCCGTCGGGTGCGCAGGATCTCGTCGGCCTGGATCGCGAGGTCGCTGGTCTGCCCCTGGATCGGTTCGGCGACGGAGGGCTGGTGGATCAGCACCCGCGCGCCGGGCAGGGCGCCCCGCTTGCCGGGGGTGCCCGCCGCGAGCAGCACGGCGGCGGCCGAGGCGGCCTGTCCGAGGCAGATCGTCTCCACGTCGCAGGTGACGAACTGCATCGTGTCGTAGATCGCCGTCATCGCGCTGAACGAGCCGCCCGGGGAGTTGATGTAGAGCGAGATGTCGCGGTCCGGGTCGAGGTACTCCAGGTGCATGAACTGCGCCATCACGTCGTTCGCCGAGCGGTCGTCGATGGGGGTGCCGAGAAAGACGATCCGCTCCTCCAGGAGCTTCGAGTAGGGGTCGAGCGTCCGCGTTCCCGAGCTGGTGCGCTCGGTGAACTCGGGCAGGACGTAGCGGGCGGACGGACGGTTCATGGCACGCCTCTCTTCTTCCGGTCGCGGAGCGGTCCGGGCTCTGTAGAAAATGTACAGGACGTACGTTTCTCTGAGGATGGGGAAGAGCGAGGTGTGCCGCCGCGCGGGGCCCGCGTACCCTCTTCGGGCCATGAGGGAAGACGCGCGGGAACGGGACGAGCGAGGGCTGCTCGCCCTGGAGATGGACGTCATCCACGGCCTCGGACCGGCCGGGGAGGGGACCGGAGGGCTGCCGACGGTGACCGATCCGTCGGTGCGGGCCGTGCTGGCCTGGTCGCCGGGGGCGCGGGTGCTGGCACTGGGTGCGGGCGTCGGCCCCGAGGGCCTCTTCGAGAGTGCGGAAGGTCCCGGTCCGGATGTCGATCCCAGGGGCGCCGCCGAAGAGGCGGAACAGCCGTACGCGCCGGGCGAGCCGCCCGCCGTCCTCGTACGGATCGCGGCGGCGCTGACGACGGCCGGCGAACGGGCCTCGGTCGAGGGCGGCCCCTGCTTCACCTTCCCGGACCCGCTCGCCGCGGACCCGCCCGCTGCCCTGCCCCTGCTGCTCTCGGACGAGGAGGGGCTGGAGGCGGCCCGGAGCCTGCGCCGCCCCGACAACTGGCGGCCCGGCGAATGGGCGGAGCTGATCTCAGGGGCGGCGGGGGAGTGGGCGATGGCCGTGCACGACGGCGCCCCCGTGTCCATCTGCCACACTCCGGCCGCCAACGCCCGCGGCGCGGAGGCCGGCATCTGGACCCGGCCGGACTTCCGCGGCCGCGGGCTCGCCCCGGCCGCGGTCGCCGCCTGGTCCCGCCGCGTGGGCCCCGGCAAGGAGGTGCTCTTCTACAGCACCACGGCCGCCAACCGCGCCTCCCGCTCGGTGGCCCGCGCGCTCGGCCTCACGCCGCTCGGCTGGATCTGGACCGTGCGCTGAGCCGTCGGGCCCGCGGGCGGGCGGCGGCTCGCCCCCGGAGCCCCGGAAGGACGGCGTCTAAGCTGGAGGCATGGCCTACGAGATTCCGGTGACGCAAGCCCGAGCAGAGCTCGCGGAGCTGATCAACCGCGTCGTCTACGGGGGCGAGCGGGTCGTGGTCACCCGCCACGGCAAGCCGCTCGTGGCGCTCGTGTCCGCCGCCGACCTGGAGCGCCTCGAACAGCTCGCGGACGCGTCGCAGGAGCGGACCGTCAGCACGGTCACCTCGATCGGTGCCGTGTCGCCCGCGCCGTCCGAGCCCCGGCGCTTCGGCATCGCGGCCGAGCACCGGGGCCCCAACGCCACGTAGCGCAGGGGTTGTCGGCGCCCCGCTGACGCGCACGCACGAGGCCGTACGTCCCCGTCCGCTACAGCGGGGACGTACGGCCGTTCCTGTGCGGCGCGACCCGGCGGGCGTCAGCCGACCGGCGCCGGCTCCGGGTGCGCCGCGGGCGCGGCGGCGGGCGCGGGCCGCCGCCTGCGGGCGCCGAGCAGCACCGCGGCGAGGCCGAGCACGGCCCACGCGCCGAGGGTGAGCGCGGGGCCCGCGGCCCCCGCGCCGTCGAAGAAGGACACCGAGCGCAGCAGGGTGCCCCCGGCGCCCGGGGGCAGCAACTGGCCGATGAATCCGATCGGTTCGGGCAGCAGCTGCGGCGCCGAGGTCACGCCGGAGAAGGGGTTGCCGAGCAGCACCATCAGCAGGGCGCCCACCCCTATGCCCGCCGGGCCGAGCAGCGCCGCGAGCCCGGCGACGGCGCCGGCGACCGCGAGCGTGGCGAGGGCCAGCACGCCTGCTTCCGCGACCCAGTCGCCGGTCAGTACGCCCAGCCAGCTGTGGGTGAGCGCGGTCGCGACGACACCGACGAGCGCGGCGGCGACGAGCAGGGTGAGGACCGCGCGCACACCGCGCAGTCCGCGCACGGTGACGAGCGCGCCGGCCGCGACACCCGCCATGGCCAGCGGCAGCACGCTCGACCCGAGCGCGGCGCCCCGCGGATCGGCCGTGGGCGCGGGCACCACGTCGACCACCGGCACGGCGGCGGACCCGGGGGCCTGCTGCTGCACGGCCTGCTGAAGCAGCTGTGCGACGACCGGGCTCGCGGCCGTCGCGGTGAGCAGCTTGGGCCCGCGGGGCGTGGCGACGACCGCGCCGTACACGGTCCGGTCCTCGACGGCGGCGCGGGCCGCGGCCTCGTCGGCGTACCGGTGGATCTCGAACGCGCCCTCGTGCTGCCGGAGTTGGCGGCTGATCGGCTCCGCCGCGGCGGCCGGTCCGGCGACGCCGAGGGGCAGGTCGCGGGGCGCGGTGCGGGCCGCGGGCCAGGCGAAGGCCCAGAGTGCGATGGTCACGAGCACGGGGACCAGGACGGCCACCATCACCATGCGGGGGCCCTGTGCGGGCGCGCCGGTGGGCGGTGTGGACATGGGGTGCTTCCTTCAGGGAGAGGGGAGGGGCGCTTCAAAGGGCCGCTTCAAAGGGCAGCTCAAAAGGACGCTTCGAAGAGACGCTTTAAAGAGAAGGATCGTTCGTTTTATGTGTGGGCCCACTGTCCTGCGGTGCGGCATTCTTGTCAAGAATGAATGTTCGTTTTACGTTGAGGGCATGGCTCGCGTATCCCAAGAACACCTCGACGCACGTCGTCGGCAGATCCTCGACGGCGCCGCGCTGTGTTTCGCGCGCAACGGCTTCCATGCCACGTCCATGCAGGACGTGCTGAAGGAGGTGGGCCTGTCGGCGGGCGCGGTCTACCGCTACTTCCGCGGCAAGGACGAGCTGATCGCCGCCATCGTCGCCGAGGTGCTCACCGACATCAGTGACATCTTCGAGGCGGCGGGCCGGCAGAGCCCGCCGCCCCCGCCGGACGTCCTGGTGGGCAGGGTGCTCTCCGAGGTCCTCGATCTGCGGCCCGGGATGCGGGAGGGCTCGCGGACCTACTTCCCGCGGCTGATGATCCAGGTGTGGACGGAGACCCTCCGCAACGACGAGCTCTCGGCCCTCATGGCGGACATCTACGTCAAGGTGCGCGGGGCCTGGGTGAAGATCGTGACGGGCTATCAGGAGGCGGGCATGATGCGCGCCGACATCCCCGCCGACCACGTCGCGCGGACGATGATCGCGGCGGCGCAGGGGTTCGCCGCGCAGTACGCGCTCTTCGACGAGGTGCCCGTGGAGGCGCTCCAGGACGGTCTACGGGCACTGATGAGTATGGCGCAGACCAGCTGATGGTCATGAGCCGGTCAATGACTGGTTAACCTCGTTGAAACTCCTCCCAACTACCCTCCCGTGCCACGCCACCAGCGGATTTTGTATCCGGGGTGCGCAAGATCGCGCATCTTCGCTGTGTGTTACATCTATATCCGTCGCGGTGGCCGCGGCAACCGGACCCCGCACGGTTCGGAGCGAGGACTGTGAGGTGGGACGCGTGCAACTGACCCCGCACGAGCAGGAGAGACTGCTCATCCATGTGGCCGCGGATGTGGCCGAGAAGCGAAGGGCGCGGGGGCTGCTGCTCAATCACCCCGAGGCGATCGCCCTCATCACCTCCCACATCCTCGAAGGGGCCCGGGACGGCCGCACCGTCGCCGAGCTCATGTCGTCGGGCCGGAAGATCCTCACGCGTGACGACGTCATGGAGGGCATCCCCGAGATGATCCACGACGTCCAGGTCGAGGCCACCTTCCCGGACGGCACCAAGCTCGTCACCGTCCACGATCCGATCGTCTGACGGGAGTTCGCGCCTCATGCATGCCGCAACGCACGGCACGGGTCAGGGGATGATCCCCGGCGAGATCCTCTTCGCGGACGATCCCGTCTCCTTCAACGAGGGCCGCGAGGTCACCCGCCTCACCGTCCTCAACGCCGCCGACCGCCCCGTCCAGGTCGGCTCCCACTACCACTTCGCCGAGGCCAACCCGGGTCTGGACTTCGACCGCGGCGCCGCACACGGGAAGCGGCTGAACATCGCCGCGGGGACCGCCGTGCGCTTCGAGCCCGGAATCCCCGTCGACGTCGAACTCGTCCCGCTGGCCGGCAAGCGCATCGTGCCCGGTCTACGCGGAGAGACCGGAGGTGCCCTCGATGCCTGAGCTGTCCCGTGCCGCGTACGCCGATCTGTTCGGCCCCACGACGGGCGACCGGATCCGGCTCGCCGACACCGATCTGCTGATCGAGATCGAGGAGGACCGCTCCGGCGGTCCCGGACGCTCCGGCGACGAGTCGGTGTTCGGCGGCGGCAAGGTCATCCGCGAGTCGATGGGGCAGGCCCGCACCACGCGCGCCGAGGGTGCCCCCGACACCGTCATCACCGGCGCGGTGATCATCGACCACTGGGGAATCGTCAAGGCCGACATCGGCATCCGCGACGGCCGCATCACCGGCATCGGCAAGTCCGGCAACCCCGACACGATGGACGGCGTCCACCCCGACCTCGTCATCGGCCCCGAGACCGAGATCATCGCGGGCAACGGCAAGATCGTGACCGCGGGCGGCATCGACACCCACATCCACTTCATCTCGCCGACCATCGTCGACGAGGCGCTGGCCTCCGGCGTCACCACGCTCTTCGGCGGCGGCACCGGGCCCGCCGAGGGCAGCAAGGCGACCACCATCACGCCCGGCGCCTGGCACCTGGCGCGGATGTTCGCCGCGCTGGAGTCGAGCCCGGTCAACGTGGGCTTCCTCGGCAAGGGCAACACCGTCAACGCCGAGTCGATGCACGCCCAGCTGCGCGCCGGCGCCGTCAGCTTCAAGATCCACGAGGACTGGGGCGCGACGCCCGCCACGATCGACGCCTGCCTGAACGTCTGCGAGGAGACCGGCGCCCAGCTCGCCGTCCACACGGACACGCTGAACGAGGCCGGCTTCGTCGACGCCACCTTCGACGCGGTCGCGGGCCGGACCCTGCACGCCTTCCACGTCGAGGGCGCGGGCGGCGGCCACGCCCCCGACATGATCACGGCCGTCTCGCTGCCCAACATGCTGCCGAGCTCGACCAACCCGACCCGGCCGCACACCGTCAACACCGTCGAGGAACACCTCGACATGCTGATGGTCTGCCACCACCTCAACCCCGCCGTGCCCGAGGACCTGGCCTTCGCCGAGTCCCGCATCCGGCCCACCACCATCGGGGCCGAGGACATCCTCCACGACCTCGGCGCCATCTCGATCATGTCCTCCGACTCCCAGGCCATGGGCCGCATCGGGGAAGTGATCATGCGGACGTGGCAGACCGCGCACGTGATGAAGCGGCGCCGCGGCCTCCTGCCGGGGGACACCCGCGCCGACAACCACCGCGCGCGCCGCTATGTCGCCAAGTACACGATCAACGCGGCCGTCGCCCAGGGCATCGAGCACGAGCTCGGCTCGGTCGAGAGCGGCAAGCTCGCCGACCTGGTGCTGTGGGAACCGGCGTTCTTCGGCGTCAAGCCGCAGGTGGTGCTCAAGGGCGGACAGATCGCGTACGCGCAGATGGGCGACGCCAACGCGTCCATCCCCACCCCGCAGCCGATCCTGCCGCGCCGCATGTACGGCGCGCACGGCAGGGCCCCCGCGCGGAACTCGATCAACTTCGTGACGCAGTCGGCCCTGGACGACGGGCTGCCCGAACGCCTGGGCCTGGAGAAGCAGTTCACCGCGATCCGGTCCACGCGCGGTCGCACCAAGGCAGACATGCGCGAGAACGACGCGCTGCCCCGGGTCGAGGTCGCCCCCGACAGCTTCGCCGTCACCATCGACGGTGAACTCGTCGAGCCGTCGCCCGCCGCGGAACTGCCGCTCGCGCAGCGGTACTTCCTGTTCTGACGGCCCCGACGAACCTGGCGACGACACCCATGTCCCGAGCAGCACTACTCGTTCTGGCCGACGGCCGCTTCCCCGCCGGCGGGCACGCCCACTCCGGCGGGGCCGAAGAGGCCGTCAAGGCGGGCCGCATCACCGGGGCCGCGAGCCTGGAGGTCTTCTGCCGGGGACGGCTGCACACCTCCGGGCTCGTGTCGGCCGCCCTCGCGGCGGCCGCCGCCCTCGGCGTCGACCCGGTCGCCCTGGACACGGCGGCCGACGCGCGCACGCCGTCACCCGCGCTGCGCACCGCGGCGCGGCGGCTCGGGCGGCAGATGATGCGGGCCGCCCGCGCCACCTGGCCACACCCCGAACTCGACGCGCTGGCGCAGCGGTTCCCCAAAGGCGCGCATCAGCCCGTCGTCCTCGGGTTGACCGCCCGCGCCGCCGGGCTCGGCCCCGAGGACGCCGCGTACTGCTCGGCGTACGAAGCGGTCAGCGGACCGGCGACGGCCACCGTGCGGCTGCTCAGCCTCGACCCCTTCGACGCCACGGCGGTCCTGGCCCGGCTCGCCCCGGACCTCGACCACGTGGCACTCCGGGCGGCCGAAGCCGCGCGGCGCGCGTCCGACGAAGGCGTCGACGCGCTGCCCGCGGCCTCCGCGCCGCTCCTGGAGATCGGCGCGGAGGCGCACGCGGCCTGGCCGGTACGCCTCTTCGCGTCCTAGCGGTGGCAGCACGGGACGCCCCGACCACGGCGTCCCGGGTCCCCGCGCACCCTCACACCACTAGCACCACCGGCACCACCCGAAGGAGCAGCATCATGCATCTCGATCACTCCCACGACGGCCCCGCCGCGGTCTCCGCCGACGCCCACCGCCCCGACGGAACCCGTCGCGCGGTGCGCATCGGGCTCGGCGGGCCCGTCGGCTCCGGCAAGACCGCGACCGTCGCCGCGCTGTGCCGCGCGCTGCGCGAGGAGTTCTCGCTCGCGGTCGTCACGAACGACATCTACACGCGTGAGGACGCCGACTTCCTGCTGCGCGAGGCCGTCCTGCCGCCCGAGCGCATCACCGCCGTGGAGACCGGCGCCTGCCCGCACACCGCGATCCGCGACGACATCTCCGCCAACCTGGAGGCCGTCGAGGACCTGGAGGACGAGGTCGGGCCGCTCGACCTGATCCTCGTCGAGTCCGGCGGCGACAACCTGACGGCCACCTTCTCCAAGGGCCTCGTCGACGCGCAGATCTTCGTCATCGACGTGGCGGGCGGCGACGACATCCCGCGCAAGGGCGGCCCCGGCGTCACCACGGCCGACCTCCTGGTCGTGAACAAGACCGACCTCGCCCCGCATGTCGGCTCCGACCTCGCCCGGATGGCCGCCGACGCGAAGGCCTCGCGCGCCGAGCTCCCCGTCATCTTCCAGTCGCTGCGCTCCGAAGCAGGCGTCGGCCCGGTCGCCGCCTGGGTGCGCGAGCAGCACGCCGCATGGACCGCGTCGGCGTGACGGTGGACCTCGCCCCACGGGGCGCCGCGCACCCGCGGGGCATCTACCGCGCGGGCAGCGCGGGCGTCCGCGCCACCGCCCGTGTGGAGGCGCGCGCCGGCGCCAAGGGCGGCACCGTGCTGCCCGTGCTCGACGGGGAGGGCCCGCTCGCCCTGCGCCGCACCCGATCCACCTCGGGGGCGGCGCGGGTCACGCTCGTCGGCGCGATGAGCGGCCCCCTCGGCGGGGACCACCTCACCGTCGAGGCCGTGGCCCACGCGGGGGCGGCACTGCACATCGGCTCGGCGGCGGCCACCATGGCGCTGCCCGGCCAGAGCGAGACGGCGGCGCACTACGACGTGCGCCTGACCGTGGCCGACGGTGCCGAGCTGCACTGGCTGCCCGAACAGCTGATCTCCGTGCACGGCAGTGACCTCCGCGTCACCACGCGCGCCGACCTCGCCGAGGGCGCGCGCCTGGTGCTGCGCGAGGAGCAGGCGCTGGGCCGCACGGGTGAGGCCCCGGGCCGCCTCACCAGCCGCCTCACCGTCCGCCGCGCGGGCCGCCTCCTCTTCGACCAGGAACTGGCCTGCGGCCCCGGAGCCCCGGGCGGCTGGGACGGCCCCGCCGTCCTGGGCGGACATCGCGCGGTGGGCCAACTGATCGTCGTACGACCGGAGTTCGAGCACGCCAAACCCCCGGGCGCACCCTTGGGGGAGTGGGCGGCCCTGACGCCCCTGGCGGGCCCGGGCGTCCTGGTCACGGCGGTGGCCCCGGACGCCCTCCAGGTCCGCCGGGCGCTGGACGAGGCCCTGCACCGGCTGACGTGATCCGCTCACCGGGTCGGACCAATCCGTTTATCGGATTGGCAAAGAAAGCCTGTCGTGGCTGTTGCCGGGGTCCCCGCAGGCGCAAGGATCCCCCGTACTGATCGAACCGGTTCGAATCGATGTGCGGGAGGCCCCACTTGAGTAGGACGCCAGGGACCAGACGGACGGCGGTGCTCGGTTCCGCGGGCGCTCTTGTCGCGGCGACGCTGATAGCGGGTGCGTTCGCGGCGCCGACGGCCAGCGCCGACGCGCAGGGCGCCGCGGCCTCCCGCTCCGGCAAGGACCGCGAGGCCCGCGGCGCCGCCCTCGCCGCCGAGCGCGCCGCGAAGGCCGGCGTCGACTGGCGGGACTGCCCCGCCGACTGGGGCCTGGAGAAGCCCATCCAGTGCGGCTGGGTCACCGTCCCGCTCGACTACGCCAAGCCGCACGGCAAGCAGATCAAGCTGGCCGTCGACCGCATCGGCAACACCGGCACCAAGGACGAGCGCCAGGGCGCCCTCGTCTACAACCCGGGCGGCCCCGGCGCCTCCGGCCTGCGCTTCCCGCGCCGCGTCGTCACCAAGAGCAAGCTGTGGGAGAAGACCGCGAAGGCCTACGACTTCGTGGGCTTCGAGCCGCGCGGCGTCGGCCACTCGGCCCCCGTCTCCTGCGTGGACCCGCAGGAGTTCGTCAAGGCGCCCAAGCCGGACCCCGTCCCCGACAGCGAGGCCGACAAGCGCGCCCAGCGCAAGCTCGCCGCCCAGTACGCGGACGGCTGCCAGGAGCGCAGCGGCGAGCTGCTGCCCCACATGACGACGCCCAACACCGCCCGGGACCTCGACGTCATCCGCGCCGCCCTCGGCGAGAAGAAGCTGAACTTCCTCGGTGTCTCCTACGGCACCTACCTCGGCGCGGTCTACGGCACGCTCTTCCCCACGCACGTGCGCCGCATGGTGTTCGACTCCGTGGTCAACCCGCGCACGGACAAGATCTGGTACGAGGTCAACCTCGACCAGGACGTGGCCTTCGAGAAGCGCCTCGTCGACTGGATGACCTGGGTCGCGAAGAACGACGCCGCCTTCCACCTCGGCGACACCTACGACGAGGTCCGCGCCCAGTGGGACACGCTGCGCGCCACCGCGAAGAAGCAGCCCCTCGGCGGCGTCGTCGGCCCGGCCGAGCTGCACTCCTACTTCCAGAACGCGCCGTACTACGACTCCTACTGGGTCGAGATCGCCACGAACTGGAGCAAGTACGTCGCCGGTGACCCGAAGCCCCTCGTCGACGCCGCGAGCCCCGACCTCTCCGACACCGCGGGCAACATCGCCGCGGAGAACGGCAACGCCGTCTACACGGCCGTCGAGTGCGCGGACGCCAAGTGGCCGCGCAGCTGGCGGAAGTGGGACCGCGACAACACCCGCATCCACCGCACCAGCCCCTTCTTCACCTGGGGCAACGCCTGGATGAACCTGCCGTGCGCGACCTGGTCGAGCAAGCAGCAGCGCCCAATGGAGATCGAGACCCGCAAGGGCCTGCCGCGGACGCTGATCGTCCAGTCCACCCGTGACGCGGCCACGCCGTACCCCGGCGCCCTCGAACTCCACAAGACCCTCAAGGGCTCCCGCCTGGTCACGGAGAAGGACGCCGGTTCGCACGGCATCACCAACATCGCCAACCCGTGCCTCAACGACCGCGTCGACACCTACCTGTTGACCGGCGAGCTGGACGCCTCCGACGTGACCTGCGGGCCGCACGCCACGCCGAAGCCGTAGCCGCGGCAGGAGCAGTCCACCGGCCGACCGTCGCCCGTGCCCACGCGCGGTGACGGTCGGCCGTTGGCGTCTCAGGCCGTTCGTCGCGCCAGCCAGTCGTCCTCCGCCGCGTAGTCGAACAGATCACCCGACGGGTCGTAGTTCCCGGCCATCTTCGGGAACGCCGCGCGCCAGTCCTGCCCCGCGAGCCGCGCGGCCAGCCAGTCCACCGTCTCCTGGAGGCTGTCGGCGTACGTCGTCACGGCGCGGTAGCCCAGCTCCCGCTCCGCCGCCGACATGTCGTACACCACCGGATGCCCCGCCGACCACGGCGTGTCCCCGACGTTCGGCGCCGGCGGCCCGCCCGGCACCGTCACCGTCTCGGTCCGGGTCCCCATCGCGGCGTCGATCGCCGCCCCGATCTCCGCGACCGTGGGCGCCTCGGGGTCGCCCGCGTTGAGCACCCGCGAGCCCGGGCGCACCGCGGCGAGCCGCACCAGCTCCGCGATGTTGTGGACGCTGACCGGATGGAACCGGCTGGCCCCGCCGTGCGCGAGGACCCGGGTGCGCCGCCCGTCCAGGTTCCGCTTCACGAAGTACAGCTCGCGGGGCGTGCGGCAGTGCGGTCCGTGGATCGCGCCCGCGCGCAGCAGCGTCACCGGAAGGCGCTCACCGAGCGCCAGCAGCGTGCGCTCCAGCGCGATCTTGCGGGTGCCGTACGTGGCCTCGCCCGGCGCCACCGTCGGCTGGCTCTCGGGGATCGGCACGGGGTGCTCGGGAAATCCGTCGGGCTCCTCCTGGGTGTCGAAGCTGCGGCCCCGCCCGTCCGCGTAGACCGCCCCGCTGGAGAGGACGACGGCCGACCCGATCCGGTCGGCCAGGGCCTCGTACTGCCGGGCGTGCGTCGCCGTGAACGCCACCGTGTCGACCACGAGATCCACCCCGTCGCCCAGCGCCGCGGCGAACGCCGGGTCGTCCTCCCGGTCCAGGCGCACCGCCCGTACGTCCTCGGGCCACCGCGTGTCGCGTCCGCCGCCCCGCGACGCCGCCGTCACCGCCCAGCCGTCCTCGGCGAGCGCCTGAACCGTCACGCGCCCCGTCTGTCCCGTCGCACCGATCACCATCGCGTTCTTCATGATCGGACCGTATGGTCCGACAGCCGGACGGGGGACGTGCTCTGCTCTCAGCAGAGGCGCCGGCCGGCGCGACGGGGACCACGCCGGGGGAGTGCGCCGCCGCGTCAGCTCAGCGGCATCCTCGGGAACTTCCGCTGGTCCTTGGTGCCCGCCGCGGCCTGCTCGGCCTCCTCCGCCTTCACGACGGCCGCGTACTTGTCGACGTACTCCTGACCGGAGAGCCCGAGGATCTCGTACATGATCTCGTCGGTGACGGCCCGCAGCACCGCCTTCTCGTTGTCCATGCCGACGTAGCGGGAGAAGTCGAGGGGCTCGCCGAAACGAATCGTCACGCGCTTGAACTTGGGGACCTTCTGGCCGGGCGGCTGCGCCTCGAACGTGCCGATCATCGCGCACGGCACCACCGGCACCTGCGCCTTGAGCGCCATCGCCGCGACGCCGACCTTGCCCTTGTAGAGCCGGCCGTCGTGCGAGCGGGTGCCCTCCGGATAGATGCCGAGCAGCTCGCCCTTGCACAGGACGCCGAGCCCCTCGCGGATCGCGGCCTGGCCCGCCTCCCGGCCGGAGCGGTCCACGGGGATCTGCCCCGCGCTGCGGAAGAACGCGGCCGTCAGCCGGCCCTTGATGCCGGGGCCCGTGAAGTACTCGGCCTTGGCGAGGAAGGTGATGCGGCGCTTGATGATCGCGGGCATCAGGAAGTGGTCGGAGAACGACAGGTGATTGCCCGCGACGATCGCCGCGCCGTTCTCCGGCACATGCTCCAGGCCCTCGATTCTGGGCCGGAACATCAGCCGGAGCAGCGGGCCGAGGATCACGTGCTTGAGCAGTAGATAGAACATGGCGGCCGCCTTCCCCGTGGTCCCGGTGCCGACGCACAGTAGCCAATCGGCGCCGCGTACGCGAGAGCCCGTTCGGGCCCTTGCGTACGCCCCGGCGGGGGAACGACCGGCGCGGCGGCTCGCCCCGCGCCACGGACGGAAGGTGCTCTGGCCTCTCCCCGATGTCACCGTCCGTTCCCGGAGGTCACCGATGCGCCCGCTCACCGTCACAGCCGCCGCCCTGCTCGCGCTCGCCGCCGGGGCGCCCGCAGCCCACGCGACACAGGAGATGCCCCCTCCGGAGCGTGGGCTCTTCCTCACCGTCTCGGGGTCGGACAACACCTGGATCCGGGGTGTCCTGCTGAACTGCGAGCCCGAGCCCTCGGGCCACCACCCGCAGGCGGCCAAGGCCTGCGAGGCGATCGCCCAGGCGGGCGGCGATCTCGACGAACTCCCCGAGGACCCGCACGCGTGCACCAAGGAGTTCGACCCGGTCACGGTGAGCGCGACGGGGACCTACCGGGGCCGGATGGTCGGCTGGCACAAGACGTACCCGAACGCCTGCACGATGGACGCGGCCACCGGATACGTCTTCCGGTTCTGAAGCGGCCACGCCGCACGGGACAGGGCGCTTCACGGGCCGGTGTCACGGCGCATGCCGATTCGCGCACCACGCCCCCACTAGGCGCGCGACAGCACCATCGCCAGCGTGATCAGGCCCAGCACGACCCAGCCGAACCACAGCCAGCCGTTGCTTCCGAGCGCCGCCGTGTAGGCCGTCACCATGACCAGGCCTCCGATGGTGAACCCACCCATGGTCTTCGTGGAACCGGGCATCGCTCAGCCTCCTCCCGGCAGCCCTGTGCGCCCACGCGCCGCGGCTGCGGTCCGAGGTCCATCGTCCCCCGTGACACCCGGTTGCCGCTAGCGCCCGCGTGCGGCCAGTGAGGCCAGATAGGCGTTGTACTCCTCGAGCTCCTTGTCCCCGTCGCGGTCCGCGGCGCGGTCCTTGCGCCGCGCCTCGCGCTCCTCGGACTTGCGCCACTGGAACAGCAGGGCGACCAGAACCACCACGGACGGGATCTCACTGAAGGCCCAGGCGATGCCGCCCGCCGCCTCCTGGTCCTGGAGCGCGTCGATGCCGAGCGAGGCGGGCGGGTGCATGTACGTGCCGATCATCGGCTGGGTCGCCATCATCAGCGCGATGCCGAAGAAGGCGTGGAACGGCATGCCCGCGAACAGCTCCAGCATCCGCATCACATAGCCGGGCCGGTGCGGACCCGGGTCGACGCCCATGATCGGCCAGAAGAAGACCAGGCCGACGGCGAGGAAGTGGACCATCATCCCGATGTGGCCCGCCTTGGACCCCATCAGCGTGTCGAAGAGCGGCGTGAAGTAGAGCGCGTACAGGCTCGCGATGAACAGCGGGATCGTGAAGGCGGGGTGCGTGATGATCCGCATGTACCGGCTGTGCAGCAGCCAGAGCAGCCACTCGCGCGGCCCCTTGCTGCCGCGCGCCGCCACCGGCAGCGCGCGCAGCGCCAGCGTGATCGGCGCGCCGAGCAGCAGCAGGATGGGCGACAGCATGCTGATCACCATGTGCTGCACCATGTGCACGCTGAACATGACCATGCCGTAGTCGTTCAGCTTGGTGCACATCACGAGCAGGACGGTGAGGACACCGAGCACGAAGGAGATCGTGCGGCCCACCGGCCACTTGTCACCGCGCCGCACGAGCCGTGCCACGCCCCACCCGTACAGGCCGAGGGCCACCAGGCAGCCGATGAGGAAGAAGGGGTCGGCCGAGGGTTCCAGGCCTCGCCCCAGCGTGAACGGCGGCAGATCCATGTTCATGCCGTGCCCGCTGTGATCCATCCAGTGGCTCCTGATTCGTGCGGATTGTGCGACGTGTCTCGGCACCAGAGTAGAACTGCCCCCGGCCGCTGACGCGACCGGGGGCAGATAGTTCAACAGGTGATGAGTTGGCGTACGGAGGGGGGAAGGCGGGCGCTCTGGAGACGGGCGCCTTGAGGGCGGACGTCGGCGCGGGCCGGACCTACAGCACGCACTCCGCTTCGGCGTACCGCTCGTCGGGCACCGTCTTCAGGGTCGCGACCGCCTCGGCGAGCGGCACCATCGTGATGTCGGTGCCGCGCAGCGCGGTCATCTTCCCGAACTCGCCGCGGTGCACGGCCTCGACGGCGTGCCAGCCGAAGCGGGTCGCGAGCACGCGGTCGTACGCGGTGGGGGTGCCGCCGCGCTGGACGTGGCCGAGGATGACCGGACGCGCCTCCTTGCCCAGGCGCTCCTCCAGTTCGAGGGAGAGCTGCCGGGCGATGCCGGCGAACCGCTCGTGGCCGTAGACGTCCTTGCCGCCCACGTCGAACTCCATGGAGCCCTCGCGCGGCTTGGCGCCCTCGGCGGCCACGACGATCGCGAACTTCTTGCCCGCGGAGAAGCGCTCGCCGACCTTCTTGGCCAGTTCCTCGATGTCGAAGGGCCGCTCGGGCACGACGATGGCGTGCGCGCCGGCCGCCATGCCGGAGTGCAGCGCGATCCAGCCCGTGTGCCGGCCCATGACCTCGACGATGAGCACCCGCTGGTGCGACTCGGCGGTGGTCTTGAGACGGTCGAGCGCCTCCGTGGCGACCCCGACGGCGGTGTCGAAGCCGAAGGTGACGTCGGTGACCGCGATGTCGTTGTCGATGGTCTTGGGCACCCCGACGATGGGCAGACCCGCGTCGGACAGCAGCCGGGCCGCCTTCAGCGTGCCCTCGCCGCCGATCGGGATGATCGCGTCGAGGCCCAGCTCGGCGACGTGCCCCCTGGCGCGCTCCACGCCGTCCCGCAGATGCGCGGGCTGCACGCGCGAGGAGCCCAGAATCGTTCCGCCGCGGGCGAGGATGCCGCCCACCGCGTCGAGGTCGAGCTTGCGGTAGTCACATTCCAGGAGGCCCTTCCAGCCGTCGTGGAAGCCGATGACCTCGTCGCCGTGGTCCGCCACCGCGCGGTGCACGACGGATCGGATGACGGCGTTCAGTCCGGGGCAGTCGCCGCCGGAGGTCAGGACACCAATGCGCATAGCCCGGAATACCTTTGCAACGTGGGCCGATGACCGGACCACGTCGTCCGGCGGGATTCCCGCCTCACCCTATAGGCGCCGGGGGGCGGGACCGCATCAGGCGTCCGAGGGCTGGACGCCCCCGCTCACATGTGCGGGCGGGGCGTCAACCGGGCCTTCGTGCCGGGATGTTACGCGGGCTGCTGGGCGGCGTTGATCCGCTCGTTGCGCAGCGCCTCGTACCACCGGTCGTCCGTCGGCGGCAGCGCGTTCACGTCGAGGGCCAGCTTGAGCAGCAGGTCCGCGATGAGCGGGTTGCGGGCGAGGACCGGGCCGTGCATGTACGTACCGAACACCGTGCCGTTGTACGCGCCCTCGGTGCCGTCGCCCGTGCCGTTGCCCCGGCCGAGCTGGACCCGGGCGAAGGGGCGGGCGGCGGGGCCCACGTGGGTGACGCCCTGGTGGTTCTCGAAGCCGGTCAGCTGCGGCAGGCCCAGCTGCGGGTCGATGTCGGCGAGCACGTCGCCGACGCACCGCTCGCCCTCGCCGCGCGTGGAGACCACGTCGAGCAGGCCGAGACCGGGCTCGCGCTGGCCGAGGTCGTTGATGAACTCGTTGCCGAGGATCTGGTAGCCGGCGCAGACCGAGAAGACGATCGCGCCGTTGCCCACGGCTCGCTGCAGACCGCCGTCGCGGCGCAGCCGCTCGGCCGCCAGGCGCTGCGGGCGGTCCTCGCCGCCGCCGATGAGGTAGATGTCGCCGGAGGTGGGCACCGGCTGGTCGCTGCGTACGTCGTAGCGCTCGACCTGGAGGCCGCGCTGGCGGGCGCGGCGCTCCACGACGAGGGCGTTGCCCTGGTCTCCGTACGTGCTCAGGAGGTCGGGGTAGACCCAGACCAGACGCAGGCTGTTGTCGCTCATGCTCATTGTCCTTACCCGGGGTCAGTTGCCGACGCGGCGGCGCAGGTCCTGGAACGCGGTGTAGTTCGCGATGGTCTCGATGCGTCCCGGCGGGGCGAGCTGCACCGCCTCGTCGACCGACTCGCAGACCCGGAAGTCCAGGCCCGCGACCTCAAGCCGCACGGCGAGGTCCAGCTTGCGGTCACCGAGGACGAAGATCGGGTGACCGGCCAGACGGGTGTAGTCGACGTCCCACAGCCAGGAGGTGTCCGTGCCGTCCGCGCCGCGGGCGTTCACGGAGAGGATCACCGGGGTCGGCGGCGGGTCGATCAGCGAAAACGTTTCGAGCCAGCCCGCCGGGTTCTTCGCGAGCAGCAGGCGCAGGTCACGGCCCTGGAACTGCACCACGTCGTAGCGTCCGGCGACGGCCTGCACCTGGTACATGCGCTCCAGGGCGACCTGCGGAGGCACGCCGAAGACGGCGGCGACGGCGGCCGAGGAGGCGGCGTTGGCCTTGTTGGCGCGACCGGGCAGCTGGAGGTGGATCGGCCAGGCCGAGCCGTGCGGGTCCAGGACGTGGTCGCCGGAGAGCACCCAGCTGGGCGCGGGGCGGCGGAAACCGCACTCGCCGCAGAACCAGTCGTCGCCGGGGCGCTGCATGACGCCACCGCAGGACGGGCACGACCAGGCGTCGTCCTTCCACTCCTGGCCGGCGGCCACCCACACCACGTTCGGCGAGGAGGAGGCGGCCCAGACGACCAGCGGGTCGTCGGCGTTGGCGACGATGACGGCCTTGGAGCCGGCGAGGCCCTCGCGCCACTTCTCGGCGAGCATGCGGGTCTCGGCGGCGCGGTCCAGCTGGTCGCGCGAGAGGTTGAGCAGCGCGATCGCCTTCGGGTCGACGTCACGGGCGACACCCGCGAGGTACTTCTCGTCGACCTCGATCACGCCGAACTTCGCGTCGGAGCCACCGGCCAGGGCCGAGGTGATTCCGGCGGGCATGTTCGCCCCGAGGGCGTTCGAGACGACCGGGCCGCTGGCCCGCAGCGCCTCGGCGATCAGACGCGTGGTGGTCGTCTTGCCGTTCGTGGCCGACACGAGGACCACGTCCAGGTGCGTGGCGAGCCGTCCGAGCAGCTCGGGGTCGAGCTTGAGCGCGACCTTGCCGCCGATCACCGATCCGCTGCCGCGGCCCGCCGCTCGCGACACCGCCGCGGCCGCCTTGCCCGCCGTCACGGCCAGCTTGGCCCGCGGCGACAGCGGGTCCGTGTTGCCTGACATCTGTCGAGATCCTCCTTGCGTACGGCGCCGCGCCTGCCCCCGGCATCGTTTCTCTGCTCAGCCTATCGAGATCCACTGGCAAGCCCGAATCACGGCACCACCTCGATGCCGCCCCGCCACCTGGACCGTACTCTTGCCGCCATGCGACACGGCTCGATCCCGGGCGCCTCGGGGCGCGTACGACCCATGACCCTGCTCGGTGACCCCGTGCTGCACACACCCTGCGAGGAGGTCACCGACTTCGGCGCCGAACTGGCGGACCTCATCGAGGACATGTTCGCGACGATGTACGCCGCGAACGGCGTGGGTCTCGCCGCGAACCAGATCGGCGTGGGCAAGCGCGTGTTCGTGTACGACTGCCCGGACGACGAGGACGTCCGCCATCTCGGGTACGTCGTCAACCCGAGGCTCGTCGAGGCGGACGGCGAGACGGTGCGCGGCCCCGAGGGCTGTCTTTCGCTGCCCGGCCTCGAGGCGCTCACGCCGCGCTTCGACCACGCGGTGGTCGAAGGGGTCGATCTGCGCGGCGAGCCGGTGCGGGTGCACGGGACGGGCTGGTTCGCGCGCTGCCTCCAGCACGAGTGCGACCACCTGGACGGCGGCGTGTACACCGACCGTGTCACCGGCTGGCGGCGGCGCAGGGTGCTGAGGGCCGCCGCCAGGGCCTCCTGGAACGCCTGAGCGCCCGCTGAGGCGCCCGGGGATCAGAAGCCGGGTCCGCCGACGCGGTTGCCCGCGGCCGCGAGCCTGCCCCACAGCAGATCGGCCAGGCTGCGCACCAACTGGGCGCGCGGGCACGGCCGTTCGCCGAGCCACCAGTCGCCGGCCGCGTGCATCATGCCGACGATGCCGTGCCCCCACACGCGGGAGAGTTCGGCGCTCTCCGGGCCGAGGTCGACGCGCTCCTCGATGACCTCCGCGAGCTCCTCGCCGAGGCGGCGGAGCAGGGGAGCGGAGTGCAGCCCGACGTCGAAGCCCTGCTCTCCGGGGGAGGGGGATTCCGACGGATGCATGAGGAAGCGGTAGACCTGAGGACGTGCCTCGATCGCCGCGAGATAGGTGTCGAGCGTGGCCTCGACCCGCTCCCTGCGCTCGGCGGGGGCGTCGAGCGCGGCGCGCAGGGCCTCGAGCAGCGCGTCGGTGTGCCGCTTGGCGAGCGCGGCGTACAGGCCGCCCTTGTCGCCGAAGTGGCGGTACAGAATCGGCTTGGTGATGCCCGCTTCCGCGGCGATGGCGTTCATCGACGCACCTGGGCCGTCGCGGAGCACCACCCTGTCCGCGGCCTCGAGCAGCTCCCGACGCCGGTGCTCGGCGGACCGCTGCTGATCGGTCCGCTGCGTGGTCTCCATGGCTTCTCCCCGCCCGTGATGAATCGGTGACGCACGCGCAACGTAACACCAGTGGACCTGTGCCCATCGAACGGGCTGCCGGGAGTTGACATGGACTACTGGCCAGTAACAGACTGCGGTTACCGCAAGTAACGCCGCAGTTGATCGCAGGTCCTGGAGGGGTCATGGCCGAGTTCACCATGGAGCTCAACGACGAACAGAAGGAGGTCCGGGACTGGCTCCACGGGTTCGCCGCGGATGTGATCCGCCCCGCGGCCGCCGAATGGGACGAGCGCGAGGAGACTCCCTGGCCCATCATCCAGGAAGCGGCGAAGCTCGGGATCTACTCCCTCGATTTCTACGCCCAGCAGTTCTTCGACCCCTCGGGCCTCGGCATCCCGATGGCGACCGAGGAGATCTTCTGGGGCGATGCCGGTATCGGCCTGTCCATCATGGGTACCGGCCTGGCCGCCGTGGGCGTGCTCGCCAACGGCACCGAGGAGCAGATCGGCACCTGGATCCCGCAGATGTACGGCGACGTGAACGACGTCAAGGTCGCCGCCTTCTGCTCCTCCGAGCCGGACGCCGGTTCCGACGTGGCGGCCATGCGTACGCGGGCCGTGTACGACGAGGCCAAGGACGAGTGGGTCCTCAACGGCACGAAGACCTGGGCGACCAACGGCGGCATAGCCAACGTCCACGTCGTCGTCGCGGTCGTCGACCCCGAGCTCGGCTCCAAGGGGCACGCCTCCTTCATCGTGCCGCCGAACACCCCGGGCCTGTCCCAGGGGCAGAAGTTCAAGAAGCACGGCATCCGCGCGTCGCACACCGCCGAGGTCGTCCTGGAGGACGTGCGCGTGCCCGGGCACTGCCTGCTCGGCGGCAAGGACAAGCTGGACGAGCGCCTGGCCCGCGCGCGGGAGCGTGCCAAGTCGGGCGGCGAGCGGGTGAAGAACGCCGCGATGGCCACGTTCGAGGCGTCCCGCCCCGCGGTCGGCGCCATGGCGGTGGGCACGGCGCGCGCCGCGTACGAGGAGGCCCTGGAGTACGCCAAGACGCGCACGCAGTTCGGCCGCCCGATCATCGACAACCAGGGCATCGCCTTCCAGCTCGCCGACATGCGCACCCAGATCGACGCGGCCCGCCTGCTGGTGTGGCGTGCCTCCTGGATGGCCACCACCGGCAAGAAGTTCGAGTCGGCCGAGGGCTCGATGTCGAAGCTGTACGCGAGCGAGGTCGCCAAGAAGGTCACCGCGCAGGCCGTCCAGATCCTCGGCGGCAACGGCTTCACGCGCGAGTACCCGGTGGAGCGGATGCACCGCGACGCCGCGATCTACACCATCTTCGAGGGCACGAGCGAGATCCAGCGCCTGGTCATCGCCCGCACGCTCTCGGGCATGCCGATCCGCTGACGCGTCCGGCCCGCGCGGCCGATGTTGCACGTGAAACATCCGCTCCTGTCGCTTTGGCGCCAGGAGCGGATGTTTTATCTCACATCGTCACGCCTGCCAGAGTTGTACGTATCCCTCCCGGAGGGGCCCGCCGAGGACCCCGAGCACCTGCTCGGGGTCCTCGGCGGTGCCGGTCCAGCCGCCGTGGTGGGCGATGAGGGAGCGGGCCCCTCGGCGAGCGTCGCTCGTGCCCGGGTGCGTACGGGTGGGACGAGGTCGTGGGGGTCGGTGAGGGGCAGGCCCTGGTCGTAGAGGAAGAGGATGGTGCCCCGGCGCAGGAGGCGGTCCCTCTCGAAGTGCGCGGGGACGTCCGTCAGGGTGTGCAGGAAGAGCTCGGCCACGCGGCCGTCGTGGCGGACGACCTCGCGGCGGCTCGTCTCCCCTTCCGGGAGGAGCACGGCGATGTCCAGGTCACTGCTCGCGGTGGCCCGGCCCCGGGCGGCCGAGCCGCCGAGTACGGCGCCCAGGGCGCGGGGGAAGCGCTCCTCGACGAGGGCCAGGGCCTGGACCCCGGCCCGGTCGGACGGTGTGGCGTGTGTGTCCATCTCTCGTCACCGGGCCACGCGGATCAGGGTCTGCTGGCCGCTCGCCACGAGGTCGCGGTGATCGGGGCCGACGCCGAAGACCTCCAGGTGGCAGACGGTCAGGGTGCGCCCGGACCTCAGGACCGTGCCGACCGCCTCGATGTGGTCGCCGACGGCGGGCGCGAGGAGATTGATCTTGTACTCGACGGTGAGGACGTCGGTGTCCTCGGGGAAGAGCGTGAACGCGGCGTAACCGCCGGCGCTGTCGGCGATGGCGCTGGTGGCCCCGGCGTGGAAGTAGCCGTTCTGCTGGGTGACTTCGGGGCGGCCCGGCAGCTCGATGTGCACCCGGCCCGGCGCGATGTGCGAGATCCGGGCGCCGAGGTGACCCATCAGGCCTTGGCGGCCGAAGCTCTCCAGGATGCGTGTCCGTGTCTCCGGGGTGGCCTGCTCCTGCCGCGTCCGGTCCGTCATGAGCACTCCGTCCACGAGGGGAACCTGCCGTTCGCGATCATCATGGCATCGGCCCCGGCGGGCGAGGGGCCGCGGGGGTGGTCGGTCCGCGGCCGTGAATATCGGTTGCGGGTCCGCGCCGCGTGCGTGAGGGTTCCGGAGTGAAGCCTTCCCAATGCGCCCTGCTCGGCTGGCAGTTCGAGCTGACCTGGTCGCTCTTCGAGTACCACCTGGAACGCCTGGAGCCCGAGGACTTCCTGTGGGAGCCGGCGGCGCTGTGCTGGACCGTGCGGCCCGACGGCGCGGGGAGCTGGACTCCCGACTGGGCGGACGAGGAGCCCGACCCGGTGCCGGTGCCCACCATCGCCTGGGTCGGCTGGCACCTCGGCTGGTGGCTGGGCGTGGCGACCGACCACGCGGCGGGCCGGCCGCCGCGCGAGCGCACCGAGATCGTGTGGCCGGGGGAGAAGGCGGCGGTCGACTGGCTGCGCCGGGCGCGCGACGACTGGGCGACCGTCCTGGAGCGGCTCACGGACGAGGACCTGGAGCGTCCCGCCACGTTCCCCTGGCGGGACGACCCGCAGTTCACGCTCGCGCACACGGTGGCCTGGGTGAACGCCGAGCTGATGAAGAACGTGGCGGAGATCGGCCAGCTGAGGCTGGTGCGGGCGGGGTCCAGGGAGGCGTGAGCGGCCGCGGGCCGCCCGCTTCGGACCGGCGCCGTCTCGCCCGTCGCCGCCTCGGACTCAGACCAGCTTGTCCTTGTATGCGATGTTGGCACGCCGGTCCCCCTCGGCCCCCGAGGCGAAACCGAAGGTCAGGCGTGGGCGGTAGCCGCCGGGTGCGGACGCGTCCGGGACGAGCATGATGTTCATGCCCTCGGGCTCTCGAAAGACGAGGCTCTTCAGGGCGCGGGTCAGTGCCTTCTCCGTGGCGCCGGTGTTGAGGTCGAAGCGGGTGATGTACGTGTTGCCGGTGTCGTCCGCGTCGCCCGGACCGCCGTTCTTGTACGCCTCGCCCTCGTAGATGTACATGAACGAGCCGTAGAGGCAGAAACCCTGCGCCACCGGCGGCTTGTAGAGGCCCGCACGGTGGGCGAGCGGGGCGCCCAGAGGCGAGGCCACCGCCGTGTCCAGGTCCCAGACGGCGCACTGCTGGTTGCCGCCGCGGTCGAAGCGGACCAGGACGCGGCGGTGGTGCATGTCGACCACGGGGCGCGGCGAGGTGAGGGTGCTGCCCGTGCCGGGGAGCTTCGCCGGGTCCGGGGTGCGGTCCTTGAAGTCCATCGCGGTGCGGTCGGCCGCGTCGTCCCAGTGGAAGCTGCGCGGCGGCTGGTCGGCGGGCGGACCGAGGTACTTGATCCGGCAGAGCTTCGTGCCGAACCCGGTCCTGCCGTCGGCGGCGCGCGCGTCGTACTCGATCCAGAGGTAGGGCGGCCGGCCCACCGCCGTCGGCTCGACGCCGATCTGCGCGCCGTGCCCGAAGCCCCGCAGATACATCCGGCCGATCTTGGTGGCGCCGTCCGTGCCGAGCGCGGTGACGGCGATGTCGCCTTCCTTGAGCCGCGTCGCGTAGGGGACGCCGTCGCCGGGGTTGTACATCACCTGGGCGACGTACCAGCGGTTGTTGAGGTGGTCGTGGCCCGCGCTCTGCATGACGGTCGGGCACCAGGCCGGCCGGTGCATGAACACCGGGTCGGAGGGGTCGGCCAGATCGAAGGCCCGCGACACCGGCAGGGCGAGGGGTGCGGCGAGCGGGGCAGGTGACACCGCGGACGGCTCCGAGGCCCGTGCCGTGCCCCCGGCCGGGCCCGTTCCTGACAGGCCCGCGCCGGTGAGCGCGGCGGTGGCGGCGGCGCCCGAACCGAGGCGCATGAGGTCTCTGCGGCTGAAGTGGTCCCCCATCATCTGCCCTTTCGCGTAGGGGAGTTGGGCCTGATGGGGGAGAGCGTAGGGGCTTGTGGGACGGGGGTGTACCCGGTGTGCGAATGAGGCGGACCGGAATCGCGCGTCAGGCGGGCGAGGTGGCATCGCACGGGGAGCTCGCAGGGCGAGCCCGCACGGGGAGCTCGCAAGGAGAGTCCGCAAGGAAACCTTGCCAGTAAGACTTGCAAGTCTACCTGTCCATCTCCTACGGTGACGGCATGAGCGGACACTCTGGTGAACCCACCTCTGAGCAAGTCGCCGCGGATCTCGCGAACGTGGTCGGCCGCTTCGTGCGCAGACTGCGCGGCGCCGCGCCGGACACGGGGCTGAGCCCGTCGCAGCGTTCCGTCCTCGCCCGGCTCAGCCGCCAGGGCCCGGCCACGACCGCGGCCCTGGCCCGTGCCGAACTCGTGCGGCCCCAGTCGATGCGGATGACCGTGGGGGCGCTGGAGGCCATGGGGTTCGTCGAACGCGCCCCGGACCCGGACGACGGGCGGCAGTCCGTCGTCTCCGTGACGGACGAGGGCCGCCGCACGTTCGCCGACATGCACGCGGCCAAGCGGGGCTGGCTCTCGGTGGCCATCGCCGACGAGCTCGACCCGGCGGAGCGCCGACAACTCGCCGAAGCCGTCGAGCTGTTGGAACGGTTGGTGCGGAAGTGAAGGCGGTATCCGTCGCGCGGGGCGACCCGGTGAAGGGCGACCGGTCCGGTTTCGGCGCACGGCTCACCGCGCCGCTGCTGCTCGGCTCGCTGCTCAACCCGCTCAACACCACGATGATCTCCACCGGCCTGGTGGCGATCGGCCACGACTTCGGTGTCGGCCCCGCCGACACCGTGTGGCTCGTGTCCGTCCTCTACCTCGCGAGCGCCATAGCCCAGCCCGTGCTCGGCAGGCTCGCCGACGAGCTCGGCCCGCGCCGGGTCTTCCTCGCGGGCCTCGTGGTCGTCGCCGTCTCCGGCCTCGTCGGGGCGCTCGCCCCCGGCTTCGGCTGGCTGCTCCTCTCCCGGCTGCTGCTCGGCGTCGGAACCTCCGCCGCGTACCCGGCCGCGATGGCCGTCCTGCGCGACGAGTCCACGCGGCTCCGCCGCCCGATACCGCGTACCGTCCTCGGCCGTCTCTCCTTCGCGGCGCTCGGCAGCGCCGCGGCAGGCCCGACGCTCGGCGGGCTGCTCGTCGCGACCGGGGGCTGGCGGGGGATCTTCGCCGTCAACGTCCCGGTGGCGCTTCTCGCGTACGCGAGTGCGCTGCGCTGGATCCCCAAGGACCTGCCGCGCGGGGAGCGGACCGGGAAGGACGAGAAGCACAGGGGAGGGTCGGGCAGGGCGCATTGGGGCGGGACGCCGGACCCGCTCGGCATCCTGCTCTTCACCGGAGCGCTGAGCTGCCTCGTCGTCTTCCTGCTCGACCTGCGCCACCCGATGTGGTGGCTGCTGGCCCCGGTCGTCGTACTCTCGACCGCACTGACCTGGTGGCAGCTGCGCCACCCCAGGCCCTTCATCGACCTGCGCATGCTGGGCACCAACCACGCGCTCGCCCGCACGTATCTGCGGCACGGGCTGAGCTGTCTCGTCGTCTACTGCGTGTTGTACGGCTTCACGCAGTGGCTGGAGGAGGAGCGCCGCCTCTCCTCGCTGCACACGGGACTCGTCATGCTGCCGATGTCCCTCGCCGCGCTGGCCTGTTCACTTCTCGGGGCGCGCACGAAGGGCATCCGCGCGCCGCTGACCGTCACCGCCGTGCTCCTCGCCGTGGGCAGCTCGCTGCTGTTCTTCACGACGGGGTCCACGCCGCTCGCCGTACTGCTCCTGACAGGCGCGTGCTTCGGTATCCCGCAGGGGCTCATGGGAACCGGCAACCAGGCGGCCGTGCAGGAGTACGCGCCCGCCGACGCCATCGGCTCGGCGGCGGGACTCCAGCGCACCGCCCAGTACCTCGGCGCGATCACGGCCTCCGGTCTCATCGGCCTCGCCTATGGACAACGGGCCGACGACACGGGGCTGCACCTCATGGCGGTCGTCGGCGGGGTCCTTGCGCTGGCGCTGATCGTCCTGACAGTGACGGACCGGGCGCTGCGGGTGCGGCCGAGCGGGGCGCGGGCCGGGAACTGAGCGGGCCCGTAACCGAAGAGCGGACGAGGGCTGCCGCAAGGAGACGGACACGGAAGAGGACTGCCTCAAGGAATCCGAACACATCACGCACGAAGCAAGACGCACAAGGCACTACGTACACGCACGAGCGCTACGCATGACGCGCGGTGCGCGGCGTATGACGCACGACGCACGAGAAAGGCAACTCCCATGTCTGCCACCACGCTTGACCCCACCACGGCCCTCGTCCTCGTCGACCTCCAGAAGGGCATCACCGCACTGCCCACCGTCCACCCTTCGGAGGAGGTCGTCGCGCGGTCCGCCGAACTCGCCGCCGCCTTCCGCGCGCACGGCCTGCCCGTGGTCCTGGTCCGGGTGACCGGCGGCGCTCCCGGACGCACCGAGGCCCCCGCGCGCGGAGGCGAGCCGCCCGCGGACTGGGCCGACCTCGTTCCCGAACTCGGCCGTACGGACGGCGACATCGTCGTCACCAAGCAGCAGTGGGGCGCCTTCTACGGCACCGATCTGGACCTCCGGCTGCGCCGCAGGGGCGTCACCCAGGTCGTGATCGCCGGGATCGCGACGAGCATCGGCGTGGAGTCGACGGCGCGTGCCGCGCACGAGCACGGCTATCACGTCACCGTGGCCGTCGACGCGGTGACCGACATGGACGCCGAGGCGCACCGCAACAGCGTGGAGAAGATCTTCCCGAGGCTCGGCGAGACGGACACGGCGGCGGCGATCGCAGAGCTGCTCGGATGAAGCGCCCGACCTGACGGGAGGGGACGAGGCCCACGACGCCGCCGATACGGGTGCGGGCTACGGCTGATACACGTACGGAGTCGTCGTGCAGAGGGTGGCGAAGCCGAGCCGGTCCAGGATCGGACGGCTGTCGTCCGAGGCGTCGACCTGGAGATAGCGGTAGCCGCGGGCGACGGCGATGCGGGCGCGATACGCGACCAGCGCGCGGTAGATGCCCTTGCCCCGCCAGTCCGGGGCGGTGCCGCCGCCCCAGAGGCCGGCGAAGTCGGTGTCCGGACGGAACTCCATCCGGGCGCCGCACACCGGCCGGTCGCCGTCCATGGCGACGACCGCCACGATGTCGTCCGGCGTCTCGGTGAGTTGAGTGAGGACGCGCCCGGCGATCCGCTCGCTCAGCTCGGCGTCGGCCTCGCCGAAGGCGGCCAAGTGCGCCTCGGCCAGGAGCTTCACGCCGGCCTCGTCCGTCACCGGCAGCAGGTGGATGCCGTCGGGCAGCTCGGGCCCCTGGGGCAGGGCCGCGGCCTCGGCGACCATCACGGTCTCCAACTCCTCGGCCACGAATCCGGCCGCGAGGAGACGCTCGGCGAGATCGGCGGGGCGGTCGTACGAGTGCAGCTTCCACTCGAACTCCACGCCGGCCGCGGTGAAGTGCCGCACCTGCTCGGCGATCACGGAGTCCGCGCTCGTCGCGTCGACGTCGGACCACAGAACGCCGTTCCAGTCGTGCGCCGCCCCGGTCACCCGGACGACACCACCGGTCCGCTCGACCCGGGTACCGGGCCCCTCACCGCGCGCATCGCGCCGAATCTGCCGGTCGTACGCGGCGAGCACCGCTTCATGGTCCATGGGGTCACTCCAGCAGGCGGGCGGGGGGACGGCAACTGGTTTCTCCCGTTGCCGCGGAGCCCTCCTATGCGTGCCAGCGGCAGCGCAGGGCAGCCGTGGCGAAGCCGGGGCCGTAGGCGACGGCGATGCCCCGGGCGTCCTGCGCGGGCGGTTCGCCATGCGTGCGTTCGAGGACGCGGAGCACGCTGACACCGCCGAGGTTGCCCTCGTCGGCGAGCGTGGCGGTGGAGTGGCGGACGTCGTGGGAACCCAGGCCGAGGGCCGCCGCGGTGTCACCGATGATGCGGGGGCTGCCGGGATGGACGACCGCGAAGTCGGCGTCGTACGGACCGAGCCAGTCCAGGACGGCGGGGAGTACGTCATCGGCCGCGCTGAGGGCCTCCTTGGTGGAGTCGAAGTGGAAACCGTCCGGGGCGATGCGGCCGCGGTAGCGGTCGAGGCTGTTCGGCAGCACGTATTCGAGGGAATCCTCGATCATGATCCCGGGGCCCAGGGGGGTGCTCGTGACGATCGTCGCGGCGGCGGAGTCCCCGAACAGCGCCTTGTAGATCATTGATTCGATGCTGGTGTCGTTGTGGTTGTAGACACTGGAGATGGTCTCGGCGGCGACCACGAGCACCTTGCTGCCCGGCCGTGCGGTCACGAGGTCGGCGGCACGGATCAGCGCCTGCACGCCCCCCGCGCAGGCCAGCGTGGTGAGCGCGACGTGCCGTGCGGTCGGGCGCAGGCCGAGCCGGTCCATGAGAAGGATGTCGAGATTTGGTACTGCCCATCCGGTGCAGTGGGCTGTGACAATGGCATCGATGTCTCCGCCGGTGAGCCCCGATGCGTCGAGCGCCGCGGTCGCGGCGCGCTCGGCCATGGCGAGCGCGTCCTCGAAGGCCGCGTGGGCGCGTCCGTCGATGCCCGCCGTGCCGGCCACCGTCGGAGCGTCGACGGGCCGGGTGAAGTGACGTGTGACGACGCCGCAGTTGCCCACCACGCGAAGTATGGCCCGAAGCCGCGGGTGGTCCGGATGGTGGGTACGTATGTCGTCGGCTATCTCACCCGTGGTGATCTTGTGGTCACCGAAGACGGTCAGGGGTCTGGACACATAGGCTGGCACGGCGTTCTCCCACGGGCTCGGTTGGATGTGGGGGGTGCGGCACAACGTACTTCACCGTGCAGAGCCCGTCGCCCCTGCTGAAGGGGCGTGAGAGACGCATATGAGGATGAACGGGGTCAGAAGGCCCGCAGCATGGGCGCCCGTGTGTGCGCACGCTTCTCGCCGGGGTGGAAGACGAGGATGATGAGCCGCGCGCCGGGCGCGGTCATGGGCTGTGCCGCGCACATCGTGACCCACCCCGGGCCGAACTCCGCGTGCAGCAGCGGACGCTCGTCGCCGTCCGGGTGGGGGATGGAGTCACCCGCTCCATAGAGGAGGGCGGCCTCCGGGTCCGCGAGGATCTCCTTCTCGATCTGCCGCAGGACCTCGTCCTCGGGGCGGGCGGCGAGCGCGGCCCGCAGTTGCGGCAGGACGACCGGTGCCCAGGCGGTGTGCCAGTTCGTCAGGACCTCACGCCCTTCGAGCAGCATCCACCGCATGGTGTTCGACGGGACGCTCCTGCCCGGGAAGAGCGCCGCGAAGGGTTCGTTGTAGGCGAGGAGGTCCCAGGACGCGTCCGATACGTAGGCGATGTGCCGGATCCCCTCGACGGCCTCCTGCCATACGCCCGGTATCTCCTTGCCCGAGGTCGGGTGGAGCGGCCCCGGAGGATCCTGCAGGAGTGCGTACCTGCACAAGGACACCCATTCCTGCTCGTTCAGACCGAAGAGCCGCGCGACATCGCGGAGCAACGTCGTCGGAGGATTGGGGTAATTGCCGGACTCGAGACGGTGATATGTCCCGAGCGTGCGATGCAGCAACTGATCGACCTGATGTTGCGACAGGCCCGGAGCGCGCCGGCCCTGCCCCGTGGGACGGGCGAAGCCGTGTGATTCGGGGGCGATGAGGGCGCGTCGTTCGCGGAGCAGAGCGCGGAGCGCCGTCTTGTTCATGATGGGTAATCCCTCTTGTGCACGCCGAGTTGGAGCGTGATCAGTCTAAATATTCACATCGGCTTTGGTAGTAAACATTGCCCGAAGAAAACGATCAGTCGCTGCGGCATCATGGAGTACGCGAGCTCGCCGACCTGCAGGTTTGATCGTCGGAGGGCGCGTACGCACAACAGTGGGGCATCTTGTCCGGGGAGCCAGAGAATGGCTGAAATTCCCCGGCATTGGGTACCCCCGAGGCCTAGGGCCGATGTGGGAAGCGTGTGGGACGGTTGCCCATATTCCGATCCGTGTGGTCGGAAACGTGGCAGCGCAGGACCGCACCGTGGTCTTCTCGCGGCGGTTCCACAGGGCCACCGGCTGCGGTCGGTGCCGTCACTCGCCATTACGTAGCGGCCACGGTACCGACCGCGCGTGCGTTTCCCGGGCGGGTTCACGCGGCCGAGATCCGCTCCTCCGCCCGCGCCAGGATCTCCGTCACCCGCAACCCGAACCGGACGTCGCACGGGTGTGCCGTGCCGGTGCGCGCCGCCTCGGCGAGCGCGTCGACCGCGGCGGGGAACGCCTCGTCCGCCCCTTCCCACGCGGGCAGCGCCGCCGTGCCGCTCTCGCCGCGCAGCTCCATGGCCAGCCCCGCCGCCTTCACCGGCGCCGTCAGACTCAGCGCCGCCGTGCTGGACGCCCCGCCCGTGTGCCGCAGGACCAGATGGGCCGTGTCCCCGGGGCCCGGCGCCGCCGTCACGTCGGTCACGTCGCCGAGGACGGGCAGCAGCATCGACAGGGCGTGCGGGCCGACGTCCCACAGGCCGCCCTTGCTCGCGCGCCACGGCGAGGAGAACGCCGCGCCGTTGCCGTCCGGGGCGAAGAACGAGCCGTACCAGTCGACGCGGCCGGTGAACCAGCCGCCCGTCGCCCGCTGTTCGGCCAGCCAGGCCGAGCTGACCTCGGCGAAGCGCAGCGTGAAGAAGACCACGGACGCCACCCCGGCGCGCTCCGCCGCCGCGGCGAGCCGGCTCGCCGCGTCCGGTGTCGTGGCCACCGGCTTGTCGAGCAGGAGATGGCAACCGGCCGCCGCGGCGCGCTCGGCGAGCGGCGCCTGGACGTCCGGCGGGACGGCGAACGCCATGGCGTCGCTCGCGGCGAACAGCGCGTCCACGTCCTCGTATGCCGTCGTCTTGTGCGTGGCCGCGAGCGCGGCGGCGGCCTCGGGGCGGCGCCCCCATATGCCGCTGAGTTCGACGCCCGGGTGGCCGGCCAGGGCGGGGGCGTAGGTGGCGGAGGCCCAGGGACCGGTGCCCACCAGGCCGATTCGGAGTGGATTCATGGGCGGCAGTATGACCGAAGGCGCCAGGGGTGGACCTCCCGCGGAGAAAGGTCCTTCTCGGCAGGGGCGTCGACGGCCTGCGCGAAACGGGGGTGGAGGGGAGGGGCGGAGTGGGGTGGAGCGGGAAGGGCGGGGCGGACCAGTCGGGTGTGGCTTCGCAAGCACGTCGAAGCTGCGACACATACGAGCGCGGAGCGTGGTGAGCGTGATGGGTGTGATGCGGCAGAGGTGGCGGTGTGGGCGCCTTTAGGACGTCGATCGGCATGTCCGTCTGGCACATGCCTAGTTCCTGGCGGTGAATGCCCATTCACCCCTATGGTGAATTGCCATTCACCACATGCTGGCGGGGGAGACTTCATGGGGGACGTCCCGATATCCGGTGATGCGCGGGCATCCGGCGCCGCGCGAGGCCTCCGGGAGCGGCTCACCGTGCCCGTCCTGGCCTTCGGCGGCATTCTCATGGCCGTCACACAGACGGTGGTCGTGCCGCTGCTGCCCGATCTGCCCCGGCTGACCGGCAGTTCGCCGGGCGCCGTCTCCTGGCTGGTGACCGCCACCCTGCTGTCCGGTGCGGTCCTCACGCCCGTCCTCGGGCGGGCCGGCGACATGTACGGCAAGCGCCGCGTGCTGCTCGCCGCCCTCGGCCTGATGGCCGGCGGGTCGGTGCTCTGCGCACTCACCTCCGACATCCGGCTGCTGATCGCCGCCCGCGCCCTGCAGGGCGCCTCCGCCGCGGTCGTACCGCTGTCCATCAGCATCCTGCGCGACGAACTCCCGCCGCAGCGGACGGCCTCGGCGGTCGCCCTGATGAGTTCCACGGTCGGTATCGGCGCCGCGCTCGGGCTGCCGCTGGCGGCGCTCATCGTGCAGTACGCCGACTGGCACGCCATGTTCTGGGCGACCGCGGGGCTGAGCGCCCTCGGCCTCCTGCTCGCCGCGTGGGCGGTGCGGGAGTCGCCGGTGCGCTCGCCGGGGCGCTTCGACACCTGGGGCGCGCTGGGGCTCGCGGCCGGGCTGGTCTGTCTGCTGCTCGCGGTGTCCCAGGGCGGCCAGTGGGGATGGCGCAGCGGCCCGGTCCTCGGGCTGTTCGCGGGCGCCGTCGTCATCCTGTCGCTGTGGTGGCGCATGCAACTGCGCGCCAAGCAGCCGCTGGTGGACCTGCGGCTGGCGGTCGGGCGGCGCGTGGCGCTCCCGCACGTGACCGCGCTGCTCGCCGGATTCGCCTTCTACGCCAACTCGTTGGTGACGGCCCAACTGGTGCAGGCGCCCGCGGCGACCGGGTACGGCCTGGAGCTGTCGATCGTGGCGACGGGACTGTGCCTGCTGCCCAACGGCGTCGTCATGCTGGTCCTCTCCCCGGTGTCGGCACGGGTCTCGACGGCGCGCGGCCCCCGGGTGACGCTGGCGATCGGCGCCGCGTTCATGGTGCTCGGATACGTCGTACGGATCGTGGACAGCCGGGAGTTGTGGGTGATCATGGTGGGGGCCGCGATCGTGTCGATCGGGACCACCTTCGCGTACTCGGCGCTGCCCACGCTGATCCTGCGGGCGGTGCCGGTCGAGCAGACCGCGTCCGCGAACGGCGTGAACGTCCTCATGCGCACGATCGGGCAGAGCGTCTCCAGTGCGGCGGTCGCCGCCGTGCTCGTGCGGCACACCTCGGCCGTCCAAGGCGTGCAGGTGCCGACCCTGGGCGGGTATCAGATCGCCTTCGCGCTGGCGGGCACCGTCGCGCTCGTCGCGTGCGCGGTCGCGTTGGCCATACCCTCGGACACGGCGCCGGACAATGGCCGGGCGAGCGCCGTCGGGCGCGGGGGACCCGCCCAGGAGACGGCTCTGGAGGGGCGGTGACCATGGGGGCGAGGAAGGCGACGGCGGCGGACGTGCCGTCGGCAGGCGGCCCGGCGCCCGCCCCCTGCGCGGGCCGCAGGGACGCCGAGGCGACCAAGGCGGCCATCGTGCGCGCCGCACGGTACCTGCTCGCGCGGCACGCGCACGGCGACATCACGCTCAAGGCGGTGGCCGAACGCGCCGGTGTCAGCGCGCCATTGGTCCTCAAGTACTTCGGGAACAAGGATGCCCTGTTCTCCCGGATCATGTCGTTCGAGGCGGATGCCTCGGGTTTCCTCGACGCGCCGGTCGCGGACCTCGGCCGCCACATGGTCCGGCACGTGCTGGCGGGCCAGGCGGAGCGGGGCACCGACCCGATCCTGCGCATCGTCTTCGCCCCGCTCCACGGTGAGCAGGGCGACATCCTGCGCGCCAACTTCCGAGCCCAGGTGGTCCAGCGGCTGAGCGACCGGCTGTCGGGGCCGGACGCGGGGCTGCGGGCCGAGCTGGCCGTCGGCATGCTGATCGGCCTCGGCGCGATGTACGGCATCGCACGGGGCCCGCACGTGCGCGGCGCGCGGATCGCCGACATCACCGAGCGGTACGCGCCCGCGGTGCAGGAGCTGCTGACTCCGCGGTGACCGGTTGACCCCACCGGATCGTGGGCCGCCGAGCCGCCGAGCCGCCGAGCCGCCGAGCCGCCTGGGCGGCGAGCGCCACGGATCGTGGACAAGCCTTTGCCGATGGCCGGAATGTTTCCTTCCGTGACGGGCCCGGCGCTCCGTCCCACGCGGTGGCAGGGCGTGGGCTCCCCGCCCGCCCTCCTCTGGCCTTGGTAAAACGCGGCCGGATCCCGCAGGGTCAGCGAGACGCTCGCGTTTCGATGACGTTGACCGTACGCAATCGCAGGCGCACGCTCACCTATGTAGGTGCTAGATACACCTACTTCGACGAGCGGGAGGAAAGCGCATGTGCGGTATCACCGGCTGGGTCTCCTTCGACCGTGACCTGACGGTCGAGTCCACCACCCTGGACGCCATGACGGAGACGATGTCCTGTCGCGGTCCCGACGACCGCGGCACCTGGACCGGCGGGCCCGCCGGGCTCGGGCACCGCCGCCTCGCGATCATCGATCTGCCCGGCGGGCGCCAGCCCATGACGGTCGAGACCCCGACCGGCACCGTCGCCCTCGTCTACTCGGGGGAGACCTACAACTTCACCGAGCTGCGGCGCGAACTGGCGGGCCGCGGGCACCGGTTCACCACCGAGTCCGACACCGAGGTCGTGCTGCGCGGCTACCTGGAGTGGGGCGAGGCGCTCGCCGAGCGGCTGAACGGCATGTACGCCTTCGCGATCTGGGACGCCCGCCGCGACCGGCTCGTCATGATCCGCGACCGCATGGGCATCAAGCCCTTCTACTACTACGAGACCTCCGACGGCGTCCTGTTCGGCTCCGAGCCCAAGGCGATCCTCGCCCATCCGCTGGCCCGCGCCCGCGTCACGCTCGACGGGCTGCGGGAGGTCTTCGCCACGGTCAAGACCCCCGGTCACGCCGTGTGGGACGGGATGCGCGAGGTCGAGCCCGGCACCGTCGTGACCGTCGACCGCTCGGGACTGCGCCGGCACGTCTACTGGGCTCTGGAGACCCGGCCCCACACCGACGACCAGGAGGCGTCCATCGCGCGGGTCCGCGAGCTCCTCGACGACATCGTGCGTCGCCAGCTCGTCTCGGACGTGCCGCGCTGCACCCTGCTCTCCGGGGGCCTCGACTCCTCGGCGATGACGGCGCTCGCCGCGCGGCAGCTGGCGGAGGCGGGCGAGACGGTGCGCAGCTTCGCCGTCGACTTCGTCGGGCAGACCGACAACTTCGTCGCCGACGAACTGCGCGGCACGCCCGACACCCCCTTCGTGCACGACGTCGCGAAGACGGCCGGCACCGACCACCGCGACATCGTCCTGGACTCGCACGCCCTGGCCGACCCGGAGGTCCGCGCCAAGATGATCCGCGCGCGGGACATCCCCATGGGCTTCGGCGACATGGACGCCTCCCTCTACCTCCTCTTCCGGGCCATCCGCGAGCACTCCACGGTCGCGCTGTCCGGGGAGTCCGCCGACGAGGTCTTCGGCGGCTACCTGCAATTCTTCGACGAGGGCGCGCGCCGCGCCGACACCTTCCCCTGGCTGGTGCGGTTCGCCGACCACTTCGGGGACGACTCCGGCGTCCTGCGCCCCGATCTGAACGCCGCGCTCGATCTGCCCGCGTACGTCAAGGACGGTTACGCGACCGCCGTCGCGGGGATCCGGCGCCTGGACGGCGAGAGCGACTTCGAGTACCGGATGCGGAAGATCTGCCATCTGCACCTCACGCGGTTCGTGCGTCTCCTGCTCGACCGCAAGGACCGCGCCAGCATGGCCGTGGGCCTGGAGGTCCGCGTCCCGTTCTGCGATCACCGGCTCGTCGAGTACGCGTACAACACGCCCTGGTCGCTGAAGTCCTTCGACGGCAGGGAGAAGAGCCTGCTGCGCGAGGCGACCGCCGACGTACTGCCGCAGTCCGTGTACGACCGGGTCAAGAGCCCCTATCCGTCCACGCAGGACCCGAAGTACGCGGTCGCGCTCCAGGGGCACGTGAAGGAACTGCTCGCCCGGCCCGGCCATCCGGTCTTCGACCTCGTGGACCGGGAGGGCGCCGCGCGGGCCGCGGAGCACGGCGCCCCGCAGATCACCCAGGCCTCCCGGCGGAGCCTGGAGCGGACCCTCGACCTGGCGCTCTGGCTCGACCTCTACAAGCCGGAGATCGTCCTGTCCTGACGCCCGCCCCGCCGCGCCCCTTCCCCGTCACGGTCCGTGCTGCTCCCTGGGCTCGGCCGCGGCGGCGAGGGTGTCGAGGAAACGCTGGAGCGCGGGCGTCCCGTCCGCGTCGAGGCTCCGCTGCACCGGCGGCACGGTCGCCCCGCGCCGGGTGTCGACGGCCTGGCAGGGGCCCGCGTCGTCCTCGTCACGGACGGTCGCCGCGCGCCGTACGAACTCCGCCACCGGCACCCCGAGACGATCCGCGTGCCGCAGGATCTCGGCGTACTCCTCGGGCGTGAACAAGACCTGCACAGGCTTGGCACCGTCCATGGACGCATGATGCCGGTCGGGCGTGTGTGACGCGCTGTGGTTGGCATATTCGCCCTCGAAGGCGTGAAAACAGGAGAAGACGGCAGCGCGAACAGAAAGTGACCCCGACCGGACGGGGGAATCTCGGTCGGGGTCACATCATGTTCAACGATAAACCATAGGGCGGTGTTCCCAGGTGAGGGGCCTGGGCGTGTGAGCTGCGTCATGGGGGCGTCGAGAGCTGCGTCCGCAGAGGTGGCCCCCGTCGTGGCCCCCGTCGTGACGCCTGCCGCGGTCGTGCGCGCCGCGGCGCTCCCGCCGCATGGCCCCGCCGCCCTATCGGGCGATCATGATCACCGAAGCCGTGACGCCCACGATCACGATGAAGGCGCGCATCACCGTCGGCGGCAGCCTGCGGCCGTAGCGGGCGCCGATCAGCCCGCCCGCCGTCGACCCCAGCGCGATGAGTCCGGCCGCCGTCCAGTCGATGTCGGCGACCACGATGAAGATGACGGCCGCGACGCCGTTCACGATCGAGGCCAGGACGTTCTTCGCGGCGTTCAGGCGCTGCAGGTCGTCCTGGAGGAACGTGCCGAACAGGGCCATGAGCAGCACCCCTTGGGCGGCCCCGAAGTAGCCGCCGTAGACACCGGTGGCGAGGACGCCGCACCACATGGGCACGCCGCCGTCGCGCCGGCCGTTCTCCGCGCGGCCCTTGAGCCTGCGGCTCAGCCAGGGCTGCAACAGCACCAGGACGCATGCCGTCAGGATCAGGGCGGGCACGATCGCCTGGAAGGCGTCGGCGGGCAGCTTCAGCAAGAGCAGCGCGCCGATCAGCCCGCCGATGAGCGAGGCCGTGCCGAAGCGCAGCAGGCGCCGGGACTGCCCCTTCATCTCCCTGCGGTAGCCGTACGCGGCGCTGAGGGTGCCCGGCACCAGGCCGAGGTTGTTCGACACGTTGGCCAGCACCGGCGGGAAGCCGAAGGCCAGCAGGGTGGGGAAGGTGATGAGGGTGCCGGACCCGACCACCGCGTTGAGCCCGCCGGCCGCGACACCGGCGGCCCCCACGGCCACCATCTCGAGCGCTTCCACACGTCACCTTTCCGTTGTCCGTGGAGGCCGATGGCTCCTGCCCCCGTGTCTCCGGTCCCGCCTCGCGGGCCCCGGGTCGACGCCCGTCGCAGGGTCGCCGCCCGGGCCTGCAACGATCTTGGTGCACCCCGAAAACCCAAGTCAATCCTCGGGTTTCCTTGTATGCCTCCAAGGGATAACTTCCTACCTCGTGACCCTCGACGACCTCCGCACCTTCATCGCCGTATGCCGGGCCGGGAGCCTCAGCGCCGTGGCCCGCGAGCTGTCCTGTACGCAGTCGGCCGTGAGCCAGCACGTCAAACGCCTGGAGCGGGAGCTGGGCGTGAGCCTGCTCGAACGGCACGCCAGGGGGGTGGTGCCCACGTCCGCCGGGCGGATCCTCCAGGCGGCGGCGTGCGACGGGATCGGCGGCATCGACCTCGCCGTGCGCCGGCTGCGGGAGCAGGTGCGCGGTGACGGCGGCGCGGTGCGGATCACCACCGGTGCCACCTCCGTACGGCACTTCATGGCCGAGGCCGTCGTCGGCTTCCGGGCCCGCTATCCGCGCGTCGGCCTGGAGTTCCAGACCGTGAGCTCCAGCCGCAGCTGCTTCGACGCGCTCGCCGCCGACGATCTGGACCTCGCCTGGATCACGCTCGGCGAGCCCGTGCGCGGCATCGAGCTGCGGCCCGTCGTCGAACTGCCCTGGGTGCTCGCCGTCCGTGCCGACGACCCGCTGGCAGGCCGCCCGCGCGTCGACCCCGCGGAGCTGGCCGCGGGACAGCTCATCACGCCGCCGGGGAACTCCACGTCACGCGGGCAACTCGACGCCCACATGGATGAGTTGGGTGTCGCGCTGCCGACGGTCACCGGCGTCGCCGACTGGGACACCGCCGTGCTGCTCGCCGAGCTCGGGCTCGGGCAGGCCGTCGTGCCCGCCCTGCCCGGCTGGCGCGACCGGGGTCCCGAGGGGGTCTGCCTCGTGCCGGTCCCCGCGCTGCCGCCCCTGTCGGTGGGGTGGGCGGTGCGCCGCTGGGACGCTCTGAGCCCGCTGGCCCGCGCCTTCGCCGACACCGTCGCCGAGCACTGCGCGCCGCTCGGCCCGACGCTCGCCGAGGTCCCGGCTCAGGACGACAGTCCGGCCGCACGCGTACGGAGGTAGTGGGCCTCTGGGCCACTGAGGGTGCCCTGCGCGGCCAACTGGTAGGCGGCGCGGGCCCCTTCGGTGTCGCCCACCCGCTCCAGCAGATGCGCGCGCACGGCTTCCAGCCGGTAGTGGCCGCGCAACTTCTCCTCCAATGCGGCGAGTTCATCGAGTCCGGCCTGCGGGCCGTGCACCATCGCGTGCGCCACGACCCGCCCCAGCTCGGCCATGGGCTCGGGCGTGCGGCGTACGAGATGGCCGTACAGGGCGAGGATCTGCGGCCAGTCGGTGGCCTCGGCGCGCGGCGCCTCGTCGTGCAGCGCGGCGATCGCCGCCTGCAACGGGTAGACGCCGGGCGGGCCTTGGGTCAGCGCCTCCTCGACCAGTGCCGTGCCCTCGGCGATCGCCCGCCGGTCCCAGCGGGTGCGGTCCTGCTCGTCGAGCGGGATCAGCTCGCCGTGCGGACCGGTCCGGGCGGCGGTGCGCGCCTCGGTGAGCAGCATCAGCGCCAACAGGCCGGTCACCGCGCCCTCCTGAGGCAACAGGCGGCGTACGGAACGCGTCAGACGGATCGCCTCGCCGGCGAGATCGGCGCGGTGCAGGGCCTCGCCGGACGTCGCCGTATAGCCCTCGTTGAAGATCAGGTAGAGCACCTGGAGCACCACGGCGAGCCGCGCGTCGCGGTCCTCGGGGCCCGGCTGCCGGAACGCCACCCCCTTGATCCGTCCCTTCGCCCGGCTGATCCGCTGCGCCATCGTGGCCTCCGGGACCAGATGCGCGCGGGCGATCTCGGCCGTGGTCAGACCGCCCACCGCCCGCAGGGTGAGGGCGACCTGCGCGGCCGGTGCCAGCTCCGGGTGGCAGCACAGGAAGAGCAGCGTGAGGGTGTCGTCCTCCGCAGGGGCGCGGGCCTCGCCCGGCGGGGGAGCGGTGAACGCGTCGCGCGGCGTGAGCGCCGCCGCGTCCTCCTCGCGCCGCCGCCGGGCCTCGTCCGCGCGCAGCTGGTCCATGAGCCGGCGCGAGGCGACCCTGATCAGCCAGCCCCGCGGATTGTCCGGCACCCCCCGCTCCGGCCACTGCCGCGCCGCCGCGAGCAGCGCCTCCTGTACGGCGTCCTCGGCGGCCGGGAAGTGGCCGTACCGACGCACGAGCGCGCCGAGGACCTGCGGCGCGTGGCGGCGCAGCAGGTCCTCGACCTCGCTCCTCCGTCTCAACAATCGCCTCCCGCACCGTCCTGGACGGGCCGGATCACGACGGGCGGCTCGACGAGCCCCTCGGGCCCGGGGCACTCCGTGATGCGCCGGGCGATCTCGGTGACCCGCTCCAGGCTCGCGCAGTCGACCAGCCAGTACCCGGCGAGCACCTCCTTCGTCTCGCCGTAGGGACCGTCCGTGACGACCGGGCGACCGTCCTTGTCCTTGCCGACGAAGCGGGCCTGCGCGGGCTCGGTCAGGCCCTGCGCGTCGACGAGCTCACCGGACTCGGCGAGGTCGTTGGTGATCCCGCCCATGAAGGCGAACATCGCCTGCAGTTCCTTCTCGCTCCAGGCCGGGCTGTTCTCGGACGGCTTGCCCGTCATCGCCTCGTAGTCGGCCTGCGAACCCTGGACCATGACCAGATACTTCATGACGTCTCGCTCCTCGGCTGCGCCGTCACCCCTCGTGGGCGACTCTCACAGGGGACGTCGGAGCGGGCGGCGCGTTCTCGACAGTCGCGGTGACATTTCTTCCGGAAGAATTTTATCGGTGGAAGGGCACGAGTTCCTGGGGAACGTCCACGATGGCGGGTAGGGCGGGCCGGGACGGGTGAGACGGGGGTGGGCGAGGACATGGCTGTCGACAGCGGGGTGGTCCTGCGGGAGCCGCACGCGTACGTGAAGGGGCCGATGGAGCCGCCCGCGTACGTGAAGAGGCCGATGGATCAGCACGCGCACGAGAAAGGGCAGGCCGACGGCCGTGCCGGTGGGCGCCGGTGAGCGAGCGCGCGCCGGGCGTCTCCCTGTGGGCCAACCGCAACTACCGGATCTTCCTGGCCATCCAGACCCTGTCCGCGCTCGGGGACTCGTTCTCCTTCGTGGCGATACCGCTGCTCGTGCTGCACAGCACCGGGTCGGTCGTACAGATGGGCCTGGTCACGGGCCTGACGGGCGTCGCGTCGATCGTCACGGGACTCTTCGCCGGTGTGATCGCCGACCGGTTCGACCGGCGTCGGCTCCTGATGCTCGCCGACGTGGCGCGCTGTCTGCTGTACGCGCTGATCCCGCTGGTCTGGCTCTTCGCGACACCGCTGTGGCTGATCTACACGGTCGTCCCGCTCACCGGCGGCTTCGCGATGCTCTTCCAGGTGACGTACGTGACCGTGGTCCCCGCCATCGTCGAGCCCGGCCAGATCACCCGGGCCAACGCCCACTTGTACGGCTCCTACGCCGTCGCGACGGTCGGCGGCCCCACCCTCGCGGGCTTCGTCGCCGCCGCCTTCGGGCCCGTGGCCGCCATCGGCATCGACGCCGCGACCTTCGCCGTGTCCGCGGCGGGACTGCTCCTGGTCAAGCTGCGGCCGGTCCCGCCGCCCGCCGAGGAGGCGGGGGAGAGGGAGAACCGCGGCGGTGTGCGCGGCGAGTTCCTCGCCGGGATCCGGTTCCTGTGGGCGCACCCGGTCCTGCGCCCGCTGACGGTTCTGCTGTCCGTGTTCATCTTCCTCACCCACGGCATGACCGACGTCATCATCTTCCGCGTGAAGAAGGACCTCGGGCACGGGGACGGCACGGTGGGCTCCGTGCTGAGCGCGGGGACGGTGGGCTCCCTGCTCGCGTCGTTCGTGGTCACCCGGCTGCGCAAGGGGCTGGGGTTCGGGCCGAGTTGGATCGGCGCCATCACGCTCGGCGGAGTCGCCGTCGCCTGTCTCGGACTGACCGAGAGCGTGCCGGTGATCGGCACGCTCTCGGCGGCCATGCTGCTCGCCACCGGTGTCGCGGGCATCTGCTCGATGTCCCTGCGCCAGGAGGTGACGCCTCCCCATCTGCTGGGCCGGGTCACCGCGGCGTTCTGGACCACGCACTACTCCCTCGGCCCCATCGGCGCCGCCGCCGTCACCGCGGCCGCGGCCGGGTTCGGGGTCGCCCGGGTCTGCCTGGCCGTCGGCGTGGGCGTGGTGTGCGTGGGCCTGAGCGGGCTGCTGACGGGGATCGTTCGGGCCGAACCGGCGGCGCGAGCCGCGCGGCCCGACGCGCACGCCCCGGTCACGGCCCGCCCGCGGAAGCCGGCGCCCCGACCGCGGGGTCAGGACCGTGCCCACGACAGGCGGTCCACGCACGACACGCAGGTCCCCGCCCACGACACCCAGCTCCCCGCCCACGACACGCAGGTCCCCGCCCACGACACCCAGCTCCCCGCCCACGACACGCAGGTCCCCACTCACGACACCCAGCTCCCCGCCCACGACACCCAAGGCCCCGCCCACGACAGTCGGGGCCCCGACCAGTGAAGTCAGGGCCCCGCCCGCCGCACCACCGCTCCCGCCTACCCCGTACGCGTCGCGTCCCCGACCGGTTCCGCGTCCGCGTCCGGCGGCGCCGTGCCGTTCTTCCCGTTCCGCTTCTCGTCACCGTGCCCCGGCCACCAGGCCGCGTGCCCGATGAGGGCCGTCAGCGAGGGCGTGAAGATCATCGCCATGACGAAGGCGGCGATGGCGATGCCGAAGGAGAGCGAGAAGCCCATCTGGGAGAGCGTCGAGTTGCCCGCGAGCATCAGCGTCGCGAACGTACCCGCGAGGATCACGCCCGCGGAGCCGATCGTCGGCCCGGAGTGACGCACCGCCGTGCCCGCCGCGTCGTGCGGGCTGCGGCCCTCGCGGGCCTCCTCACGCAGCCGCGACACCATGAGGATGTTGTAGTCCGTGCCGAGCGCGACCACGAACAAGTACATGATCACGGGCAGCATGAACATGAGGCCGGGCTGGCTGCCGATCTGCTGGAAGATCAGCGAGGTCGCGCCGAGCGTCGCGCCGAAGCCGAGGGCGACGGACAGCATCAGGTACCAGGGCGCCACCAGGCTGCGCAGCAGCAGGCCGAGGATCACCATGATGGCCAGGGCCGCCACCGGGAAGACCACCGAGTAGTCGCGGTCCACCGCCTTGTTGATGTCGACGTACACCGCGGTGGTGCCGCCGACGAGCGCCTCTGTACCCGCCGGCGCGTCCTCGTGCGCGGCCGGGCGCAGCTGGTCCTTGACGGTCGCCAGCGCCTTCTCGGAGGCCGGTGGGTCCGCGAGGATCACGGAGTACGAGGCGGTGGTGCGGTCCGGGCTCAGGCGCGGCTGCGCCACCTCGCCCACGCCCTGGACGTCGGCCAGCCTGCCGCGGAAGGCCGCGGCCTGGGCCTGCGTCACCGGTTCGTCCGACGTCGAGGTGAGATAGACGGAGGTCGGATCGGTGGTGCCCGCGGGGAAGCCCTTCTGGAGGTTGTCCATGGCGACCATGGACTCCTTGTCCTTGGGCAGAGAGGAACCGGCGAGGTCGAAGTTGGCCTTGTAGCCGAGCGCGCCGAGCGCGAGGGCGCCCATGAACAGCGCGGAGACCACCGTCCACACGGCGGGCCTGCGGGCGATGGACGCGCCCAGGCGCGCGTAGCCGGTGCCGTGCGGTTCGCGCTGCCAGGACTTCGAGGGCCAGAACACCTTGGTGCCGAGCAGCGAGACCACCGCGGGGACGAGGGTGAGGCCGGCCAGCAGGGTGACGAACACCGCGATGGCCAGTGCCGGGCCCATGGAGCGCAGCATGCCGAGCGAGGAGAGCGTGAGCGCGGCGAACGCGACGATGACGGCGCCGGCCGCCGAGGTGATGGCCTCGCCGACCCGCTCGATGGCGTGGACCATGGCGCTCTTGGAGTCCTCGCCCGCCCGGAGCGCCTCTCGGTAGCGGAAGAGCAGGAACAGGATGTAGTCCGTGCCGACGCCGAACAGGACGACGGTGAGCAGCTCCTGGATCGAGGAGTCCGCCTTCATGTCGAAGGCCTTGTTCGCGGAGGCGATCAGGCCGGTCGCCATCGGCGAGATCAGGCCGATCAGGACCACCGGCAGCAGCGCGATGATGGGGCTGCGGAAGATCACGAGCAGCAGCACGATGATGATCACGATCGTGCCGACCCCGACGAGGATGCCGGCCCGCTGGGACGCGTCGCTCTCGTCGAGCGCCTGGGCGGCGGAGCCGGTGATCCCCGCCGAAAGTTCGGTGCCCTTCAGCTCGGGACCCAGGTCGTCGCGCAGCTGCTTGACCGCGTCCTGCTGCGAGGTGTCCTCGGGGTTGGTCATCTTCGGCATGGCGACGACGGACGTCTGCACCAGCTTGTTGGGCGAGACCTCGCCCGGCACGACGGCCTGCACCTCGGGGATCCTCTGCGCCTGCAGGTCCTTGGAGATGCGGGCGACATCGGCGGAGTCCGCGGCCGTCAGCTTCTCGCCGTCCGAGCGCTGGAAGACGATGATCGCGCCGATGTTCTGCTGCTTGGGGAACTCCTTCTCCTGCACGTCGGCGGCGCGAATGGACTCGTAGTGGTCGGGAAGGAAACTCGCCTCGTCGCTGCTGGAGGTGAGCTTCGGCGCCAGCGAGATCACCGCGCCGGCCACCACCACCCACGCCAGGATGATCCACCAGGGGCGGCGGACCACGAATCGGCCAAGGCCAGAGAACATCGGCTACTGCCTCTCCTCGCCCCCGAGGCATCACAGTCGTGTTCCGCCCAGGATCGGCCGGAGCGGGCGGCCCCGCCACCTGAACGGACCGGTTCCGGTCATTCGTGCCGTGGCGGGGCCGCCGGGTGCCGTCAGAAGTTGATCATGTGCCCGGCCAGGCCGTGCACCGCTTCCTTGACGGCCTCGCCCAGCGTCGGGTGCGCGTGGACGTTGCGCGCGACCTCGTGGACGGTGAGGTCCCACTGCTGGGCCAGGGTGAGCTCGGGGAGCAGCTCGGTCACGTCCGGGCCGATCAGGTGCGCGCCGATGATCTCGCCGTACTGCGCGTCACTGATGATCTTGACGAAGCCGACGGTGTCGCCGAGGCCGTGCGCCTTGCCGTTGGCCTGGAAGGGGAACTTCGCGACCTTGACGTCGAAGCCCTTCTCCTTGGCCTGCGCCTCCGTCCAGCCGAAGCTCGCGATCTGCGGCTGCGAGTAGGTGGCGCGCGGGATCATCGGGTAGTCGAGTTCCATCGTCTCGGCGTCCGAGAGGGTCTCGGCGGCCACGACGCCCATGGACTCGGCGGTGTGCGCCAGCATCAGCTTGGCGGTGACGTCGCCGATGGCGTAGATGTGCGGGACGTTCGTGCGGCAGCGGCCGTCGACGTCGATCGCACCGCGCTCGGTGAGCCGGACGCCGGTCGCCTCCAGGCCGTAGCCGGTGACGTTCGGCGCGAAACCGATGGCCTGGAGGACCTTGTCCGTCTCCAGGACCTGCTGCTTGCCGTCCTTGCCGGTGACGGTGACCTGGACCTGCTCGCCCGACTCGTCGATCGACTCGACGCGCGTCGAGGTCAGCACGTCGATGCCGAGCTTGCGGTACTGCTTGGCCAGCTCCTTGGAGACGTCCGCGTCCTCCAGCGGCGCGACGCGGTCGAGGAACTCGACGATCGTCACCTTCACGCCGTAGTTGTGCAGGACGTACGCGAACTCGATGCCGATCGCGCCCGCGCCCGCGATCACGATGGAGCCGGGCAGCGAGTCGGCGAGGATCTGCTCCTCGTACGTCACGACGCGCTCGCTGCGGCTCGTGCCGGGCAGCAGCCGGGGCGTGGCACCGGTGGCGATGATGCAGTTGTCGAAGCCGATCGTGGCGGTCGTGCCGTCGGACTTGGCCACCTGCAGCGTGTTCGCGTCCAGGAAGGTGCCCCGGCCGTCGAACTCGGTGATGCCGTTCTTCTTCATCAGGAAGTGGACGCCCTTGACCCGGCCGTCCGCGACCGTGCGGCTGCGGCTGTACGCCTCGCCGTAGTCGAAGGAGACCTGGCCGTCGACCTTGATGCCGTACGTCTTCTGCTCGTGCGTGAAGAGGTGGGCGAGCTCGGCGTTGCGCAGCAGCGCCTTCGTCGGGATGCAGCCGACGTTGAGGCAGACACCGCCCCAGTACTTCTCCTCGACGACCGCGACCCGCTTGCCCAGCTGGGCGGCGCGGATGGCGGCCACGTAGCCGCCGGGTCCTGCTCCGAGTACGACGACGTCGAAGCGGTCTTCCATGGGGAGGTCCTCTCTGGGTGGTACGGATCCGTCCGTGCGGATGGCTCTCTGCCACGATCATGCGCCATGCGAGGGCCGGTACGGCGAGCGGGTGGGCCACGCCACAGTCGCGGGGGCGCGCCGCGCGCGGGAAGGGGCCCGGCTTTCCCCTCAACCGCCCTTCCGGCACGGTCTGTTGGAGATCCCGTGATCGGTTCACCCGAACGTGGATCTCCGGATAGTGTCACGGCCAGGAACGCGTCCGGTGAACCCCGTGGGAGAGGTGGAGAGCGCACTGTGGTGAGTGACAACCGGCCCGGGACGGCGTCCATTCCGGCCTCTTCCTCTCTTCCTTCCGTTCCCTACGACATCCCTACCTCGGCGCGCGCCTACGGCTGGATGCTGGGCGGCAAGGACAACTACGAGGTGGACCGGAACTTCCTGCTCTCCACCCTGCCGTCGTTCCCGGAGTGCGTCGACATCGCCCGGCAGAACCGCGAGTTCCTCTTCCGGGCGGTGCGCCATCTGACCCGTGAGGAGGGCATCCGCCAGTTCGTCGACATGGGCTGCGGACTGCCCACCGACGACAACGTCCACCAGGTCGCCCGGCGCTTCGCCCCCGACGTCCGCGTCGTGTACGTCGACATCGACCCGATCGTCCTGGCGCACGGCCGCGCGCTGCTCGCCGACGACTCCTCCACGACGGTCATCCACGCGGACATGCGCGACCAGGAGGCGGTCCTCGGCCACCCCGACGTGGCACGCCTCATCGACTTCGACGAGCCGGTCGCCGTGCTCTTCCTCTCCGTGGGGCACCATCTGACCGACGCGGACGGGCCCTCCCGGATCCTGCGGACCGTCATCGACCGCGCGGCCCCGGGCAGCGTCCTCGGCTTCTCGCAGGTGGTCGCCGACGATCCGGAGCGGGGGGCCGCGATGACCGCGCACATCGCGGCGGGCGGCGTCCCCTGGCAGACCCGAACCCCCGCCGAGGTCGACGCGCTCCTCGCCGGTCTGGAGCCGTTGGAACCCGGCCTGGTGAACCTCGTCGACTGGCGCCCCGACGCCGACCAGCCGCCGCTCGCGCCGGTCGCCCCCGACCTCCTGCCGTACCTCGGCGCCACCCGGTCCAACAGGGGGATCTACGAGTACGGGGGAGTGCTGCGCAAGCCGCGCGGGAACGGCTGAACCGACGGGGGTCTCCCGGTCGGCTGTTGACCCGGACGGACCAGCGCCCCACAATGTCGACCATGATCCAGCACCTCACCGCCGCGTGTCGGACGTTCGACGTCCCCTGGCGGCGCGGGTGCGAGCGATCGGGCCGCTAGCCGCACGCAGCACCACCTCCGTGCAGCTCTCCCGTTCGTTTCGGCGTCCGAAGGATCAGATCCCCATGACCACCGTGTCCCTGCGTGAAGCCCGTGTCCCCGCCGACGGCATGTACGAAGGCCGCCGCACCCTGCGCCGCCTGCCCGCAGGGTGGCAGGAGCGGCCCTACGAACTCTTCGACGTCGTCCCCCAGGGACGGATCATCGGCGCCGAGATCCGCGGCGTCGACCTCGCCCGGCCCCTGACGCCCGCCCTGCGCGAGGAGCTCAACCGCGCCCTCCTGGAGTGGAAGGTGCTGTTCTTCCGCGGCGCCGGCATCACCGCGCAGCAGCAGCGTGCCTTCGCCCTCAACTGGGGTGAGCTGGAGACCAATCCGCTGCTCGCGCGCGGCTCCGCCGACGACGTCGCGCGCTTCGCGAAGGGCGGCGACGCCGAGCCCACGTACGAGAACGTCTGGCACGCGGACGTCACCTTCCGCGAACGCCCCGCGCTGGGCGCGGTGCTCCAGCTGCGCGAGGTGCCGCCGTTCGGCGGCGACACCCTGTGGGCGGACATGGCCGCCGCTTACGACAACCTCTCCGACGACGTCAAGGCCCGCGTCGACGGTGCGCGGGCCGTGCACGACTTCCTCCCCGGCTTCGCCCGCTTCTACGGCCCGGAGCGGCTCACCCCCCTCCAGGACCGCTTCCCGCCCGTCACCCACCCCGTGGTGCGCACGCACCCGGAGACCGGGCGGCGGATGCTCTTCGTCAACACCTCCTTCACGACGCACATCGTCGGGATGGAGCGCGCGGAGAGCGACCGGCTGCTCGGCCACCTCGTGCGCCAGGCGCACGTGCCGGAGTACCAGGTGCGCTTCCACTGGCAGGCGGGCGACGTCGCCTTCTGGGACAACCGCGCCACGCAGCACTACGCGGTCGACGACTACGCCCCGCACCGCAGGGTGGCGGAGCGGGTCGCCGTCGCAGGCGACCGGCCGCGCTGACCTCAGGCCCGCGCGGCCGACTCCCAGCGGATCTCGCCGTCCTGGACCACATCGGTGGCGGCGAGACCGGCGGCCCGCGCCACGGCCGCGGACGCCCCGTGGTCGGGGTGGACGTGCGCCACGAACGTCCGCACACCCTGCCGCGTCAGCCAGTCCACCAGGCCACGGGCCGCCTCCGAGGCGAGGCCGCGCCCCTGCCAGGGCGTCCCGACCACCCAGGCGATCTCCGCGGGGCCGCCCCGGGCGACCGTCGCCTGCACCGTCCCGACCAGCGGCCCGCGCCCGTCCCGCCCGCGCAGGCGCAGCACCCAGTTGCACCAGGAGACGGCGGGGTCGGGGGAGCCCGCGAGCATCCGCCGGTAGCGGGCGCGCAGGGCCTCGACGTCGTCGGGGGCGCCGCCGATGAACGTGTGCAGCGCCGGATCGCCGAGGACCAGGGCCATCTCGTCGGCGTGCTCGACGCGCAGCGGCAGCAGGTCGAGCCGGTCGGTGCGGAACTCGGTGGGGATCATGGAGGCATTGTGCCGCTGCCCCGCCGCACCACCTCCGGGCGGGGTTCCGGGTGCGGGGCTCGTGCGCGCAGGTGGTGCCTGTCTCCGCCTCGGCTCTCCCCGGCGGGATCGGCAACTGTCCGGGATCAGGGGCCGGTTCATGGCCGAAGAGCCGTGGCCCGGAGCCGCCGGGAGGGCATACGTTTTGGAGGACATGATCTTTCACGTTCCGGGTCTGCCGAGGTCCTTCTGATGACGACACCGAACACCGGGCCGAGCACGTCCAGCGGTGCCCTCGCCGGACTCAGGGTGCTGGACCTCTCCCGGGTCCTCGCGGGCCCGTACTGCGCCCAGATGCTCGCCGACCACGGCGCCGACGTCATCAAGGCGGAACCGCCCGCGGGGGACGAGACCCGCGGCTGGGGCCCGCCGTTCGTCGCGCCGGGCACCTCCGCGTACTACCGGAACCTCAACCGCGCCAAGAAGAACATCGTCGTCGACCTCTCCGTGCCCCAGGGGCGGGACATCCTCGACACGCTGCTGCGCGACACCGACGTGCTCGTCGAGAACTTCAAGGCGGGCACCCTCGCCACGTGGGGCTTTCCCGACGACGCACTGCGCCGCCGTTTCCCCGCCCTGATCCACTGCCGCATCACCGGATTCGGCACGGACGGACCGCTCGGCGGGCAGCCCGGCTACGACGCGGTGCTCCAGGCGTACGGCGGCCTGATGAGCGTCAACGGCGAACCGGACGGAGCGCCGCTGCGCGTCGGCGTGCCCGTCGTCGACCAGGTCACCGGCATCCTCGCCTTCTCCGGCATCCTGCTCGCCCTGCACGAACGCCACCGTTCCGGCCTCGGCCAGCTCGTCGACTGCACCCTCCTGGACACCGCCGTCAGTCTGCTCCACCCGCACTCGGCGTCCTGGCTCGCGGACGGCTCCGTGCCGCGCCGCACCGGCTCCGCGCACCCCTCCATCGCGCCCTACGACTCCTTCGCCGCCGCCGACGGTCCCCTCTTCGTCGCGGTGGGCAACGACCGGCAGTTCGGCGCGCTCACCGACGTCCTCGGTGTGCCGGAGCTCGCGGACGACCCGCGCTTTCGCACCAATCCCGACCGTGTGCGCCACCGGCAGGAGCTGCGGGCCGTCCTGGAGAAGGCCATCGCCGCGCGCCCCCGCGCGGAGGTGGCCGCGCTCCTGACGGACCGGGGCGTCCCCGCTTCCCCGGTGCACGACGTCGCCGAGGCGCTGACCGCACCCCAGGTGCGCCACCGCGGCCTGGTCGTCGAGGCCGACGGGTACCGAGGACTCGCCTCGCCCGTGGCCCTGTCGCGCACCCCGGCCCGGGTGCGGCCCGAGGTGCGGGGCGCGGGGGCGGACACGCGGGAGGTGCTCGCGGACGCGGGGTACGACGAGGAGGCCGTGGGCAGGGCCGTGACGGACGGGGTCGTACGGGCCGCCGAAGCGGGCCCGAGCGGCGACGACGCATGATTGTCAGTGGCGGCTGCGACAGTGGCCGGCATGACACCACTGCTCCTGAGCGACATCGAGGCGGCCCTGCGGGCCAGTTGGGGCGCGGACACCTACCCGCCCGACTCCACGGACGTGTGGCCGCCGGACAACCCCGCGCGCGGCCAGTGCGGCGTCACCGCCCTGGTCCTGCACGACCTGCTGGGCGGTGACCTCCTGCGCGGCGAGGTGCTCGTCGACGGGGCGCACGCGGACTACCACTGGTGGAACCGCCTGGGCGAGGGCCTGGAGATCGACCTGACGCGCGAGCAGTTCGGGCCCGAGGAATTCGTCACCGAAGGCACGGTCGTGGTGCGGCCGCCGGAGATCCGCCGCTGCCGCGAGGAGTACGAACTGCTGCGCGCCCGGGTCCTCCAGCGCCTCGACGACCAGGTGCGGGAGCGGTCGGTCCGGCCGGTGGGTCAGGCCACGTCGTAGACGTCGAGCCGCCCGCACATCCCGAACCTGCCCCGGGCGGCGGGCTGTTCGGAGCGGACCCGCGCGGCGGCGAGGTAGTCGGCGTCGCCGCGTTCGATCCGGTCGAGCTGGGCGGCGGTCGCCTCCGCCGCGACGGCCGCACCGGCCCGCCAGCGCTCCCGCCACCGCGCGGCCGACGGACGGACCAGGGCGAGCGCGGCCCGGTGGAAGGCGGCCAGCGGCTCCGGGTCCCCGGCATCGGCCGCCGCGCGGAGCGCGGTGAACCCCTCCACGGCCAGGTCGCGGCGGCGCCGGGCCGCCTCCGTGAGCTCCGCCTCGGTCCCGTCGGCGGGCAGCGCGACGGCGGCGCGGTAGGCGTCGGGGTCGGCGAGCAGCCGGGGCGGCAGGGTCAGCACGGCGTCGCCGGCCTCGGGAAGTCCGCAGTTCTGCATGAGGACATTGATCGTCAGGCTGCCCTCGTTGACCAGGCGGTGGATGGTGCCGGGCGTGAACCAGACCAGGGCGCCCGGGGCGAGGGGCGTCTGCCGGAACCCCGACGTGGTGAGCGTCTGCACGGCGCCGCGTCCGCCGGTCACGGCGTACCCCTCCGAACAGGTCAGGTGCAGATGGGGAGTTCCCCCGCGCAGCCCGTCGGCGGCCGGCCAGTCGTACACGCTCAGCCTCGACACTCCGATCCCGCCGGGCAGTCCCTCGTACTGGGTCACCGTGTACTCCTCGCGACGTCGGCTGGGGCTGTGAGAAGTGGTACGAGAAGACACTACGGCCCCCGGTGTCGCCCGACACCGGGGGCCGACCCGCGTCCCGGCGTCCTTCCCCCACGAAAGGCCACCGGAACTCCCCTGAGTGTGGTTCAGGGTGTGATCCCGTCAGAAGGTGAGTGCGGCACCCTCCCCGAGACCGGCCTTCATCGTGCAGTGGTTGGAGAAGGTGGTGGACCACCCGACGTGTCTGCCGTTCCAGACGCCCGCCACGGTCACCGTGACCGGCCGCCACTCCTTCGTACACGCGATGTCGGACGTGGCGCCCACCAGCTCGGTGAACCGGGCGTCCACACCCTTCAGTTCGGCGCACGCGGCCGCCGCCGCGGGGTGGCTGCCGGCCGGACGCGGGGCGCAGGTCAGCGTCACGGCGCGCTCCACGGCGGCGGTGGTGGCGTCCTCGCCCTGGCCGACCGTGAGCACCAGGGCGGAGGGCGCGTAGAGGCTCCGGGGCTTCGGGGTCTCGGCCTGCGCGGTGCCCGATGTCGCGACGAGGACGCAGGCAGCCGACGTGGCGGCCGCGCCCACGGCCTTGAGGGTGCGACGCATGGTGTTCTCTCCTTCACTCGGTGTGGTGGTGACTGCGGTGAGGAGTCTCGCCGGTGCGGAGAGTGAATGCCATACGGATGGTCGATTTCCGGATGTGTCGCTCCGGTGAGCGGTGCACGCACGGTCGTTCGGGCAGCTCAGGGGTGGTGGGGTGACCTTGCGTCGAGTGTCCAGCATGTGGACAGATCTTATTGGTATAAGCAAGAACCAAGCTCTGACCTGCAATGACGGGAAATTGGTTCTTTCTTCGACGATCTGTATCGACCGGAAATGATCGGTGTGTGACGGGCGTTCGACGGCGATACGGGGAGAGTGTCGCGGCGCCGCACGGCGGCACGGGCCGCCTTCACGCTTGGGGGTTCGCGTCCGCCCCCTCGGTGCTGACGAGGACGAGCGTCGAGGCGGGCCCGACGCCCAGCGCGGCACGGCGCCCGGCGGCATCCCCGCCGGTGAGGGCGGCCCGCACTCCGGCCAGCGAGGCGGCACCGCACGGGCCGGACGAGACGCCCAGCTCCGCGAGGTCGCGGGCGGCTCTCGCGGTGTCGGCGTCGGTGACGGCGACCGCCGCGTCCAGGCCGTCCCGCAGCACGGGCCAGGCGAGCGCGGACGGCGTCCCGCAGTTGAGTCCGGCCATGGTCGTGACGCCGGTCGGCACGGTGGTGAGCGCGCCCGCGCGAAGGCTGGCCAGCACGCCGGCGGCCGTCACCGGCTCCACGGACAGCACGGCGGAGGGGGCGTCACCGGAAGCGGAGGCGGAGGCGGGGCCCGACGCGGCACGGCCGCGGTAGTGCGTGACGGCGGCCTGGGCGAGCGAGCCGACCCCGACCGGGACCGCGACCAGCGCGGGCGAGGGCGCGCCCGCAGCGCCCAGTTGGGCGTCGACCTCGGCGAACAGGGTCTCGTACCCCTCGACGATCAGCGCCGGGATCTCCTCGTACCCCTCCCACGCCATGTCCTGGACCAGCACCGATCCCGGTGCCTGCGCCGCCTGCGCCGCGCGGCGCACCGCCGCGTCGTACGACCCCGGCACCGCCGTGACCTCGGCGCCCTCGCCCTCGATCGCGGCCACCGCCGAAGGATGCACGCCGTCGGGGACGAAGACGAGCGCGCGCCGGCCGAAGCGCCGCGCCAGCCGTGCCACGGCCCGGCCGTGGTTGCCGTCGGTGGCGGTGACCAGGCGCAGGGGCGTCCCGGCGGAGGCCGCCGAGGAGCCGTCCGTGTGGCGTGCCACGATCCGGTCGATCGCCCAGGACGCGCCCAGCGCCTTGAACGCCGGCAGGCCGAACCGCGTCGACTCGTCCTTGACGAAGACCCGGGACACCCCGAACTCCCGCGCCAGCGCGGGAAGTTCGTGCAGCTTCGTGGGGGCGTATCCGGCCAGTGAGGTGTGGAAGTGCCAGGCGTCCGGCGGGGGAGGGGCGCAGGTCCACGCGCGAGCGGCGGGTCGCGCGTACCAGGCGCCGGAGGGAGCGGACGCGGGCTCGCACGGGGCGGAGGCGGGTTCGGAAAGGGCGGACGCGGGGTCGGAAGGGGCGGACGCGGGCGCGGAGGCGGTCTCTTGATCCATCACGGGACCAGCCTGCGGCCCCGGCCTCCCTTCGGTCCAGCACATGTTTCCGACCCATAATGATCAGAGAAGCCGATGAATCGGTGACGGACCGGAAGGGCGAGGATGTTCGACCTGCACCGCCTGCGGCTCCTGCGCGAGCTGAAGCACCGCGGCACCCTCGCCGCCGTCGCCGCGGCCCTGTCGTACAGCCCCTCCACCGTCTCCCAGCAGCTCTCGCAACTGGAGACGGAGGTGGGCGTACCCCTTCTGGAGCCGGTCGGGCGGCGGGTGCGCCTGACCCCGCAGGCCGAGATCCTCGTCGCGCACACCGAAGCCGTCCTCGCACGGCTGGAGCGCGCCGAGGCGGACATCGCCACCTCGCTCTCCGGCCTCACCGGCACCCTGCGCATCGCCTCGTTCCAGACGGCGAACCTCGCCCTGGTCCCGACCGCGCTGACGCTGCTGCGCGAGGCGCACCCCGCGCTGCGCGTCCACGTCACCCAGGCCGAGGCCGAGACCGCGCTGCCCGCCCTGCTGGCCCGCGACTTCGACCTGGTCATCGCGGAGGAGTACCCCGGAGACCCCGAACCGCGCCCCGCGGAACTCCAGCAGGAGGTCCTCTGCGACGACCCCCTGCGCCTGGCCGCGCCCGCCGTCGCAGGCCGGGTCGATCCGCGGGGGACGGACCCGCAGGAGGCGCTGCGCGCGTACGCCGACCACCCCTGGGTCATGGAACCGGTCGGCAGCGCGGCCCGGCGGTGGGCGACGGCGCTGTGCCGCTCCGCCGGCTTCGAACCCGACGTACGTTTCGAGTCGACCGACCTCCTGCTCCATCTGCGCCTGGTCGAGCTCGGCCACGCGGTCGCCTTCCTGCCCGACCTGGTGTGGAACGACCGCGGACCCACCCTGGAACTCGGCCCGCTGCCAAGGGGGTGGCGCTCCCGGCGCCTGTGCACGGCGGTACGCGCGGGCCGCAGCACGCACCCCGCGATCGTGGCCTGCCGCAAGGCGCTGCGCCGGGCGGCGGCGGCGACCGCGCCGCGAGAGGCCTGAGCCTTCGGCAGCGCCCGACAGCCGTTTCTCGCCACCCGCGCCCGGCCCGGGGGAACACCGGGTCAACCGTGTTCGTCGTCGAAGTGGCAGGAGGGGTACCTGAGTTCGCATGCGTGCCCTGATGTGAGCGATCACGAGGAGGGCCACCGTGAGACGAGTTCCCCGTGCGACAGCTGTGGTGTTGGCGTTGGTCACGTTCGCCGCCCTGCTGCCGGGCGCGGCGCAGGCCGCGGACGCCCCCGTCCGCCCCGGCGCCGCTGTCGCAGTCACCGCCGTCGCTGGCGCAGTCACCGCCCCCGCCGTCCGGCAGCGACGACGCCGGGCTGCCGAAGGGCTGGCGGCTGCACGGCGAGGGCGTCGGACAGGAACTCGTCTGGACCTCGCGCGAGCCGGTCCCGGTGGGCGACGCCCGGATCGAGTTCCACTCCGGGGACAGACTGCTCGGGGCGCCCGTGGCCACGCAGGACCGGCGTTCCTTCCGCCTGCCGTTGCGCGGTGCCCGCGTCGGCCCGGCGAAGGAGCTGAAGGTCCTGGCCGCGGGGCGCAGGCTCGACGAGGCCGGCGTCCGGGAGGAGGCACGAAGGCCGCGGCCCGCCGTGCCCGCACGCCCCGCGACGCCGCCTCCCGCGAACGAGGTCGACCCCGGGGAACCGGGCCCCTACCGCACCGTCACCGGTGCCTACACGCTCCCGTCGGTACGCCTGCCCGGCTTCGCGGAACCCGTGGAGATGCGGGCCCAAGTGGTCGGCCCCGCCGACGCGCCGGGCAAGCGGCCGGTGGCGCTCTTCCTGCACGGCCGTCACTCCACCTGCTACGGCGGCCCCCCGAGGGACACGAGCTGGCCCTGCGGGCCCGGCAAGAAGCCGCTGCCCAGCCACGAGGGCTTCCGGTACGCCCAGCAGCTGCTGGCCTCCCAGGGATACGTCACGGTGTCCGTCTCCGCCAACGGCATCAACGGCCAGGACGAGTTCGTCGGGGACGCCGTGGGCGAGCAGGCCCGCTCGTCGCTGGTGCGGCTGCACCTGGGCAGGTGGGCGGACTGGGCGCGGAAGCGGTCCGCCGCCCCGGCGGCGGTGCGCGCCGTCGCGCCCGCTGATCTCTCCCGGGTCCTCCTCGTCGGACACTCCCGGGGCGGCGAGGGCATCAACCAGGCCGCGCTCGACAGCCTCTACCCGCCGCCGTCCGACGTGGACGGGTACCACGGCGCGGTGCGCTGGAGGATCCGCGGCACTGTGCACATAGGCCCCACCTCCTTCGGACGGAACCCGGTCGCCGACGTGCCCTCCGTGACGATCCTGCCGGGATGCGACGGCGACGTGTCCGACCTGGCGGGGCAGTACTACGTGGACGGAACGCGCGGCGTCAGCCGCGGCGCCGCCCTGCACAGCGCGGTGTACATGGTCGGCGCCAACCACAACTTCTTCAACAGCGAGTGGACTCCGGGACAGGCCACGGCGCCCGCGGAGGACGACTTCTCGCCCCCGTCGGACCCGGTCTGTTCGAAGGGAACCCGCACCCGGCTGACCGTGGAGCAGCAGCAGGCCGCGGGGGCGACGTACCTGGCGACGGCGGCCCGGCTGTTCGTCGCGGGCGACGACCGGGCGCGCCCGCTCCTGGACGGCTCGCGCCGCCGTGCTCCTTCGGCGGGCCTCGCGCAGGTGCTGACCAGCGCCGTGGGCGCCCACCGCACGGCGGCTCTGGTGCCGGACGGCTCGACCCGGGTCGAGGGCGGGCGGCTGTGCGCGCAGGAGCGTCCCGGCGACGCCCGCGCCTGTCTGCCGACCACCACGCCGTGGACATCGGGGTCACCGCACTTCTCCCGGTGGTGGGTCTCGCCGGAGACCGGCCGCCAGGCCGTCGCCATGGACTGGTCGCGGCCGGGCGACCCGGTACGGATGAGCCCGGCGCGCCCGTTCTCCCTGGCCGGCGCGGAGGACCTGGCGCTGCGCGTGTTCGTGCCCCCGAACACCACAGGCACCGAGCTGGACGTCTCCCTCGTCGACACCGCGGGCCACCGGGCCGCACTCGGGCGGGTCCGTGTCGACGGACTGCCGGGCAGCGACAGGACGGCCTCCTTCTGGGCGCAAGAGGTCCGGGTGCCGCTGTCGGCGGCGGCCCGGCAGCGGCTGGACCTCGGGCGGGTGAGCACCGTGGAGCTGACGCCGCGCACCCGCTCGGGCAAGGCGTGGCTGATGGACGCCTGGGGTTGGCGCCCCGGCACCCCCGAGGTGAGGCCCGCCGCGCTGCCGCGCGTCGACATCGGGCGCCTGACGGTCGAGGAGGGCGACTCCGGCGTGCGCACCTACCGCGTGCCGGTGCGCGTCTCGGGCCAGGGCAGCGGCACGGTCCGGCTGTTCGTGCAGAAGCCCGGCACGGACGAGGCGACGCACCGCACGGTGACGGTGCGGCCCGGCGGTGACGTCGACGTGCCGGTGGAGGTCCGCGGGGACACCCGCTTCGGCTACGACATCGAGCATCACCTGCTGGCCAAGCCGGTGCACGGCGCGGTGGTCGGCTCCTTCCGAGGTGGCGTGACGGTCCAGGACGACGACCCGATGCCCGACGTGACCCTCGAACCCGTCGCCGGGCGGGTCGCCTGGGGCGAGCCGCTGACCTGGCGGATGACGCTGTCCGAGCCCGTCGACGTGGACCTGCACGCCGACCTCGCCTTCCTGCCGGTGGGCGGCGGCGCGGAACTGTCCACCCTGGACGTGGACCCGCGCTGGCTGGACAGCGGGTTCCACGCGGAGCCCCGCCCCGAACGGCCGCTGTCCGAGGTGACGCGGAGCGAGGGGCTGCGGGTGACCGTGCCCGCCGGGGAGAGGAGCGTCGACGTGCGGGTGCCCACCCTCAAGGGCGCGGCGCAGCAGCCGGAGAAGTCCTTGAAGGTCCGACTCTCCGTCCTCGACAGCGCCTCGGTGCCGCGGCCGGGGCCGGTGGTCACGGGGACGGTGAGCGAGGCGCCGTAACCACATGCGGCCCAGGGGGGAGCGAGGCCGACCCGAAAATGATCGCGCGCGGTCGGCCGCGCCCTCGTAGGGTGCCCGCATGCCCGACTCCTTGACCGAACCCGAACCCGAACCCGAACCCGAACTCCAGCTCCTGCACGCCGACCACGCGCCCGCGCTGCTCGCCTTCGAGGAGGCCAACCGCGCGTACTTCGCCGCGTCGGTCCCCGACCGGGGCGACGCGTACTTCCGTGACTTCGACGCACGGCACGCCGCTCTCCTCGCCGAACAGGACGAGGGCGTCTGCCACTTCCACGTGCTGGTGGACGACGGGGGCGAGATCGTCGGGCGGATGAACCTCGTGGACGTCGCGGACGGCGGCGCCGAACTCGGCTACCGCATCGCGGAGAAGGCCGCGGGGCGGGGCCTCGCCACGCGCGCGGTCCGCCAGGTGTGCGACCTCGCCGTCACCGCGTACGGACTGACCCGGCTGCGGGCCGCGACGACGCTCGACAACCCCGGCTCACACGCCGTGCTCACCCGCACCGGCTTCGTGCCCCGCGGCGACATCGTGCTCGACGGGCGCCCGGGGACCCGCTACACCCTGACGCTCTGACGCCCGTTCCAGGAAGCGCAGGAGCTCCACGGGGAAGGGCAGGACGAGGGTGGAGTTCTTCTCGGCGGCGACGGCCACCACGGTCTGCAGGAGCC